>JACRMU010000125.1 GCA_016219515.1 Deltaproteobacteria bacterium
CCGGTAGCCGGGCGCCTTCCCCTCCGCGACTTCCATGAGCAGAAGAGCAAGCTCCCGGGCGTGGCCCGCATGGGAGGAGGCCCCCCCGACGGCCGCCCGCAGGAAGTTCCTGGCCACGATGACGTCGGCGCTCGCGCCGCAGACGCCCAGTTTCGGCCCGTTGTCGAAGGGATCGATCCGGCAGGGGCCGAGGTAGCACAGGACGCAGCAGGTCCCCAGCTCCCCGAAGCCGCACTGGGGCATCATTTTCTTCAGGCGGTCCGACCCCAGGGGGAGATTTTCCTTTTCGGCCTTCCGGAGGAGCTCGATATCGCCCGGATTCGCGTAATCCGTCCGTCCGGTCTTGTCATCCATTTGCCATCTCCTTCCGCATCTCGAGGATTCGTTCGAGGGAGGACCGTTCCCGGGGAGCGCCCGCGCCCGCTTGGGAAAGGGCGGCGGTCTCCCGCGCGGCGGTGTCCAGGATCTTCTTCGCGGCGATTTCGTCGAAGTCGGCGAACGAAAGCGCGTTCGTGGGGCAGCCGGACGCGCAGGCGGGCTCGAGCCCCTCGCGCAGCCGGTCCCTGCATCCGTCGCACTTGTGCGCTTTTTTCCGGTCGAAGGAGAGCCGGACGGCGCCGTAGGGGCAGACGAGCAGGCAGGTGAAGCAGCCGATGCACTTCTCCTCCCGGACCTGCACGGTGCCGGTCGCGGTGTCCTCCTCGATGGCGCCCACGGGGCAGGCGAGAAGGCAGGGGGCGTTCTCGCAGTGCACGCACCGGACGGGGACGTTCAGGCCCGGCGTCCAGGAGACCTTGACCCGGGAGAGGCTCGGCGGCGACTCGAAGATCGCGGAGTGGATGCTGCCGGAGCGGGAATGGACGACGGAGCATTGCAGCTCGCACGTCCGGCAGGCGGTGCATTTGCGCGGATCGAGGGCGACTTTTTTCATGGGGTTTGGCTCCCCTTGCGAGTGGACGTGGAGAAGCGCGATGCATCCATCATCCCCCCGGCGGCGAACGGAAGTCAAACGGATTGAGGTCAGACCGCATCTTAGTCGGCGGGAGGGAGATTTCCGATGCCGAGGGACCTGCCGCTGGGAAACGGGAGCCTCCTCGTGAACTTCGACCGCCTGTACCAGGTGAGGGACATCTACTTCCCCCATGTCGGGAAGGAAAACCACTCGCAGGGGCATCCGTTCCGGTTCGGGGTATGGGTGGACGGCCTGTTCCGCTGGATCGACGACCCGGGATGGGTGCGAGACCTTCGGTACCGGACCGACACCCTGATCACCTGCGTCAGTCTCCATCACCCGGAGCTGGAGATCGGGATCGAGTGCGCGGACGCCGTCGACATGGCGGCGAACCTCTTCGTGCGGCGGTTCGAGATCCACGAACTTTCGGGGCGGCCGCGCGAGGCGCGGCTCTTCTTCCACCACGATTTCCATATCCTGGAAAACGCGGTGGGAGACACCGCGTACTACGAGCCGCAGCGGCGTTGCCTGATCCACTACAAGGGGAAGCGGTGGTTCCTCATCAACGGGGCGAGGTGGAACGGCCATCCGCCCGGCGTCGTCGAGGACGACGAAGGGGACGGACCCCCCGGAATGGCGGTGGGGATCGACCAGTGGGCGACCGGCGTCAAGGAGTTCCTGGGGAAGGAGGGGACCTGGAAAGACGCCGAGGACGGGACGCTCCAGGGGAATCCCGTGGCCCAGGGCTCGGTGGATTCCACCGTCGCCCTCCACGCGCGGACCGCCCCGGGGGCGCCCGCCGTCCTGCACTACTGGATGGCCGCGGGAACCTCCTTCGACGAGGTGGCGGAGATCAACCGGGGGGTGCGCCGCCGCGGCCCCGACGAGTTCCTGGGAAGGACGCGCGCCTACTGGGAGCTGTGGGTGGACAAGTCCGAGTGGGACTTCGGGAAGATCCCCGAGGAGATCGTCGGCTGTTTCCGCCGCAGCCTCCTGACCCTGCGCACGCAGGTCGACAACGAAGGGGGGATCACCGCGGCCAACGACCACGACATCATCCGGTTCGCCCGGGACACGTACAGCTACGTCTGGCCGCGCGACGGCGCGCTGGCCGCGTACGCCCTGGACCTGTCCGACCACTTTCAGACCACGCAGGCGTTCTTCGACTTCTGCCACCGCGTGATCGCGAAGGAAGGGTATTTCCTCCACAAGTACAACCCGGACGGGTCGCTCGCCAGCTCCTGGCACCCGTGGCAGGGGAAGGAGGGGAAGCAGCTTCCCATCCAGGAGGACGAGACGGGGCTGGTCCTCTGGGCGCTCTGGAACCATATGGACCGGTTCCGGGACGTCGAGTGGATCCGGGACAAATATCGCGGGCTGGTGGCCCGGGCGGCGAACTGGATGGCCTCCTACATCGACCCGGCGACCGGCCTGCCCCGGCCGAGCTACGATCTTTGGGAGGAGCGGTACGGGGTGCACGCATTCACCGTCGCCGCGGTGTGGGCGGGGCTCGTCGCCGCGTCGCGCTTCGCCTACCGTTTCAACGAGGGGCACCTGGCGCGGAAGTGGAAGGGCGCCGCCGACGGCATCCGGGCGGCGGCCGACCGGCTCCTGTACCGGCCGGAGCTGGGGCGGTTCGCCCGCACCGTCACGCCGCGGGGCGGCGGGGAGGTGGACGTCGATCCGACCCTGGACGCGAGCCTGTACGGCCTGTGGTATTTCGGAATGTACCCGCCCGACGACCCGCGGATCGTCGGGACGATGGAGGAGGTGCGGAGGCGGCTCTGGGTCAAGACCGACGTGGGCGGGCTGGCGAGGTACGAAAACGACCATTACCACCAGGCGACCGACAAGGACATCGGCAGCGTGCCCGGGAACCCGTGGTTCGTCTGCACGCTCTGGCTCGCCCAGTGGCATATCGCCTTGGCGAAAAACGCGGAGGAGTTGAGCCCGGCGCTCGACCTTCTGCGCTGGACGGCCGCGCGCGCCCTGCCCAGCGGCGTGCTTGCGGAGCAGGTCCACCCCTACACCAACGAGCCGCTCTCGGTGTCGCCCCTGACATGGAGCCATGCCGCGTTCGTCTCGTCCTTCCTCGAGTACGCCGACAAGCTCGCGGGCCTTGCGCCCTGCGCGGCCTGCGGCCAGGCACCGCGCCTACGAAGGACGCGCGTCGAAGATTCCTGACGGGACGCGGAACGTTCCGACGCATCTTTTTTTCCCCCGGAATCCCTGTAGAATAGTCGGAAAAAATCCGGAGGCCGGCGTTCCATGATCGTGCCTTACAGGGGAATCGTTCCCGCATGCCATCCCAGCGTCTTCGTGGCCGAGGGGGCGATGGTCATCGGCAACGTGGAGATCGGGGAAGAGTCCAGCGTCTGGTTCCACACCGTCATCCGGGGGGACATCCACCGGATCCGGATCGGGAAGCGGACCAACGTGCAGGACAATTGCACGCTCCATGTGACCCACATGCACGCCCTGGAGGTCGGCGATTCCGTGACGTTCGGGCACGGGGTCGTGGCGCACGGATGCACCATCGAGGACTTCTGCATGATCGGGATCGGCTCGATCGTCCTGGACGGAGCGGTGATCGGCACGGGGAGCGTGATCGGGGCCGGGGCCGTCGTCGCTCCGCGCACGGTGGTCCCGCCTCATTCCCTGGTGCTGGGAGTCCCCGGGAAGGTGGTCAAGACGCTGGCGCCCGAATCGGCCGTCGCCAACCGGATCACCGCCGATCACTACGTGGAGTACGCGCAGGCCTACCGGAAGGGATAAGGAGAAAAGATGGGACGGATCGAGGAGATCTGGAACGGAGACCGGCTCATCCAGGATTTCGGGATGAAGCTGCTGGAGGCCCGGGAAGGGTACGCCAAGGTGTCGGTCAAGGTGGAGGAGCGGTTCCTGAACGCCCACGGCATCGGGCACGGGGTGGTGCTGTTCGCCGTAGCCGACGCGGCGTTCGCGCTGTCGGTCAACGCGGCGATCGACGCGGTCGGCGTCCAGTGGAGCCTGAACGTGATCCGGGCGGCGAAGCGGGGAGAGGAGATCGTCGGAGAGTCCCGCATTTTCCATCGCGGGCGGCAATCGATGGTCTGCGAGCTCACCGTCACCGGGGAGGACGGCCGCCTTCTTCTCCGGGGCCAGTCCACGGCGCTCCCCGTGTCCCGGACGGCCTACGCTTCCAGCCCGTCCCCGGCAAAATCTACGTAGCTATCGCCCCATTGCGCGCAGCAGCGTCGCGACGGAGACGCTGTGGTCGTACAAGGCATCGATCATGTCGGTGTCCGACCGGGCCATCTGCACCTGGGCATCGATCATCTCGATGATGTCCCCCGCCCCCACCTGGTACCGCCCCGTGGCGAGACGAAGATTTTCATCGGAGGCCTCCCGCTCCTTGCGGCGGGCATCGATCCGCTCGGAGGAGGCGCGGAGCGAGAGGGCCGACTGTTCGACCTGGAGGAAGACCAGCCTCCGGAAATCGGTCACCGCATACCGCGCCGAGGAGAGCTGCGCCTGCGCTTCCGTCACCTGCTGGCGCGTGAGGAACCCCGAAAAGACGGGGACCGACAGCAGAACGGACACGTTGTAGTTCTGCTCGAGGGGGAGATCCTCGGACGCGTACCCGTATCCGCCGACGCCCGAAAGGATCGGGGTGTACCCCGCCCTGGCGGCGCGCAAGTTCAGGTCTGCCGCACGCTCCTTCTCCAGGAGCGCCTGGGGCTCCGGGCGGTTCTTCTCCGCCTCCTTGACCCACTCGTCGAGCCCGCCGGGGAGGGTTTCGGCGGCGAGGGTGTCCCTGAGCTCGAAGTCCCGGGGGCCGTCGACCCCCATCCGGTTGAGAAGCGTGATCCGCGCGACCCGGAGGTCGTTCTCGGCTCCGGTGAGCTCCGCGCGGGCCTGGAACAGGTTGGCTTCCGCCCTGGCCACGTCGATCCTCGCCCGGATCCCGGTCTCGTAGTAGGCCTGGGCCTGCCGCAGGAGCGATTCCCGCTGCTTCACGGTCTCCCGTTCGACTCCCAGGATCCGCTGCGCCCGCAGGACGTTGTAGTAGCCGACCTTCGCGGCGAATGCGACGTCCTCGCGGACGGACCTCCCGGTTTCCCTTGTGGACGAGAGCAGGGCGCCGGCGCGTTCCACGGCGGCGCTCGTGCGGCCGAAGTCGGAGATGGTCTGGGAAAGGCTGCCCTGGAGGAACCCGGAAGAAATCGTAAGGCTCCGATGCGCCAGGGCGGAAAAGCTCCGGCTGCGCGAATAGCCGGTGGAAAGCCCGATCGTCGGGTAATAGGCCGATTCCGCCTGCCCCTTCCTCGCCCCCGCCGCCTGGATTTCCGCGTCGGCCTGGCCGACCAGGGGATGGCGGGCAAGGGCGATCCGCACGACCTGGTCGAGTTCCCAGACCGTGTTGTCCGCGTAGCACGGGGAAAGCAGGCCCGGAAGCAACGCAAGCGCCAACGCCGCCGCGATCGCGATTTTCCGGCAGGGTTTCGTGATGGTCCGCATCGACCTTAGAGCATAGGAAGGCGCACCGGCAGTGTCAAGGGTCGGACGCACGCAGGACGTCGAATGGGGAAATCGCCGGCGGAAGCAAAGATCAGGTCGTTCCCGCCAGGATCGCCTCCCGCTCGCACACCTTGGGCTGCTCCGCGGCGAGGAAATCGCGCACCTTCATCCGGACGATGTCCCGGTGGGTTCCCGCCGTGAAGGCGATCTCCTCGTTTTCCGTCAGCTCGTGGGACACCAGGACGGGAACGCCGTACAGCGTTCCGAAGATCGGCATCGCCCCGAGGTCGCAGTCGGAAAACAGGGGAGAAAACTCGGCCTCGCTGGATAGCCGGGCCTTCTTCGCGCCCAGGCACTTCTGCATGCGGGCAAGGTCGACGCGTTCCGTCGCGGGGACGACCGCCATCCAGATCTTCCCGTCGACGTTCACCAGCACCGATTTGGCGAAAGCGCGGCCGGGCACGTGCGCGGCCTGCGCCGACTGCTGGGCGGTGAACGCCTCCGGGTGCGTGGTGGCCGTGTAGGGGACGTTGCGCTCCTGGAGAAACCGGGCCAGTTTTTCCGGTATGCCCATGGGAATCCTCCCGCCGCTACTTTGCGGCCTCTTTCGCCAGTTGGACGAAACGGTCCCACGGGGTTGCGACCCACGTCTCCGTCACGCCGTGGCCGAACGAACGGACCAGCAGCGCGACCTTGGTCGCGGCGTCCCCGTCGGGGGCATCGAAAATGTCAACGTAGTCGTAAGGGCCCAGCACCGAATAGCTGCCGATCCACTTCACTTCCGGGCAGATCTTGTGGATCCGGTCGGCGACCTTCCGCTCCAGTTTCTCGACGTACTTGGGGTCATTGACGGCCTCCGGGGAGAGGCGGGTGAGCATTATATAGGTGGCCATGGGGGTCTCCTCCTCGGTTGAATGAATCGACGGTTCGCCGCGGCATTCCCTGTGGAACAGGTTCGGCGGAGGAGTGGACGGACGACGGGACGGTTGTTTTTCAAGTATACCGCAAACGGAGGGCGCGAAACAGGCGGTCAATGCCCCGCGGGAGGCGGGTTCTCTTGATGGGCCGGCCGGCGGATGAGAAGGACCAGCGGCAGGACGCAGGCCATCATCACGGCGAGGAAGAAGAAGGCGTCGTTGAACCCAAGGGCGGTCGCCTGCCGGATCGCCTGGCCGTAGATCCTCCTCAGGACCGTCGTTTCGGCGGCGAACTCCGGTATCCCTCTCCCCATGACAAGCCCTTTCCCCCACTCGACGGCAGGTTGGAACGTGCGGTCGAGCCAGGTGAGACGCTCCGTCAGGTGATTCTGGTGGACCTGCGCCCGCCGGACGAACATCGTCGTGGCGAAGGCCACGCCGAAGGAGCCCCCGAGGTTCCGCAGCAGGTTGTAGATCGAAGTGGCGTTCCCCATCTGCGGCCTCGGTATGGAGGAGAGGGTGAGCGTCGTGAGGGGGATGAACAGGAACGCGGCGATCCCGAACGTCAGCAGGTACTTCGGGTTCCGCTTGGCGATGAGCTTTCCGACGATCGGCATGACGATCAGCGTGGCGACCCCGCCCGGCGAGAGCACAAGCCCGGCGAGGGTTGCCGTGTACCCCAGGAGGATCTGCGCGTAGAGCGGCAGCAGCACGATGCTCCCGAACAGGTTGAAGAAGGCGATGAACATCACCATGTTGCCGGTGGAAAACGACACGTTCCGGAAAGCGCGCAGGTCGACGATGGGGTGCTCCGCGTAGTACAGCTCGACGATGACGAAGAGGGCAAGCGCCAGGACGGAGACCGCCGTGAGGACGAGGATGAAGTCGGATTGGAACCAGTCCTCTCGCTGCCCCTTGTCCAGCACGATTTGGAGGGCACCGATCCCCACGGTCAGCAGGGCGATCCCCCAGGTGTCCACCTTCACCTTTTCCGTCCGCTTCAGGTAATGCGGGTCGTGGATGAAGAGCGTCACCATGAAGACGGCCAGCAGCCCGATCGGGATGTTGACGTAGAAGATCCATCTCCACGACATCGTATCGGTGATGTAGCCGCCCATGATGGGGCCCGCGATCGGCCCGAACATCGCCCCGATGCCGAAGATGGCCATGGCGATCCCGTGCTCCTTCGGCGGGAACGACTCGAGGAGGATCGCCTGCGAGAGCGGCTGGAGCGCCCCGCCGCCGATCCCCTGCAGGATGCGGAAGAAGACGAGCATCCCCAGGCTCGTGGAGGAGCCGCACAGGAAGGAGGCGGCGGTGAAGAGAAATATGGAGAAGAGCAGGTACCGCTTCCGTCCGAAGGTGCGGGCGAGCCACCCCGTCATCGGGATGACGATGGCGTTCGAGACGAGATAGGAGGTCAGGACCCAGCCCGCCTCGTCGATCCCGGCGGAGAGCGATCCGCGGATGTGGTCGAGGGAGACGTTCGCAACGCTCGTGTCGATGATCTCGATCAGCGTGGGAAGCATCACGGTGACGGCGACGATCCACTTGCTCTCTCCCATCGCGCCGACCGCGTTGCCGAACCGGTTCCCCCCGTTCATTGCGCCGTACCTATCGGACGAGCACCGTGGGCTCGACGGACATCCCGATCCGGAGGAGATGCCCCGGGTCCTCGCCCTTGTCGAGCACGATCTTCACCGGCACCCGCTGCACGACCTTGACGTAGTTCCCCGTGGCGTTCTCCGGCGGGAAGAGGGAAAAGGCGGAGCCGGTGCCTGCCATGATGCTCTCCACCTTCCCCTTGAACTCCTTGCCCGGGTAGGTGTCCACGCGGATGCGGACCGGTTGGCCCGGCCGGATCTTCTCGATCTGGGTCTCCTTGTAGTTGGCCACCACCCAGACGTCGGAAAGCGCCGCGACCGCGAGCAGCCACTGTCCGGGGGAAACGACCTGCCCGGCCTCGACGTTCTTCCGCGTCACGTATCCGTCGGACGGCGCGGCGACCTCCGTGTACCCCTGGTTGAGCTTCGCTTCGGCGAGCGCGGATTCCTTCTGCCGGACGTCGGCTTCCCGCTGGCCGATCCGGGCCTCGCGCTGGCCGACGACCGCCTTCCGTTGCGCGATCAGCGCTTCCTGGGTGGGGACGGCCGCTTCCGCGAGGCGCAGCTCCTCACGCGCGACGTCTCCCTGGGCTTTCGCCACCTCGGCTTCCGTGCGGGTTTTCTCGTATCGTTCCTTGCTGACGGAGTGCCGGTCGAAGAGGTTCTTTGCGCGCTCCGCATCCCGGTTCGCCTGGGCGAGCCGCGCTTCGGCAAGGGCCACCTTCGCCCGGGCCGCCTCGACCGCCGCCCGCATCTGGGCGAGCTGGGCCTGCCCGGCCGCAAGGTCCTCCCGGGCGGCCTTGGCGTCCGAGCGGGCGGAGGACAGGTCCGCCGCGGCGGAGGAGAGCGCGGCGGTCGCCGCGGCCACCCGGACACCGTACGGCTCCGCGTCGATCCGGACGAGCGGCTGGCCTTTCTTCACCGGCTGGTTGTCTTCGACAGGCACCGCGGCCACCGTCCCCTGGATCCGGGCGGCGACGGGGTGGATCCTCCCTTCCACGAAGGCGTCGTCGGTGGAGATGTGGGTCTGGCGGTACCACCAGTAGAACGCGCCGATGCCGACCGTCAACAGGGTGGCGGCGGAGAAGATCGCCAGCGCCGTCTTGCGGCGGGACTTCCCCGATGCGTTGTCGTTGCTTCCGTTCCGTCCTTCTCCCATCCCTCTCTCCTTGTTCGGATGTCGCCCGTAATTCTCGCCGGTAGCCAATTTTAATCGAATCCCGGGCGGTTGCGTAGATGGTCGGCGTTACGGCGCGGCCTCCCGCTTCCATGGGAGGGGGAGGAAGAGCGCCAGGAGCGCCCCTGCGGCGGGCAGGACGTTGATGAGATGGGCCGCCGCGGGGACCCCGTACCGGTCGGCCACCGCTCCCAGGAGGGTCACCCCGATCCCCCCCGTGCCGATCGCGAACCCCGCGATCGTCCCCGACGCCGTCGCCATCCGGCGGGGAAACAGCTCCTGCGCCATCACGATCGTCACCGAGAAGGTCGACACGATGGCGGCCCCCACGCAGGCGGCCATGACGAAAACCAGCCAGCCTTTCGAGATGAGGAAAGGTGGATGAGGGGGACCTGGAGGGCCATCGACCAGAAAACCATCTTCCGGTGCCCGATCCGGTCGGCCAGGGGGCCGCCCAAGAGCGTGCCGGCCGTCCCCGCTCCAAGGAAAAGGAAGAGCAGCGTGGCGACGAATTCCGGGTGGCTCGACAGTTGCGCCCGGTAGAGGAACGGGATGTAGGTGGCCAGGCCCAGCTGCGTCCAGGAGCGGAAGACGACGATGAGGACGATGAGCGATACGGCGTAGACCGGACGCTCCGCGCCGGTTTGCGCGGCCGACGGAGCCCCTTCGGAGATTTCCGCGATCCGCCGACGGATGTGCGGCAGCGCGGGCAGGAAGAGAACGCCCGCAATGGCGGCGGGGACGAGCAGCCACGCGGCGCCATGGAGCCCATAGTGGGAAACGAGGAAGATGGCGGCCGGCGCCCCGATGGAAAACCCCAGGTTTCCCCCGACGGAAAAAAACGACATGCCGGTTGCGCGCTTGACGGAGGCGATGCAGGCGGTCGCCTTGAACCCTTCGGGATGGAAGGCGGCGGTCCCCAGCCCGGTGAACATGACGAAGGCGATCAGCCATGCGAAATCGGGCGAGAACGGGACGAGCGCGATGCCGATGCCGGATACCAGGCACCCGATGGACAAAAGGACCGGAAACGGCTTCCGGTCGGTCGCGTATCCGAACAGCGGCTGGATCACCGAGGAGGTCAGGTGGGCGGCCAGAAGGAGCGTGCCGGTGACCGCGTAGGAAAGGGAATATTTATCCTTGAGGTACGGCAGGAGCGCGGGGAGCGCCCCCTGCACGATGTCGGTGCACATGTGACCGAAGGAGAGAAGGAACAGGAGCAGCCCGGGGTGGTTCATCGAATCGTCACGTCGGCGATCGTCTCTTTTTCCAGCAACAGCATCGCCAGCCGGTCGAACCCCAAGGCGGCTCCCGAACAGGGCGGCAAGCCGTGCCGCAGCGCATCCAGGAAGTCGGGATCGACGGGGAGCGCAACGCCCGTTCGACGTTCGTGGCGGGCCGCGAGTTGCCGGAGCCGCTCCTCCTGCTCCGCCGGGTCGGTCAGCTCCTCGTACCCGTTGACGAGCTCCACGCCGCAGAGGTATCCCTCGAACCGTTCGCAGATCCCGTCATCCCCCTTGCGCCTCCGGGCCATCGCGGCAAGCGCGGAGGGGAAACCGCAGAGAAAAACCGGCCCCATCCCCTTCAAGGCGGGCTCGATCGCATCGACATAGGCGCGGAAGAAGAGGTCTTCCCACGCCTCCGCGTTCCCCGGCCGCAGCCCTTTGCGGACGAGCGCGGCCCGAAGCGCTTTTTCGTCTCCCCCCATCGGGGCGCCGAGCAGCTCCGCAAACATATCCGAAAGCTCCCGGCGGGCCCATTTTCCGGATAGAGACACGGCGGCGCCGCCCCGCCGGATTTCCTCTCTCCCGTGGATCGCTCCCGCCAGTTCCCGGGTCAACGCCTCGACGTCCTCCATCATCGCCTCGACCGGTTCCCCGACGCGGTACCACTCGAGCATCGTGAATTCGTTGTCGTGAAGAGGGGACCCCTCCCGGTCCCGGAACACCTTGCCGAGGCAGAAAAGGTTCCCCGATCCCGCCGCGAGGAGCTTCTTCATGGAGAGCTCGGGGGAGGTGTGGAGAAACCGTTGCGACGGCCTTCCGTCCGCGTCCGAGAGGACCACGGGGAAGACGTTCGGATCGATGTTCGGGCAGGAGACGGCGATCGGCGGGTCGACCTCGGTGAACCCTTTCCGAAGGAAATGGGAACGGGTCCGCTCCAGGATCAGGGAGCGCCGGCGCAGGACCTCCCAGGAGAGCTCTCCCGCGGCCAGCCGCCGCCACGTCCGTTCGGTTTTCGCATCCGGAGGGGCCATTCCTTCCTATCGTAAACCAATCCCCCCGAAAGAAGATACGAGGAGGAAAAATCAGGTACACTTTACCAAGATTTCCGGGAAAACGTCGCGCAACGCCATCGGCCGGCGGAAGGAGGAGACAGATGCCGTTTCCGTTCTGGGGGGAGAGCCAGGAAGGACAGAGCATGCTGAAGGAAGCGGTGGAGCAGCTCGACCGCGCGTCCGGGCTGCTGGGGCTGGACCCGAACCTGGCCGACCGCCTGCGGTATCCCAAGCGCGCCCTCGTCGTCACGGTGCCGGTGCGGATGGATGACGGGCGGGTCGTCTCCTACACCGGCTACCGCGTGCACCACAACGTGACGCTCGGGCCGGGGAAAGGGGGGATCCGGTACGCCCCCACCGTCTCCTTAGAGGAGACGACGGCGCTCGCGATGTGGATGACCTGGAAGTGCGCCCTGATGAACATCCCCTTCGGCGGGGCCAAGGGCGGGGTCTGCTGCGACACGCTCAAGATGTCGCGCAAGGAGATCCAGGCGCTCACGCGGCGGTACACCTCCGAGATCGTGATGCTGATCGGCCCGGAGAAGGACATCCCCGCCCCGGACATGTACACGAACGAGCAGACGATGTCGTGGATCATGGACACCTATTCCATGCAGCTCGGCTATTCCGTCCCCGGGGTGGTCACGGGGAAGCCGCTGAGCGTGGGAGGATCGCTGGGCCGCCGGGAGGCGACGGGGCTGGGGCTGTGCAACCTGGTTTTTGCCGCGCTCCGGCGCCTCGGACTGGACCCGGAAAAGGCGACGGCGGTGGTGCAGGGGTTCGGAAACGTCGGCTCCGTCACCGCGCAGGAGCTGTGGAAGAAGAAGGTCCGGGTGATCGCGGTGAGCGACGTCCGGGGCGGGGCATACAACCCGAACGGGATCGACGTCGAAGCGATGATCCGCCACGCGGCGGCGGGCGGGAGGGTGTCCGAGTTCCCGGGCGTGACGCCCGTTTCGAACCGGGAGCTATTGGAGATCCCCTGCGACATCCTTGCGCCGGCCGCCACGGCGGGCCAGATCACGAAGGAGAACGCCGGACGGATCCGGTGCCGGATCCTGGCGGAGGGGGCCAACGGCCCGACCACGCTGGAAGCGGACGAGATCCTTCAGGGGAAAGGGGTCTTCATCATACCCGACGTCCTCGGAAACGCCGGCGGGGTGACCGCTTCCTATTTCGAATGGGTCCAGGACACCCAGAAGTTCTTCTGGGATCTGCCGGAGGTCCAGCGGCAGCTCTCCCGGATCATGCTGCGGGCGTTCGAAGAGGTGCTCGACCTTTCGAAGGAGAAAGGGGTCAGCCACCGGATGGCCGCGCTCATGATCGGGATCTCCCGGGTGTCCGAGGCGATGCGCTTCCGCGGCCTCTACCCCTGACCGCCCGGTCCTACTCTTTCGGCACGAGGATGATCTCGATCCGCCGGTTCTTCTGTTTCCCCTCCGGCGTGTCGTTCGCCGCGACCGGCTTGTACTCCCCATAGGCGACCGCGGACAGGATGGCCGGGTCGAGCCCCTGCTCCTGCAGGTATCGGGTCACGTTGATGGCCCGCGCGGCGGACAGCTCCCAGTTGGTGGGATATTTTTTCGCCAACATCCCGATGATCTGGACGTTGTCCGTGTGTCCTTCCGTCCGGATCGCCTTGTCCTTCACGTCCTTCAGGATGGAGATGACCTTCTGCAGGACCGCCTGCCCCTCCGTCTTCACCTCCGCCTTGCCGGAATCGAAGAGGATGGCGTCCACCATGTTGACCGTCAGCTTCCCCTTCAGTTCGGAGATGGTGACCTCTCCCTTGGCGATCTCGCCCTTCATCTTCACCAGCAGGTCCTCGTAGGTCTTGCTGACCTTCTGGACTTTTTCTTCCTGCGCCTTCTGCAGCGCAGCGACCTCCTGCTTGAGCCGGGCATTTTCATTTTCCAGCCCGCCGATCTTCTGACGGAGGTCCATGATCGTCTGCGACAGGGAGTCGGATTTCGCCTTCAGGAGGTTCTCCAGCTCCTTGTTGTCGGCCGAAAACTTGTCCCGCTCTCCCGTGCTCTTCTCCAGGTCCCCGGACAGGTTGGCGACCCTGGCCTTGAGCATCGAGTTCTCGAAGGAGAGGTCCTTGTACTTCTGCTGAAGGGCCGCAAGCTCCTTGGAGAGGCCGTCCGCCTCGCTCACTTTCTTCATGTACGTGCTTTCCATCACGGTGCATCCGCCCATGGCGAGCGCCAGGGCCAGCACCAGCGCAGCCGCCGGCAAGGCAACTCTTTTCTTCATGGCGAACCTCCTGTTTTGGGGAGCATCGAAATCAATATATCAGGAAAGATGCCGGGGACGGCCTCCCGTTTTCCCGCCGCGCGGGATCCCACAGGCGATACCGGGATGGGAAGCGGGAAGGGGGGGGAGTGGCGGGGGGCTCCAGGAGTTTTCCACCCGAGGAAATGGTTTCCCGCGGCCTTGGCGGAAGGTAATATGGATTCCAGTAAAGGGAACAAGGGGATACACGTGGACAAGGGAAGGATGCGGGGGCTCGAGGAGCACGGGATCGCCAATACCGGGACCGTCTGGTGGAACCTTTCCACGCCGGCCCTCTACGAACACGCGCTGCAGCGGAGAGAAGGGCTGCTGGCGCATCTCGGGCCGCTGGTCGTGCACACGGGGGAGTACACCGGCCGCTCCCCGAACGACAGGTTCTTCGTGCGGGAGCCGTCGAGCGAGGGGGAGATCGAGTGGGGGAAGGTCAACCGGCCGTTCGACGAGCGGAACTACGATGCGCTGCGTTCCCGGATGGCCGCCTACCTCCAGGGACAGGAGCTCTTCGTGCAGGATTGCTACGCCGGGGCCGACCCCGCCTACCGCGTGCCGATCCGGATCGTCACGCAGATGGCCTGGCACAGCCTGTTCGCCCGGAACATGTTCCTCCACGAGCCGAACCCCGCGCAGCTTGCCCGGCACGTGCCCGCCTTCACGGTGATCGACGCCCCGGGCTTCCACGCCCGGCCGGGGCGGGACGGCACCCGTTCCGAGGTCTTCATCCTCATCCACCTCGGGCGCCGCGAGGTCCTCATCGGCGGGACGCTGTACGCCGGGGAGATCAAGAAGTCCATTTTCACGGTGATGAGCTACCTCCTGCCCCCGCAAGGGGTGCTCCCGATGCACGGTTCCGCCAACTGCGGCGCGGGCCGGAACGACACGGCGGTGCTGTTCGGCCTCTCGGGGACGGGGAAAACCACATTGTCCGCCGATCCGCAGCGTACGCTGATCGGCGACGACGAGCACGGGTGGAGCGACGAGGGCGTCTTCAACTTCGAGGGGGGGTGCTACGCGAAGGCGATCCGGCTCTCCCCGGAGACGGAGCCCGAGATTTTCGGGACGACGCGGCGGTTCGGCACCATCCTCGAAAACGTCTGCATGGACACGGCGACTCGCCACCTCGACCTGAACGACGATTCGTTGACGGAGAACACCCGGGCGTCCTACCCGCTTTCGCACATACCGAGGGCGATGCGCGTCGGCGTCGCGGGCCATCCCCGGCACATCGTCATGCTCACGGCGGACGCTTTCGGCGTGCTCCCGCCCGTCGCCCGGCTGACTCTTCCCCAGGCGACGTACCAGTTCCTCTCCGGCTACACGGCCAAGGTCGCGGGGACCGAGCGCGGCGTCGTCGAGCCGCAGGCCACCTTCAGCGCCTGCTTCGGCGCTCCGTTCATGGTCAGGAATCCGGTGGTCTACGCGAAACTCCTCGGCGAAAAGATCGCAAGGCACGGGACGAGCGTCTGGCTCATCAACACGGGTTGGAGCGGAGGTCCCTACGGCGTCGGGAGCCGAATCGGCCTTCCTCATACCCGCACGATTCTTCGGGCGGCGCTGTCCGGCGCACTCGATTCGGCGGAGATGAGGGAGGATCCCTTCTTCGGGCTGTTCGTGCCCGGAGAATGTCCGGGCGTGCCGAGGGAGGTGCTGCATCCGCGGGATACCTGGAAGGACCGGCAGGCCTACGACGCGCAGGCGCGGAAGGTGGGAGCGATGTTCGAGGAAAACTTCGCCCGGTTTGCGGGCGACGTTTCGCCGGAAGTGCGCGCCGGGGGGATGCGGAAGACGACCTGATCC
>JACRMU010000126.1 GCA_016219515.1 Deltaproteobacteria bacterium
GACCCATGCGGCATTTTGCCATGCTCAACGCCTGCCGCTCCCGAATACAACCAACCCTGCGGCATGGCATCATCCATGATACTCAAGATGCCAAAAAAAAAGTGGGCGTAGCCCACTTCAATTACTACCCCACAGTACTCGGGCTAAGCTGCGGGCGCCCATATTTTCCGCCCCGCGAGCCGTCAGCTTCAGCCCGCACTCTAATTATACAAGGAATCGGAAAATGCCCACAAGACATTTCTTTACCGCGACAGCGTCCCCCGATAATCCGAGACCGCGGCGATCCGCTCCTCCCGCAGGAACGCCTCGATCCCCTCCAGGATCTCGATGCACGCCCGGGGGTTCCGGAAGTTCGCCGTCCCCACCTGCACGGCGGAGGCCCCCACGAGAAGGAATTCCAGCGCGTCCGCGGCGGTCTGGATCCCGCCGATCCCGATCACGGGAATCGCGACGCGGCGGCACGCCTCGTGGACCATCCGCAGGGCGACCGGCTTGATCGCTGGTCCGGACAGCCCGCCGGTCACGTTGGAAAGCTTCGGCCGCCGCGTACGGTGGTCCACCGCCATGCCGACGATGGTGTTGATGAGCGACACCGCGTCCGCACCCGCGTCGGCCCGGGGTGAGTGCGGCCCGCTCCCGCAGGCGGTCGGAGCGAGGACGACGCAGGCGAGCGCCAAGCCGTTCAGGGAAGAGGTCATGGGCGAGTGATCGCTCCGAGCCTGCCCATTCTCCATGACACGAAGCAGGACGGCGCGGCAGCGACGGCAGCGTGGATCCTGACGGTGGCGACGGGACTCTCGTCCGCGGCTGGGTGCGGGAGAGACCGTCGCGGCGACGATGACGACGTGACCGCCGACGGCGACTCGGATGCAGATGGCGATGCGGACGGGGGCGCCGATGGCGACGCCCATACCGACGGCGATGTGGATGGCGATGCGGATGGTGATGCAGACTGCCGGGAGGCCCGTGCCGGTAGATCAGCGCGGCCGGCGCAGGCGACGGAGGCCGAGCAGGCGTTTTCGCAGTCGCCGGTCACGGCGTTCGTCGCCGAGAAGGGGCGCGAGATTGCCGGCTTCGCAGCGTATGAGTGCACGCGTCGCGGGTTCTTCGGGCCGACCGGTGTGCGCACTGACCTGCGCGGCGCCGGGCTGGGAGCGGCGCTCCTGTTTCGCTGCCTGGA
>JACRMU010000127.1 GCA_016219515.1 Deltaproteobacteria bacterium
AGGTGCTCCTGTCGGGGGACCACGCGGCCGTGGAGGAGTGGCGCCGCGAAGAGGCCCTGCGCCGGACGAGGGAACGGCGTCCCGACCTGGTCAGGTTTAGGAAACCGTTGACACCCGGCAAGGGTGTGGAATAAATTATAGGGTCTTGCAGATACCAGGGATCCGACGGAAGGAAGGGGTTTTTGCCATGAGTCTCCTCAAGGAATTGGAAACGTCGAAGCTTCGGAGCGATCTCCCGGCCTTCAATGTGGGGGACACCATCCGCGTATATTCGCGCATCAAGGAAGGCGAGAAGGAACGCGTCCAGTATTTCGAGGGGATCGTCATCGGCTTCCACCGGAACGCCATCGCCTCCACGTTCAAGGTACGGAAGGAATCGTACGGCGTGGGCGTGGAGCGGACCTACCCGATGCACTCCCCGCTTCTCGAGAAGATCGTCGTCAAGAAGAAGGGGGACGTCCGGCGGGCGAAGCTCTTCTTCCTTCGCGAGGTCTCCGGCAAGAAGGCCCGCATCCGCGAGAAGAAGGACTGGCTCGGAAAGAAGGGGGTCGCCGTCCCTGCCGAGGGGACCGCGGACCGCCCGGCGGAGGGGGCCGCGGCGGAAAGCGCGGCTCCGGCGGCGGATACGACCGAAACCAAAGAGTAGGGCTTCCTCCGTGGACGGCTTCGAGAGCCGGGCCCGCGCGAATGGGTATCGCGCGGTCGCCGGCGTCGACGAGGCCGGGCGGGGGCCGCTGGCCGGGCCGGTGGTCGCGGCGGCCGTCATTCTCCCGGAAGGGTTTCGCAGCAATCTCCTCCGTGATTCGAAGGTTTTATCTCCCGCCGCAAGGAAGAAAGCGTACGCCCTGATCTCCGCGGAATCCGTTTCCTTCGCGTTCGCCCTTTCCACCCACGACGAGATCGACGAGATCAACATCCTCCAGGCCTCGCTGCTCGCCATGCGGCGCGCGGTCGAGCGCCTCTCCCACCCGGCCGATTTCCTGTACGTCGACGGGAACCGCCCCGTTCCCTGCTCCCTTGCGCAGGAAACGCTGGTGGCCGGCGATTCCCGCTGCCTGTCCGTCATGGCGGCCTCCATCGTGGCGAAGGTCGAAAGGGACGCCATGATGGAGGAGTTCGACCGCGCGTACCCGGGCTACCGTTTCTCCGCGCACAAGGGGTACCCGACCCGGGAGCACCTCGACGCCCTTCGCCGGCTGGGCCCCTGCCCGATCCACCGGAAGACCTTCCGCGGGGTGATGTCCTGAACTTCCCCCCCGGCTCGACACGAAAAACGGGGGACGAGGCGGAAGACGCGGCCTGCGCCTTCCTGGAGCGGAAGGGGATCCGGGTCGTGGAGCGGAACTTCCGCGCCCGCGGCGGAGAGATCGACATCGTCGGGCGGCAGGGGGACGTCCTGGTCTTCGTCGAGGTCCGCTACCGGGAGGAGGAGGAGTTCGGCGCGCCGGAGGAGACGGTGGGATTCCCCAAGCGGAGGAAGATCGCGGCCGCGGCGAGGGAGTACATCGGCAAGATTCCGCCGGCTTCGTGGAAGGAGGCCCGCTTCGACGTGGTGGCGATCGTGGGCACCGGGCCGGGCGCCGTCATCCGCCACTACCCCGCCGCGTTCGACGCGAAGGGCAAGATCCTATGAACGAGCCCGGAGTCCTTTTCGCCGTATTTCTAATCGGACATGTTGGTCCGGCTCAGCCGAAGAACTCCTCCGCGATCGAATAGAGCGACATGTCGACCGTCTTGATCCGTGCGGTCGCCTCCGCCAGCGGGACGGCGACGATTTTGCTCCCCTGGAGCGCGGCCATCTTCCCGAACTCGCCGCGGTGCACCATCTCCGTGGCGAAGATTCCGAACCGGGTGGCCAGGACCCGGTCGTGGGCCGTCGGCGATCCTCCGCGCTGGATGTGGC
>JACRMU010000077.1:0-10913 GCA_016219515.1 Deltaproteobacteria bacterium
GTTCGCGAGGGAGACCCTGTTCAAGGAGAAGGCGGCCGTCCTGTACGACGCATCCAACGATTACTCCAAGGGGGTCGCCGAGTATTTCGCCGACGCCTTCCGGATCATGGGCGGCAAGGTGGTCGCCTACGAGTCGTACGGCAAGGACGACGTCGACTTCTCCGCGATCCTCACGAAAGTGAAGGCCTCCGGCCCCGACGTCGTTTTCCTGCCGGACTACTACAACAAGGTGGGCCTGATCGCGAAGCAGGCCAGGGAGAAGGGGATCCGCGCCGACCTGATCGGCCCCGACGGGTGGGACTCGCCGGACCTCGTGAAGATCGCCGGGGAGGCGGTGGAGGGAGGGTATTTCTCCAACCACTATTCGCCCGACGACACGCGCCCGGAAGTGGTCTCATGGGTGAAGAAGTACAGGGAGAAATTCGGGCAGACGCCGGACGCCCTGGGCACGCTGGCCTACGACGCCACCAACCTGCTGCTGGAAGCGATCCGGAAGGCGAACAGCGACGATCCCGTCAAGATCCGGGGAGCGCTGGCCTCGATCAAGGGCTTCCAGGGGGTGACGGGGGAGTCCGCCATGGACGATAACGGCAACGCCGTCAAGAGCGCCGTCATCCTGCAGATCGCAAACGGCAGGCAAAAATACGTCAAGGTGGTGACTCCCTGACGGTGAACCCGCAGTTCTCGCCAGGCTTCTGCTGCGGCAGCGGATACGGGCATGTCTACTACGTTGCGCTCGGTCGGGCTCCTCGACGTAGTTTCAACTACGCCTGCGGTGCCCTCGGTCGCGACGCCTTGTATCCATACCCGTCTCCACCGCCTCGCGACGAACCCCGGTGAGAAAAGCGGGTTAGGCGGGTGGAGACCTTCTTGCAGCAGGTCGTTAACGGGCTGCAGATCGGGTTCGTCTATGCGCTGATCGCCCTCGGCTACACCATGGTGTACGGCATCGTCCGGCTGATCAACTTCGCCCACGGCGATGTCTTCATGGTGGGGGCGTTCATCGGGTTGTACGCCATCGAACGGTGCCGGCTGCCCCTCTTCGCCGTCTTCCTCCTCGCGGTCGCCGGGGCCGCCCTCCTGGCGGTCGTGATCGATAAGATCGCCTACCGGCCGCTGCGGAATGCGCCCAGGATCGCCTCCCTCATCACCGCCATCGGGGTGTCGCTGTTCCTGGAATACTTCACGGCGCTGCGCCAGGTCTTCGGCCCGAACTATTACTCCTTCCCGCGTCCCTTCGCCGTGTCCTCCCGGGAAGTGTGCGGCGTCGAACTGACGAACCTCCAGGCGATCATCTTCCTGACGACCCTCTGCTGCCTGGCGCTGCTCTATTACGTCGTCCACCGGACCCGCATGGGAAGGGCGATGCGCGCGGTCTCCCACGACCAGGTGACGGCGGGCCTCATGGGGGTGAACGTCAACCTGGTGATCTCGTTCACGTTCGGGCTGGGGGCGGCCCTGGCGGGCGTGGGGGGAGTGCTGTACGGGATCGCCTATCCGCAGGTCAACACCTTCATGGGCGTGATGCCGGGGCTGAAGGCCTTCACCGCCGCCGTGCTGGGAGGGATCGGCAGCATTCCCGGCGCCGTGCTCGGCGCGTTGATCATGGGGCAGTCGGAGACCCTGACCGCCGCGTACCTCTCCTCGACGTACCGCGACGGGATCGCCTTCGTCATCCTGATCGCGGTCCTCCTCCTGCGGCCCACGGGGATCCTGGGCGTCCCGCGGACGGAAAAGGTATGAACCCTTGACGGGCGTGCAGCGGATCTCCGCCCTTGCCCGGTTCGCCGCGCCGTTCGCGGCGGCCGCGGCGGCGGGGTACCTGCTGGAGGCGACCGCCGTCGTCAACCCCTACTGGGTCCAGATCTTTCAGCTTGCCTGCATCACGTCCGTGTCGGCGCTGGGGCTGAACATCATCTACGGGTTCACCGGCCTGTTCTCCCTGGGACACGCCGCCTTCTACGGGATCGGCGCCTACGCCGCCGCCTGCCTGATGAAGTTCGGCGGGGGAGAGTCGCACCTGTTCTTCCTCGCCGCGCTGGCGGCCGGAGCGGCTTGCGCCGCCTTCGTCGCCCTGCTGGTGGGGCTCCCCGTATTGCGCCTGACGTCGGACTACCTGGGGATCGCCACGCTGGGGTTCGGCATCATCATGAAAGTCCTCTTCGACAACGCCGACAGCTTCCTCCCCCTGATGGGGGGCGCGAGGGGGATGACCGGAATCGCCCGGATGACGAGCGTTCCGTGGACCGTCGTCATTCTCGGGATCGTGCTGGTCTCCGCGCGGAACCTGGTCCGTTCCGGGTACGGCCGGGCGCTCGTCTCCATCCGGGAGGACGAGATCGCGGCGGGGACGGCCGGGATCGACACGTACCGGTACAAGCTGGCCGGCTTCGTCGCCGGCTGCGGGCTGGCGGGCCTGGCCGGCGGGATGTATGCGCACCTTTACACCTTCCTCCATCCCAGCAATTTCGATTTCTTCAAATCGGTGGACGTGCTGGTGATCGTCGTCCTCGGGGGGCTCGGGAACATCAGCGGGACCCTGGTCGCCTCCTTCGGCTGGATCTTTTTGCTCGAAGGGTTGCGGGTCCTCCTGCCGCCGGAATACATCGAGTTCCGGTGGGTGCTGATCCCGGCCCTCCTGATCGTGACGATGCTCCTTCGTCCGCAGGGGCTGTTCGGGTTCCGGGAGTTCCGGTTTTTCCGGGAAGAGGCGGAGTCGTGATGCTCGAGGTGAAGGGCTTGACCAAGCGCTTCGGCGGCATCATGGCGCTCTGCGGCGTGGACCTGCGCCTGCGCGAGGGGGAGCTCGCGGGATTGATCGGGCCGAACGGATCCGGGAAGACCACCGTCTTCAACGTGGTGACGGGGATCTACCGGCCGGACGACGGCTCCGTGGCGATCGAGGGGGAGCCGCTCGTCGGGCTTGCGCCCCACAAGATCCAGCGGATGGGGATCGCCCGCACCTTTCAGAACATCCGGCTCTTCCGGAACCTCACGGTCCTGGACAACGTGCGGGCCGCCTACCATCCCCGGGTGCCGTACGGCCCCGTCTCGGCGTTGTGCCGGACGGGAAGATTCGTCGAGGGAGAGAAGGAGATCCGGGAAAAGACGATGGATCTCCTGGCGCTCTTTTCCCTTCAGGTCCGGAAGGACGAGCTTGCCCGGAACCTTCCTTACGGCGATCAGCGAAGATTGGAGATCGCGCGGGCGCTGGCTTCGGAGCCGAAGGTCCTTCTCCTGGACGAGCCCGCGGCGGGGATGAACCCTTCGGAGGTGAAGGCCTTGATGGAATTCCTCCTGGAAATCCGGCGGCGGTTCCGGCTGACGATCCTCCTCATCGAGCACCGGATGCGGCTGGCGATGGGGATCTGCGAGCGGCTGATCGTGATGGATTTCGGGACGGTGATTGCGGAAGGGACTCCGAGCGAGATCCGAAACGACCGGCGGGTGATCGAGGCGTACCTGGGCCGCGGCACCCACCCGGATTCCTGACGTGAAGCATAAGGTGATATATTGATTCTAACTGTTGAGAATATAAATGTATATTATGGGAACCTGCTTGCATTGCGTGACGTTACCCTCCAGGTAGGCAAGGGAGAGATCGTATCCCTGATCGGCGCCAACGGGGCGGGGAAGTCCACCGCGTTGAAGGCGATATCCGGGATCCTTGCGCCTCGCGCGGGAAGAATCGTTTTCGACGGGGGGGAGATTGCGGGTCTCCCGCCGCACAGGATCGCCCGGATGGGGATCGCGCACGTCCCCGAGGGACGGGGGGTTTTCGCGAACCTTACGGTGGTGGAAAACCTGGAAATGGGCGCCTACACCCGCCGCGCCGGGCGGGAAATCCGGGAAAGCATCGAGAAGGTCTTCACGCGGTTCCCGCGGCTAAAGGAGCGGTCGGGCCAGCTGGGGGGGCCGCTCTCGGGCGGGGAGCAGCAGATGCTGGCCATCGGGCGCGCCATGGTCGCGCGGCCCGCACTGATGCTGCTGGACGAGCCGTCGATGGGCCTCTCCCCCTTTCTGGTGGGGGAGATCTTCCAGATGATCGAGGAAGTGAACCGCGAAGGCGTCGCCATCCTGCTGGTGGAGCAGAACGCCTCCATGGCGCTGTCCGTCGCGCAAAGGGCGTATGTCCTGGAGGCGGGCAATATCGTCTTGCAAGGGAGCACCGCCGAACTGCAGAATGAGCCAGGGGTCCGGGCGGCCTATCTGGGAGGGTAAGTCCGGATCGGAGGGCGGGTGACCATGTCGATGGAGCGGATCCTGTGGTTCGACGAGCAGGTCCGGGCGGGGCGCAATCCGGCTTCCGCGGACCTTGCGGCGCATTTCAACGTTTCCGTCCGCACCGCGCAGCGGGACATCGAAGTCCTGCGGGACCGGCTCCAGGCGCCGCTGAAATTCGCAAAGGCGGAGAAGGGATACGCGTACGGCGACCTGTCGTTCGATCTTCCGTCCGCCTTTTTCCGGAAAGAGGAGCTTGTCGCCCTGCTGTTCGCGAGGCGCCTGTTCCGCGACATCCGCCCTCCCTTGAGGGAAGAGGCGGAGACGATCTCCGCGCGGCTCGACGAGCTGTTCCGGACCCCCCTGCTGGAGAAGCTGGAGGATGCGGTTTCCTTCGACGTGGGCCGGGGGCCCGATATCCCCGGGAAGATCTTCTTCGATCTCCTCCGCGCGATCATCCAGCGAAGGGTGGCGCGCCTTCATGCAGCGGCTCACGAGGAAGGGGAGGCGGCCGGCCGCGACATCGAGGTCGAGCCGCTGGGGCTCCATTTTTCCCAGGGGGCCTGGCTCCTGCTTGCTTATCCGAGGAAGAAGAAGGGCGTCTGCGCCTATTCCTTGACGCGGATGCGGGGAGTCGAAGTGACCGGACAGCAGTTCGTTCCCTCGGCGAAGACGCCCGCCGCGGATGCCGCCGCGCGCAGGGGAATGGCGACATTCCGGGGAGGGAAGGCCCGGGATGTGCGGATCCGTTTTCGCCCGGGAAAGGCCGGGTGGGCCTCCGCGCAGGCGTGGCATCCCGGGCAGAGGATCCAGTTCGAGCTGGACGGCTCGGTGGTACTGGAACTTCCGGAGGCGCCGGTCGTCGAGATCCTGGGGCTGGTCCTGCAGCAGCGCGGAGATGCCAGGGTGGTTGCGCCCAGGGAGTTGCGGGACGCCGTGCAGGCGGAGGCGGATCGCTTAGCGGCCGCCTATCCGTCGAAGGGGAAGTAGCTTCGCTCGAATGCAGGCGTAATTATGAAACGCAGCACTACGTCTTGCGGGACCGTCCGAATACCGCCTCCTTTTTGAACACCCAGAAGAGCAGGAAGATTGCGGGGAAGAGGAGGACTCCTCCCGCCGCGAGCGCGATCAGGATCAGCCGCAGCGACGCATGCGAGGATGCCGCCGCGGGGATGGTGAGGTCCGGACGCACGAGGAAAGGGTATTGCGCGCCCCCCCAGCCCGCCAGGACCACTATCGCCTGGGCGGCGGCGCAGATCCGGGCGACGGGGTAGGAGCGAAGCAGCAGGGAGACGTGGGCTCCGAGCGCCGCCGTGGCCGCCAGGAAGACGAGCCCCGCGAGGTAGGAGAAGACCGCCAGGGTGAGCAGCCCCACGGAAAACGGGAACGGGGAAAGCCACGCGGCGGAGGCGCCGAGCGGGGCCGTCGACTGCGCGCGGAGGGAACCCGAGGAGACCGCGCCGATCACGACGCCCAGCAGAACCGGCGTGAGCAGGCTTGCGCACGCGAAGACCGATCCCCAGCGCCTCATCCCGCCCCCCTCGTCGTGCAGATGGTAGGAATGGAACGCGAACGCCGCGCCTCGCAGGACGATCCCCGCGAGCATCAGGGTGACCGGAACGAACAGGGCTGTGGAGATGAGGGCGAACGCGGGCGGGAAGGCCGTGAACAGGATCACCACCGCGATGACGACCCAGATGTGGTTCGTCTCCCAGATGGGACCGATGGCGTGGGCGATGAGGAGCCGCTGCGCGCCCGCGCGCGGGCCGCTGCCGAGCAGGCCCCAGACGCCGCCGCCGAAGTCAGCCCCCCCAAGAAGCGCGTAGAGAATCAGGGAGACCAGGATGCCGCCTGCCGCCAGGAAGGAGAGGTCGTGCACCGGCTATTCCTCCGTCTCCGGAACGGGCGTCCCGTCCGCCGGCGCCGGGAAGGAAGGGCTCTTCGACACTTCCCGCCGGAGCAGCCAGGCGGCCGAGATCCCCAGGGCAAGGTAGAGCGCCGAAAAGAACGCGAAGGGGAGCGCGAGCCCGCCGACGGGCGTGACCGCCTCCGCGGTTCGCATCACGCCGCGGATGACCCAGGGCTGCCGCCCGAGCTCCGTCACGGTCCAACCCGCTTCGACGGCGACGATCCCCAAGGGGCTGCAGCAAAGGACGGCGAGGAGGAACGGCGGGCGGACCAGGTTCTCACTGGATTTCCAGGCGAGCAGCGCCGCGAAAAGGGCGACGGCGGCCATCGCCGATCCGCAGGCCACCATGACCTGGAAGGCGGCGTGGACAAGGAGGGGGTTGGGCCACTCCTCCCGCGGGAACGCCTCGAGCCCCTTCACCTCCGCGTCCGGGTCGTGAAAGGCGAGCAGGCTCAACCCGCGGGGGATCTCGATCGCGAACCTCGTCGTCCCTTTCGCCGCGTCGGGGATCCCGCCGATGCGCAGGGGAGCGCCCCGCTCGGTGCGGAACTGCCCCTCCATGGCGGCCAGCTTGACGGGCTGGTCCTTCGCCACGAACCTTGCGTTGAAGTCGCCGCTCACGGGAAGGAGGACCGCCGCCGTTCCCCCGACGGTCAGGGCGATGGCAAGGGCGTGGCGATGGAAGAGATTCTCCCGGTCGCGGAGAAGCTTGTACGCATGGATCCCGGCGACCGCGAACCCGGAGGCGGCGTACGCGGCGAGCGACATGTGCACCGCCTCGGTGGCCCAGGCCGGATTGGCCATCGCGGCGAGCGGGTCGACGGCGGTGGCGATTCCGTCGCGGAGCAGGAACCCCGCGGGGCTGTTCATCCAGGCGTTCGCGGAAACCACGAGGACGCCGGACAGCAGCCCGCCGAGCGCCACTCCGATCCCCGCCAGGAGGTGCATCGTGGGGGAGACGCGCCCCCAGCCGTACAGCTAGATGCCCAGGAAGATCGCCTCGGCGAAAAAGGCGAACCCCTCCAGGGCGAAGTGGAGGCCGATGATCCCGCCGGCGAACGCCATGAAGCGGGGCCACAGCAGGCCGAGCTCGAAGGAAAGGACGGTCCCCGACACCGCGCCGACTGCGAAGAGGATGGCGGTCCCGCGGGCCCAGCGCCTGGCCAGTTCGAGGAATACCGGCTGCCCCGTCCTCCGGTGGGCGGCTTCCGCGATCACCATGAGAAGGGGCATCCCCATCCCCGCCACGGCGAAGACGATGTGAAAGGCGAACATCATCGCCATCTGGGCGCGCGCCAGCGCCAGCTCGGTCAACGAAACCTCCGGGCGCTATTCTACATCAAGGGCGGGGATGGCCGACGGGGATCGGTTCGACCTCCGGGGGCGCTTGCCCCGAGAGGATGTCGGTCACGCGCTGGAGGAACGCCTTCTCCTCCGGTCCTCGGGGCGCGGTCAGCAGGCTGACCCGCGTCTTCTTCCCCGCGGGGAGGAAGTGCTGCTCGGCAAGGCAGGTGCGGACCATCTGCCGCGCGGCGGCCCGGACCAGGTGTCCTTCCTCGGTGTTTCCTGCCGGAACCACGACGATCACGTGCCCGTTCTCCCTGACCGCCTTCGCGGATTCCGCGAAAGAGTTCAGCGTCTTGGTAAGGAACAGGAGGAACCCTTCCTTCTCCTCCGGGCCGAACGACAGGATCGATTTGCCGGCGGCCGTGGTTCCCGGGAAAAGAACCGCGCCGGCGGGGGGCGCGCCGCCGAGGAGGGAGTTGTCCAGCCACGGCTCCATCTGGCGCGGATCGGAAAGGTCCAGGTCCCGCTGCATCGATTCGGCGGCCCGGCGCTTCGCGCCCGCGGCGCCCTGGACCGGCCGCGAGATGTCGACCCGACCCGGGTTCGAAGGATCTTCCGCGAGGGAAGTGACGCTCGCGCCGTGTTCCCGCAACGCTTCCGCAAGCCCGCCGCAGGTCCCGGACGGAACGCCCGTCGAAAGGCAAAGGTACGTCTCGCCGGATATCCGTTCCTTCCTGGGTGGAGATTCCCCGGGGAACGTGGCGAAGGGGGAAAGCGTGGAGACGCCCAGGAAGCGGTCTTCCAGAAAGCGGCCGTTCTTCACGGCGAAGAGCACCGCGTCCGCCACCTGTTCGTTCGCCGGCGGGACCTCCGGGACCGTGGCCGCAAACCAATCCCGGATGCGGGCGAACCACGCCTCCAGCTCCCCGCGCTTTCCCTTCGGCAGGCTGCTTTCGCGGATGCCGGCAAGAAATGCCTTCGCCGCGGCTTCCCGCTTGGGGAGGGGGAGGGTACGGTCGAAGCAGCGGACGAAGCGCTCCTGCAGGGAATTGCCTTCCGCCCCTCGCAGCTCTCGCAGGGCGCCGAGCCGCTCCGCGAACTTCCCGGCGTAATTCCGCATCACCCAATCCATCCGCGGCCCCGCGATGAGGCTGGGAGCCACGTCCGCGATCCGCAGGTTTTCTTCCGCGAAACGCTTCTCGAGCGCCAGGGTCAGCCCCTTGAGAAGGACCTTGGACACGGTGTAGATCGTCCGGAACAGGTAGGGATGGTCCGCGTAATGGGTGGACACGTTGACGACGGTCCCGCCCTCCGGCTGGTTCCTCATGATGTCCCGGAGAAGGGACACGGCCGTCCAGGGGCCCAGGAAGTTGCTGCGCAGCACCGCGTCCCAACTCGGACGGTGCTCCCGAAGGACGTCGCCGATCAACGAGAAATCGCCCCCCGCCCCGGCGTTGTTCACGAACGCGTCGATCCTGCCGAAACGGTTCCGTGTCTCCTCGATGAGGGCCCGCACCCTCTGGGGCCGGGAGACGTCCGCATCGATCCAGAGAGTGCGCCCTCCCGCGCGGCGCATCGAGGCGAGGGCCGCGTCGGCCGCCGACAGCTCCGCCCGGGCCTTTGCCGCTTCCTCGGCGGACGGGCCCGCCGCGCGGGGATGCCGGCTGGCCACCACCACGGTCGCCCGCTCCGCCGCGAAACGCAGGGAGATCTCCCTGCCGAGATTCCGGATGCCGCCGGTGACGACGACGACCTTCCCGGCCATCGATCCGGGCGCTTCCTTCGGATCTTCCGGAAGGGCGGCGGTTCCGTTCTTCTCGTCGGGGAGAAGGGTGGCGCCCGACACGCGTTTTCCCTCCTCGACCAGCCAAAGGACCGTGGCGGCGGTTTTTTCGGCGGAGGCGTTCTTGTTCCTCCCGTCCGTTCTCCCCGGGAGGATCAGGTCGATGTTGATGTCGCTCACGTGCGAAGGCGCCGTGCCGTCGTCCTGCGCCTTGCGCATCAGGGCGCGTTCCATCGATTCGGTGGCCACGGCGGGCCGCAGCATCGCCTGGAACACCTGGACGAGGAGCCGTTCCCGCAGGGAAGGGACCCCGGAGAGGTCCGGCCCCACGACGGCGATCGTCCCGTCGGTGCCGTCCCGGTCCATCCGGCGCTCCGCCTGCCAGCAGAGAAGGCGGGGGATGAACCCGAACCGGTCCACGCAGGCGCTCCACTCCTCGAAGGGGAAGTGGGTGAGCGGGCGCTTCCAGTCGACGCTTCCCGTGAAGTGGAGGAGAAGGTCGATCCGGGGGAGGCGGTCGAAGAGCTCCTGCACCTCCGCCGGGCGGGAGAGGTCCACGGGAGAAACCGTCGCCATCCCGTCGCCGCCGCCGGAGTTGATCCGGAGGGCGAGCCCCTCCATCTCGTCGGCCCGGCCTCCCGTGAGGATGACGTTCGCGCCCGAGCGGGCGAGCGCTTTCGACGACGCTTCGATGAGCGGCGCGTCGCGGCCCGAGCAGGAATGGAGAGCGACCAGCGCGACCTTCCCCATGAAATCCGGGTAGCGGGTGAGGGCGGCCGGGGACGGGATCACGCCCGGGGGCTGCTCGTAGGTGACGCCGCCCATCGGGAGCCGATGGCCGCCGAGGGTGCGTCGAAAGGCGACGTGCTGGACCTCGAGCGCGACTTTCGCGAAATGCCGGGGATGGACGAACTCGTGGCCCACCGTCCGGTCGAGGGTATCCCGCTCCAGCGCCTCGGGAGAGACCTTGCGCCCGATGCGGGCGCGCGCCTGCGAGACCTTGTCGAAAACTCCGGCCCCCCTCTGGATGCGCTCGGTGGCCACGGCCGCGGGGTTGAGCGAGAGGACGGAGATGTTCTTCTCGGCGAGCATCCAGGCGAGGTAGTCTCCGAGGGCCAGCTTGGCCGACTGCGCCGACGTGTAGGGAAGCCGTCCGGGATAGGCGTGGAGCACGTGGCGGTGGATGCTCTCGCTGTAGAAGGTGCCCACCATGACGATCAGGCCGCCGCGGGGCTGGGCCTCCATCAGCCGTGCGGCCTCGAGGCTGGCGAGCCACGCCCCCGTGAGATGGATGTTCACCGTGTCCCGGTACGAGTCGAAGTGCTCCTCCCGGTACGCCGCGCCGAATTCCACCGGCCCGGAGACGCCGGCGTTGTTGTAGAGGACGTCGATCCGGCCGAATTCCCGCTCGATCCGTTCGAACATCTCGCCGACGTACTTGGGGTCGCTCGCGTCTCCCTGCACGATCAGGGTCTGGTTGGTGAGCCCCAGGAAACGGATCAGGTCGTCCATGTCCGCCCGGGTTTCCTCCAGGGGGGCGGGCCGACGCCCCGTGATGACGACGTTCGCTCCGCGCCCCGCGGCTTCGAGCGCGATCGCCCTCCCCATCCCGGTGCCTCCTCCCGTGATGACGACCACCTGCCCGGCGAGCGAGGTGTCCGCGTACCGGACATAGTTGTAGGAGTGGGTTCTCGAGACTGCGCGGCGGATGAG
>JACRMU010000077.1:10959-24742 GCA_016219515.1 Deltaproteobacteria bacterium
GGGTTCGTTTCCTCTCCCAGGGAGAGGAAGAGGCGGTAGAGGGGATCCGCAAAGCCGCTGGCTTCGTAAAATGCGGCCATCTGCTCCCGGGTTTCCCGGGGGAGGGACTGGAAGAAGCGATATCCCTCAAGCGCTCCTTTCGCAGCTACCCCGAACTGCTTGTCGACATTGAGCTTTTCTTCGGGAAACGCGCCGTCGCGAACGAACCGGCAGGCCAGAATGGCGGGGATCCCGTCGGGCGCGCTTCCCGCGGACATCTCCTTCCGCAGCGCCTCGACGAACGACTTCTCGAATTCCCAGTGGACGCGTCCATGGCCGTCGATGAACTTGGCGGAAGGACGCTCGAGGTCGGAGATGACATGGATGCTCCGGGAATTGCCTTTCTCCGCCAGCGGGTCCGTGCCGGCGTCGATCCCTCCGCCGTTGGAGAGGGTTTCCCGATGCTTCCGCACGACATCCGCCGCCGCATCGAGCAGGGAGGCGAGATCCCTGGCGTTCCGGCCGGCCCACGGCTCCACGTGGATGACGCCGTTCTCCATCCGGAGGCCCTCGTACCCCGGGTCGGCGTACAGGGCGTGGGAACGGATGGCGAGGGAAAGGAGGCCCGAGACCTCCTCGCCGACGCTTCCCGGGGTATCCGGCGAAAGCGCAAGCTTGCGAAGGATCCGCAGGGCGCGTTCGGCGTCCCCCTCGTCCAGGGCGTTTTTCCCCTGGGCAACCTGTTCGCGCGCGATCTCCTCGCGCGTCGCCGCGAGGACCGTTTCCACGTGCTTCCGGTACTTCACGCCCATGGCGCGGGCGCAGGAAACCACCTCGCCGATCCTCCGGTCGTCGGTCCCGTACGCCGCGGACAGCTCCTCCATCCGGAATTCGTCCGGCTCGTAGGAAGCGCCCAGGATCCGGTCGAAGTAGGCGAAGTCCCGGTCGCGGCCCGCTTCCTCGGCGAGGAAGCGGTTCAGGTCGCTCACATCGGTCCCGTCCGGCGAAGGCGGGGATTCGTTGAACGCCGATTCGCACAGCACCGCCACCATGTGCGGCAGGTCGAAGGACCACTCCAGGATGGGATGCAGGATCGTCTGGAGGAGCAGCCGGGGGCGCGACCGGGCTTTCGAAAGGAACGCCTTCGTGAGGAAGATGCAGGGGGAAGCGTCCCCTCCGTCGAGGAGGCGCTTTTTCCCCAGCCACAGGATCTCCTTCCCTTTCCGGACGAGGAGTACCTCGCATGTCGGCCGGGCGGCCTCCCTCGGGAAGCCGGTCCGGTCGTCCATGTCCACGATCGAAACGCCGATCTCTCCCTTGCGGAGCATGCGGTACGCGCGTTCCGAAAGCTTTCCCGCCCTGGAAGGGAGGAAGGAGGCGGTTGCGTCCGGAACGGGGTGCCCGCGAAGGATCGAAAGGATTTCCTTCATCGTCGCCGGAGGAAGGTCGAAGACTTTTCCCTCCGCCTCCTTCTCCCGGATCAGCGAGGCGATCCCGCCGATCTCTTCGAAGGTGAGCTGGCGGTCTCCGGGGGCTTTCTTCGAGATCGGCGCCGCGTTCGTCATGAACCCTCCGGAAGATCGAGGAGGGTGAGGAAAGCGGATTGGCGCGGATCCTTTTCGACGAATCGCCGCACCCATTCCTGGCCGCCGGGGGAGGCGGCCGCTTCGCCGAACGCCCGGGCGTCGTTCGCAAGCCCCGCCGCGAAGCCGTTTTCATATCCGTAACGCATCGCCTGGAGAGCGATCCTGGCGGCGGATTTCCGCGCGGCCCGCAGGTCCGCCGCTCCGGCGGCATCGGGCATGGGCGCGGATAAAATCTCCCGGACTTCCGGGCGTTCCAGGAGAGCGGCGAGGGACGATTTCTGTCGGGATGCCGCCTCGTCCCGGTCGATGCGCACCAGCGTTTCTTTCCCCGCCGCGAGATCTTTCGCCAGCCGGACGGCCCGGTGGAGAGCGACGGCCGAGGCGCGGAACTCGTGCGCAAGCCCCATGTCGACCGCCGCGTGGCCGTCGACGGGCTCGCCGTTGACGCACATCCCGGCCGCTTTCCAGGGTCCCACGAGCCGCGGGAGGCGCTGCATACCTCCGTATCCGGGGATGATCCCCAGCTTGACCTCCGGCTGGCCGAGGCTTGCGTTTTCCGTCACGATCCGGTAATGGCAGCTCATCGCAAGCTCGTTGCCGCCGCCCAGGGCGAACCCGTCCACGACCGCGATGACCGGCACCGGAAGGTTTTCCAGCTCCGAGAAGACGGAGATGTTTTTCGCCGCGAGCCGCGCGATCTCTTCGTCCGTCTTCCCCAGGAACTCCTTGACGTCCGCGCCGGCGACGAACGACCTTCCTGCCCCGGTGACGATCAGCGCGCGCACCGGGATTCCCTCGATGGCGCCCAGGTCCCGGATTTCCCGTACGACGCCGGCAAGCTGGGACAGCAGTTCCTCGCTGAGCGCGTTCAGGGCATCGGGGCGGTGGATCGACAGGATGGCCGTATCGTTCACCGAACGGATGCCGAGGAACCGGTTTTGCGCGGGATCGGGGACGCGCAGTTTCTCGCCGAGGAAATGGTCCTCGCACTCCGCGATCGCGCGGCCGGGGCGGTCCGCCTGGACCAGCGCGACCCCCTTGGGCTTCCGCATCGATCCGTCCAGCATCCTCTGCTGCAGGCCGGGGAGGCCGGACAGGTCGGTCACCTCCAGGTCGTCCTGTTCCATCGCGAGCCCGCCGCCGGAAAGCAGCCGGAGGACCTCGGCCGCCTGCGAGGAGTCGTACATGTGGGATCCCAGGATGGACAGGTCCGAGCCGCCGCGGGCGACGACATACCCGGAGGGCATGGCGTCCGCCTCGTCGTAATCCCGCAGCACGAACGAGCTGAAATGGAGGGTGCACCGGTCCGGGCGCTCGACGACGAAGTCCGGGCTGACCCTGGGGCCGAAGATCCCCCACAGCGCCTTGCCCAGTGCCTGCGCGTGCTTCATGAACCCCGAGGCGTATGCGGGGTTCGGCCTTCCGTCGGCGGTGAGCGGGTCGGGCATCTCTTCCGGGAAGGAAAAACCGTCCTGGTCGAGGATGTTCTTCGGCGGAACTCCCATGCGCCGCAGCTCCGCGATCCCCCGTTTTTCCCGCTTTCCGGATGCGACGACCGCGATCTCCGCCCTGCGGGAAAGCGCGGCGCGCGCGAACTTCCGCGCGTAGGCGTCGGCTCCCCAGATCAGGCCCCGGCGGCCTGGCGGCAGCCCGATCTCCTCGAAAATCGCATCCGGGCTCCCCTTGCGGAAAAGGATCTGCTTCTGACGCATCCAGACCCACCGGGCGTCCATCGCGAACCGCCGTCCCCGGTAGAAAAAGGTCTCCTTGTATTCGCCCCGGAGACCCGCCCCCGTGGCGCCGAAGAAGGCGAGTCGTCCTTTTTCCGACAGGACGGAAACCAGAAGCGGGAAGATCGCCCCCCCGGTGTGCTCGAAGACCGCATCGACCGGGCGCCCGCCGTTCGCCTCGAAGACCTTCCGGCGGAACGGCTCGGTCCTTCGATTCCACTCTTCGAAGCCCTCCTCGGGCGGAACGGGACCGAAAACTTCCGCGGGGATCTCCTTGCGGTCGACGAACGCGTCCGCCATTCCCCGTTCCATCAGCGACCGGGCGAGGGAGGGGTTGGATCCCATGAGGACGACGCGGGCGCCGAGCGATTTGGCGATCTGGATTCCCGCGAAACTCGTTCCCTTGCCTCCGCCCATGACGAGAACCGAGTCGCCCGGCCCGACGCGGAGCCGCTCCACGACGGCTCGGTAGGCCGTGCCGAAGGTGAGCATCATCGCGGCGAGACGTTCCGGCGTGTGGCGACGCAAGGACGCCGGGACCGGGATCGCACGTTCCTCCTCGATGGCGACGAACTGCGCGTTGAAGCCGTCGTGCGTCTCGTACCCGCGGATGTTCCTCCCGGTCCATGAGTCCAGGATGACCGCCTGCCCGACCTTGACGCGGGTGACGGCGGGGCCTGCGTCCACGACGATGCCGAGGGCGTCGCTTCCGGGGACGTGAAGGGCGGCCGAATCTCCCCGTCCGAACACGGGGACGGGCAATCCGAGCGACGCGAAGTTGGTGTTGAAGTTGGGCCCCGTTGCGAGGACCGCCGCCAGGATCCGTTTCGCGTCCGTCGAGCGAAGGCGCGGTGCGGGGATCGACTCCATCCGCAGCGATTCGGAAGGTGGCCCGTATCGGTCGCGGTGGATCGTGATCGCGTGCATCCGGTCGGGAATTTCCATGCCAAGCCGAGGGAGAACGCCAAGAGGCCAGGAACCGGCAGCCGGGGGGGTCGGTCCGTTCAAGGTCATCATCCTCCAGGGTTGTTTTTTTTGCCGGTCCCGGATCGGGAAGTTCGATACCTTTGATTCCCGGCGATTGAATTCGATTCCCCGGAATCATATAATAATGCTGTAGGAAATGGAGCAGCGGGACGGCAACTCGCGAACCAACCTTCCGACAGGAGGGGGTCGCGATGGTGGATCTGCTGATATGGATCTTTTTCGGGGCCGGTTTTGTCGTGATGATCGTGATGATCGTCTCGGTATTCCGTGCAATCTGGGAAGGAAGAAAAGAGCGGGAAATCTGGAAGGGGTTGAGCGGGAAATTATCAACATTAAAGAAGTAATTTGGTTTGTGACTTCCGGATCCCACAAGACGAAATCGACAAAAGACGGCTAACATACTGCCCACAATGGGTAAAATATTTCCCATACACATTGTTTTATTGAATTAGAATCAGTAAAAATCCTCCTGAAATCGCCCGTTATAAAATTCAATCCCGACGGTCTGGAATTTGCTTATTACCAAAACAAAGACATGCAACCGACTTTCATGTTGCATGATTTCGCACGGAAGCGCGGGCATCGAATGGAAATTCCGGGTTTTCCCGTTTACCGCCTCAACGCCGGCGAAAAAGACGTTGAACGTGTCGGATCCATCCTGGAATTCCGCCGGAGCCGAAGAAGCATGAACCGGCTCGGATTGACAAAACTCGCACAGAAACTGTTTGCCAGGGGGCCGGGCGATATCATCATCGTGGGGTACGATTCCGCCTTGGAGCGGGAAGAAATTCTCCAGGAGTCCGGGATCCGGCGTTCCGCAGGATAATCAAGAATCCCATTGACAGCCCGCGGCAATTTGATTAGGTAGAAGACGTTACGTTTTTTCGGTCCTTCGTCCGGGCGTTGCGCGCGCCGAAGTCCGGCGTGAAATTTTGCTTCCACCTGACGGGCCGAACGCAACGGGGCGGCGCATCGCCCTCAGACGAACGACCCGAAGGGTCGAAGCAAAAGGAGAAGACGCATGGCGACAGGAACGGTCAAGTGGTTCAACGACGCAAAAGGGTACGGCTTCATCACGCAGGACGAAGGGGACGACGTCTTCGTGCACTTCAGCGAAATCCGCGGGGACGGCTTCCGTTCGCTGGCCGAGGGGCAGAAGGTGGAGTTCGAGGTGACTGCCGGACCCAAGGGGAAGAAGGCGGCGAACGTCCGTAAAGTCTGACCCGTAAGACTCTTTCGAGAAAAAGGCGCCGAGGGATGAAACCCTAAGGCGTCTTTTTTTTGAGGGCGGTTTTTTTTGCCGGGGCATGTCGCAAACACAAAGGAATCTGGTGATTCGGCCCACCCTTTGTTAAATTGTCAAAAACATTCCGCGGCGGTGCCCCACATGTCCGATTCCCTCGTCCCCCTGTTCCGTCCCACCCGGATCGCAGTCGTCGGCGCGTCGTCCAATCCCGAAAAGATGGGGTTCCAGATCTTCCGGAACATCGTCGAGGCGGGATTCCAGGGAGATATCCTTCCCGTGAACCCGAAGGGGGAGACCGTTCTCGGGAAGCCCTCCCTGAAGTCGGCGGCGGAGCTTCCCGAGGGGACCGACCTGGCCGTTCTCATCATACCGGCGAAGCTGGTTCCCGGGACGATCCTTCAACTGGGGGAAAGAAAGGTCCGCTCGGCCATCGTCATCAGCGGCGGATTCGCGGAGTCCGGCGACGCGGGCGCGGCGATCCAGGAAGAGATGGTCCGGAACGCCGCCCGGTGCGGGATTCGCGTGGTGGGACCGAACTGCCAGGGGGTCAACTACCCCTACCACGGGCTTTGCGCGTCCTGGCCCCTCATCACCCGCAGGGGCGATATCGCCTTCATATCGCAAAGCGGCACGGTGGGCGCGGCCATGGCCGACTGGGCATCGGAAGACCGGCTGGGGTTCTCGGCGTTCGTCAGCATGGGAAACCGCTCCGACGTGGACGAAGCGGACCTCATCGCATTTTTCGCCGCCGACCCGAATACGAAAGTGATCTCCCTCTACATCGAAGGGGTGAAGGACGCGGGGAAATTCCTTGCCGCCGTCGGGAAGTGCCGCAAGCCGGTGGTGATCTTCAAGGCGGGGCGGACGGAACGGGGGAGAAAGGCCGCGGAGTCCCACACTCGGTCGCTTGCGGGGAGGGACGAGGTCTACGACGCGGTGTTCCGGCAATACGGCGTTCACCGCGCCCACTCGCTCGAGGATCTCTACGACTTTTCGAAGGCCCTTGCCTACCTCCCGGCCCCCGAAGGGCCCAGGATGCTGATCGTCACGAGCTCGGGCGGGTCCGCCATCATCGCCACGGATGTTGCGGAGGAAGAAGGGTTCCGCGTGACCCCTTTGCCCGCGGACCTTGCGGTCCAGCTCCGGGAGATGCTTCCTTCCCACTGCATCGTGGGGAATCCGCTCGATCTGACCGGCGATACCGATGCCGCCCGGTACCGGAAGGTCCTCGATGCGGCAAGGGAGTATTACGACGTGGTCATGCCGATTTTCGGCGATCCGATCCCTGGTGCGTGCGACGTCGTCACCCCGGGCCGGTGCGAGCTGGTATCCTACCTGGGCGGAGCGGACGTGGAGCGGCAGGAGCGGGCGCTTCTTCATGAAAGGAAGGTCGCGGTGTTTCCGACCCCGGAACGGGCGGTCCGCGCCCTTTCGTGCCACGCCCGGTTCCGTCGGGAAACGTTTCCGCTGGATACCGCGAAACCGGCGGACCTTCGGACCGAAGTGGCGGGAGGGAAGGCGCTCACCCCCGCGGATTCGATGCGTCTCCTATCGGAATCCGGCTTCCCCGTAGTCCCGTTCCTGCATGCCGGGAGCGAGGAGAAGGCGGTCCTGGCGGCCCGGCGGATCGGCTATCCCGTCGCCATGAAGGTGAACTCTCCGGACATCGCGCACAAGAGCGATGTGGGGGGGGTCGTCCTGGGGATCGCCGGAGACGACGGCATCCGGCAGGCCTTCCGCGACATCGCGCTGGCGGTGAAACGGGCCGGCGCGCGGGACGAGGGCGTGGTGGTCTGCGCCATGGCCGCTCCGGGACGGGAGGTCATCGTCGGCGTGGCGCGGGACCTCCAATTCGGGCCCGCCGTCCTGTTCGGGATGGGAGGGGTGCTGGTGGAGGCCCTGGGGGACGTTTCCCTGCGGGTCGTTCCTCTTTCCGGCAGGGATGCGGAGGAAATGATCGACCGGATCCGGGGATCGGTCCTCCTGAGGGGATATCGCGGAGGAAGCCCTTCCGACACGGCTTCCCTTCGCGATCTTCTTCTTAAGGTGTCGGACTTCGCGGCGAGCCATCCGGAGGTGGAGGAGCTGGACCTGAATCCGGTCATCGTCTACGAGAAGGGGATCGCGATCGTGGATGCGCGGGTGGTGCCCGCCGCAGGGGCGAAGTGATCTTGCGGATCGGGATACCGAAGGAGATCAAGGCGGGGGAAAACCGCGTGGCCATGACTCCGCAAGGGGTCGAGGCGCTGCGGCGCGCGGGCGCTTCCGTCGACGTGCAGGCCGGGGCGGGGGAGCAAAGCGGTTTCCCGGACGGCGAATACTTGGAGGCGGGCGGCAGGGTCGTGCCTTCCGCGGCGATGGCGTGGGACGCCGATCTCGTCGTCAAAGTCAAGGAGCCGGTCCCCGGGGAGTTCCCCTTCCTTTCGGAAAAGACGGTCCTGTTCACCTATCTTCACCTGGCCGCCATGCCGGCCCTCACCGATGCGCTCCTGGAGCGGCGGGTAACCGGAATCGCCTACGAGACGGTGTCGGCGGAAGGCCGGCTGCCGCTCCTGAAGCCCATGAGCGAAGTGGCGGGGATCCTGTCGGTGCAGGCGGGGGCGCGGGCGCTGGAGAAATCGTGCGGAGGAAGGGGCGTGCTCCTGTCCGGCGCCGGCGGGGTTCCGCCTTCCCGGGTCGTCGTGATCGGAGCGGGCACCGCGGGAAAAAGCGCGGCCCGGATTGCTGCGGGAGTGGGGGCCGACGTGACGATCCTCGATGTCGGGGGCACGGTCGAGACATCGCGCCCGACGACCCACGCATCCCCCTATTTCATCGAAGAGGGGGTGGTCCACTACTGCGTCGCCAACATGCCGGCCGCGGTGCCGCGCACCTCCACGGCCGCGCTGGTTTCCGCCACGCTTCCATATGTTCTCGCGCTGGTCCGGGAGGGGGCGATCGGCGCCTTGCGGAAAGATCCCGCGCTGCGGGCCGGGCTCAACACGTTTCGGGGGAAGGTGACCTGCGAGGGGGTCGCGAAAGCGACCGGCAAGGAGTATACGCCGCCAGAGACGCTCCTCTACGACCGCCAAACATAAGAACCGGGACGTCCCGGTTTTAAAGTTTAAGGGAGGCGATCAGGGCGCGGACCTGGGCGCGGGTGGCGTCGAGGTCCCCGGAATTGTCGATGACGATCTCCGAGGCGCGCGCTTTCTCCTCCGGGTCCATCTGCGCGGCGATGCGATCCCGCGCCTCTTCCCGCGTGATCTTGTCGCGGTCCATCAGGCGGCGGACCTGCTGGTCCCTGCCGCACCGGACGGCGATCGTTTTTTCGAATCGTCCCTTCCGCCCGGCTTCGTGGATCAGCGCGGCCTCGACGACCGCGATCTCGCGGCCTTCCGATTCGAGCCTGCCGAGAGCGGCGGCGATCTCCGTTGCGATCGCGGGATGCGTGATGGCTTCCAGAGCCGCCCGCTTATCGGCGTCGGAGAAGACGATGCCGCCCAGCTTCTTCCGGTCGATCCCGCCGTCGGGCAGCAGGATCCCCTTACCGAACCGGCGCGCGATTTCCCCGTGGACGGGCGTTCCCGGCGCCGCGATCTCGCGGGCGATCCGGTCGGCGTCGACGACCTCGATGCCTTCTTCGCGAAGCATGCGGGACACCGTGCTTTTTCCGGATCCGATGCCGCCGGTAAGGCCGAAAACGCGCATGAGGAAAATCTCCGAATGGATTCGCCGAAATTATAACAGCCGGCGAGCCGTTGACAAGGCGGCGCGCGGGGTGGTACGTTCATTCCGTAATGAACCATGATTCATTTTCCGGGAAGGAGGAGAGGATGGCGCAGGCCGCGGTTACGGAATTCTTCGAGTCTCTCCAGGGAAGGTTGGCGCAGGGCGCCGGAAAGCTTGCCGGCATGAATTGCATCTACCAGTTCCGCGTGGGCGACGCGGTCTACAACGTGAAGCTTGCGGACGGAAAGGCCGCGGTGGAGAAAGGGGAGGCGTCCTCCCCGAATTGCACCGTCACGATGGGGGAAAGCGATTTCCTCGATCTGCTCTCGGGGAAGCTCAACGGGCAGATGGCCTTCATGACGGGGAAACTGAAGGTCGCCGGCGATTTCGGGCTTGCCCTCAAGCTGGAATCGCTCCTCAAGGCCTGACGCCGGAAGGAATTGGCCAGCCCGCATTTCTCACCATGGTTCGTCGCGAGGCGGTGGAGACGGGTATGGATACAAGGCGTCGCGACCGAGCGCAACGCAGTAGACATGCCCGTATCCGCCGCCGCAGCAGAAGCTTGGTGAGAAATGCGGGCTAGGGGCGGAAAAGACCTTTACCGGCAGGCCGCGGAGGTCCTCGCTTCCCGGAGGAACGCCGTCGCGCTGACGGGAGCGGGAATTTCCGTGGAGAGCGGCATCCCCGCTTTCCGCGGCTCGCAGGGGATGTGGGAGCGGTTCGACCCGGCGGAATACGCCACCATCGGGGCCTTCCTGGAAAACCCGGCGAAGGTCTGGGAAATGCTCTCCGAGATGCTCGACCTCCTTGTTCGCGCCTCTCCCAATCCGGCGCATCGCGGCCTTGCGGAGATGGAGAGGATGGGAATCCTGCGGTCCGTCATTACGCAGAACGTGGACGGGCTGCACCAGTCGGCCGGCTCCCGCAAAGTGATCGAGTATCATGGAAATCCCCTGGAGCTGGTCTGCATCCATTGCTGGAAGCGATATCCTTCCCTGGAGAAGATCGGGGAGAGGATCCCTCCCCGATGCGCCTGCGGCAAGATCCTGAAACCCGACATCGTGTTTTTCGGCGAGCCGATCCCGTGGATCGCCCAGGAAGATTCGGAAACGGAGGCGCGGGAATGCAGCGTGCTCCTGGTCGTGGGGACCTCGGCGCAGGTCATGCCGGCCTCCGGCATCCCGCGGATCGCCAAGGAGCATGGAGCGTTCATCATCGAGATCAATCCGGAAGAGACTTCGCTGACGGAAAAAATCACCGACATTCACCTGCAGGGGAGGGCCTCCCTGGCGATGGAGCGATTGATGGAAACGCTTCGGAACGGTGCCGCCTGACCCTCTCCGGCATTAAAACTTTTAATCTGCATTAAATGTTTTAATGCTTTTCGACTTTTCCTCACGGTGGGAAGAGCCCGACCGGGAAGATCCGAAGGGAGCGAATCGGATCCATCGCGTTCGGGCGGAGCCAAAAAAGCTTATATTTATCCTTACTCTGAAGTTCCCGACCCGATGGGCCGATAAGAAGAAAATGAGAGACAATTTATAGGGAAGTAGAGCGGCACCTTTATTGCTGTGCTTTATCACGTATGAATTACGAGATGTTTCCAGGCAATGAGGAGCCGGGGGTTCCTTTCCCCAGGTCGGAGGCGCGGATGGGTTCGTCGGTCGTAAGAAAGCGCACGTTTTTCTTCGCAGGCATCCTGTTTCCGGCGGCAATTCTCCTGTTCCTGATTTTCGGCCTGCCGACCGCCGGACACGCCGCCGATTTCACCGTGGCCGGCGGAATCGTCGAGAGAGTGTCGGGGGCGTCCGTCACGCTGGAGAGCGGGACGTACGACATCGGCCGCGCCCGCATAAAGACCCCCTCGGGAGAGGAACGGCCTCTCTCGGAGGTCGCCCGGGGGAGGAGAGTGGATCTTTTCGTGTCGAAAGGGAAGGTAACCGCCGTCATCATCTACCCGGCATCGATGCTGCAGTGAGGTATATCCCATGAAGATCCGGAGAGCGTTTTCCGCCGGTCGGTATCTGCTCCTCGCCGCGTTCCTTTCGGTCGCAGCGGCCCCGGGGCCGCTGCAGGCGGCGATGACCGACTACTGCATCGTTCCCCCCTACGTCGTGCAGAACATCCAGCCGAACGTCATGATCGTGGTGGACACCTCGGGCAGCATGTTCAACCTGGCGTACTCCGACGGGTTCCACACAACGACGACATCGGACGACAACCCGTGCACGAACAGCGGCAGCCCCTGCACCGGATACACGAACCCGGGCACCTATCCGAATTACAAGTATTACGGCTATTTCAACCAGGACTACTGGTACACCTACAGCAGCTCCGGCGGCAAGTTCATCCAGTCGGCGCCGAAGACCAACAGCGGGCTGAGCGGCGCCCGGGCGAAGACCTCCTCGGAGTGGGACGGCAGTTTCCTCAACTGGCTGACCATGCGCCGGCTCGACGTCCTCCGGAAGGTGATGACGGGAGGAAAGAGGGCGGGCGGCGAAGGGACGGGGTGGGACAAGGTCGAGGGGGAGAAATCCGACTGCGACGCGCGGGGGATCTACAAGCAGATTACAAATTCGGAAAATTACACCCAGTTCACCGGGACAAAATCGTTTTCGCTGAATTACCAGTCGGCAAGCTGCGACGGCGGCGGTTCGGGAATCTCCAGTTTCTCGGTCAGCGGCGGCGGCGGGACGTTCAACGTCAGGGTGGTCGTGCCGTCGCCGGTCACGGGCGTCCTGCAGGACGTGGTCGGCTCCAGGGCGCGCATCGGGCTTGGCATCTACAACGTGAACGAAGGCGGGGACGTGCGGGTGAACGTCGGCGCCGGAAGCCTCTCGAGCACGGTCAACGAAATCAACAACACGAGGCCCTTCACGAACACGCCGCTGGCGGAAACGCTCTGGTCGATGACGGGGTACTTCGCGCAGCAGAGCAGCATGCTGAGCGGGCCGGGGCCGAGGTACAGCACCAGCGACTACCAGATCAGCACCAGCGCAGACCCGATGAATTACGGCCAGGGCGTTACATCGAGATGGCCGGTCTGCTCGAAGAGCTTCATCCTCTACATCACGGACGGGGAGCCCTGCAGCGACGGGAACCTTCCCTCTTCCCTCTCGAACTATGCGAGCGGCCGTTCGGACTACAACTGCAGCGGCGGGAGCTGTCCTTCCGTGGCGAAGCCGATCACCGGCGGCAGTTTCGCGGCCTCCACGTTTCCGTCCTGCTCCGCGGGAGGGTACGTGGCGGGGATCGAGGACGTGGCGCTCTACATGCACACGACCGACCTGCGGAGCGACATCGCCAATACCCAGAACCTCACCCTGTATGCCGTCTTCGCCTTCGGGAAGGGGTCCACGCTGCTCCGGTACGCCGCCATCAACGGGGGATTCGAGGACGACGGCACCGGGACGCCGAACAACCAGGACACCTGGGACAAGAACCGGGACGGCGAGCCGGACACCTTCTATGAGGCCGCGGATGGAAACGAGCTGGAACAGTCCATCCGCGACGCGTTTTCCAGCATCCTGAAGCGGGCCTCTTCGGGGACCGCGGCCTCGGTCCTTGCCTCGGGAGAGGGGAGCGGCGCGAACCTCATCCAGGCGGTGTTCTACCCGCGGCGGGCCATCGGCGACGACGTCATCTGGTGGGCAGGGGCGCTGCAGAACCTGTGGTACTACGTGGATCCCTTCTTCTCCAACGCGACGATCCGCGAGGACACGACCCAGGACAACCTGCTGGATCTTGCCAACGACGACATCATGCAGTTTTATTTCAACCCGACCACCCAGCTCACCGAGGTCAGGCGCTGGAAAGACACGGATGGGGACGGCATCATCAACAGCACGGACAACACGGTGAGCTTCGAGAACGTGCGCAGTCTCTGGGAGGCCGGAAAGAAACTGTGGAGCCGGGACTTGAGCTCCAGTCCCCGGACGATCAAGACCTCCCTGAACGGGTCGACGCTGATCGACTTCTCCGTCGCGAACGCTTCCACGGTGGGCCCGTACCTCTTCCCCGATGCGGGCGACAACGTGACGACGATCATCCGCTACGTCACCGGGTACGACAATACGAGCGATGCGAATCTCCGCCAGAGAACGGTGAACTTCGGTTCCGACAACAACGTATGGAAGCTGGGGGACATCATCGACTCGACCCCGAGGATCGTGGCGGGGATTCCGCTGAACAAATACAACACGATCTACGGCGATGCGACGTACGCGACGTTCATCGGAGACAACAACTACAAGAACCGCGGGATGGTCTTCGCCGGCGGCAACGACGGCATGCTGCACGCGTTCCGGCTCGGGAAGCTCGAGCTACCCACCACAACCTCGACCTGGAACGATACGCCGACGAAGAAAGCGCGGATCACGAACCCGTTCTCGGGAACGGTCCTGGGGGACGAGGCGTGGGCGTTCATACCGAAGAACTCGCTTCCTTATCTGAAGTACCTCAAGGATGTCGACTACTGCCACTTGTACTACGTCGACCTCTCTCCGTACGTCTTCGACGCGAGCATCGGCGGAGCGGCGACGGAC
>JACRMU010000107.1 GCA_016219515.1 Deltaproteobacteria bacterium
CGGATCCAGATAATTTATAACTGTGCACTTCGGGCATTCAACAATCAACGAGGTATCTTTGAAGCTCATCGTTTCACACTTTTCGTAACGTTAGATAATCTCCTTGGCCTCCAGCTCGGCAATGTGGGAGCCGCTGTAGCCGCACAGCTTGGACAGGATGTACTCGTTGTCCGCGCCGACCGGCTTGAAGACCCACCGGATCCTTGCCGGGGTCTCGGAAAGCTGGTACGCAGGTCCTTGCGTCTGCACGTCGCCGAACGTCGGGTCGTCGATCCACTGGATGGTGCCGCGGAGGTGGAAGTGCTCTTGCTCGGAAACCTCCTTGGAGTTCCACACCGGCTGAGCGACGATCCCTGCATCGACGAACGCCTTCCAGACCTGTTCCTTCGTCTTGTCCGCCGCGAACTTTTCGATCTCGGGATAGATCGCCTGCTGCGCGTCGGCGGCCACCCGGTCGGCGTGGGTCGGATACTTCTTGGCGAGGTCGTCCCTGTTGATGAGCTTGCAGAGCTTTTTGAAGTCCTCGTCCTTGTAGGCCGAGACGAAGCAGAAGCCCACTTCCTGCTCCTGCGGGTTCTTCGAGTTCGGGTATGACGACTTCCCGCACCTGAGAATCCCGTGGACGCTGAGAAGCGGCTCCCAGTTCCCCCAGCGCTGGCCGACGACGCCCGTTTTGCCGTAGAGGGCGATGAAGTCGGTCAGGTGCCGCTGTGCGCCGTGCACCTGGGAGTATTCCAGGAAGTTCCCCTTGCCCGATACGTTGTCTCTCCAGAAGAGGCTGGCGATGACGTTGAACGCGGAGATCGCGCCGCCCCAGTAGTCCATGATCCAGATCGTCTGCTTTCCCGGCAGCCCGCCGTATTCCTTGGGCCAACCGGTGATCGAGAAGCAGCCGCCCTGGGCCTGGCCGAGGATGTCGTAGGAAGCGCGGTTCCGGCCCGGACCCCAGCCGCCGAAGCCGCCCATCCACTGGTAGATGACGCGCGGGTTGACCTTGAGGTGCTGCCTTGCGCCGATCCCCCACCGGTCGAACGTGCCCGCCCGGTAGTTTTCGCAGAAGACGTCGGTCTTCGCCGCGAGCCGCTTCATGATCTGGATCGCTTCCGGCTTGTGGAAGTCGAGCGAAAGGAAGTACTCGTTCGGGTTCGCGCCGAGGAAGCCCAGCCCCGTCCCCTTGTCCGGCATCCACCGTGAGAGGGGATAGAGGAACGGCTCGTTGAACGGCGTGGTGTGCCGCATCGGCTCACCGCGCTTGGGCAGCTCGACCTTGATCGTCTCGGCGCCGAGCTCGGCAAGGTACGCCGCGCAGGAGGGGCCGAGGATGTACTGGGTCGTGGAGACGGCCCGGATCCCTTTGAGGGCTTCGGGCTTGTGGAACCGTTCCTTCGTGTTGAAGACGGTCCGGCAGAAATCCTCGAAGGTCATGTCTTTTAACGATTTGTCGACACCTGTCATTAGATTACCCCTCCCTTCTTCAGGCTGGCAAGATCCTCACGGTTCAAGCCGGCGAGGCGCCTGAAGATATCCTCGTTGTCCTGCCCGACCGTCCTGCCGACCCACTTGATCCGGCCCGGCGTGTTCATGCCGATGAATCCGGACCCGCCGATCAGGACCTTTCCGTAGTTGAGGTCGTCGACGATCTCGATGTGCCCGCGGTACTTGTAGTGCGGGAACTCGCAAACCTCGTCGAGGAACGACACGCCGCCCGAGGCCACTTCCTCTTCCTGCAGCGCGGTTTCGCATTCGAACCGGGTGAGGTCTTTCATCCACTCGACCAGGGTCGTGTAGGTCTCGACCTGGATGTAGTGCGGGAGACGGTCGGTGACCACGCGGAGCTTCGGATCCTCGCAGATGTGCTGCTCGAGCTCCGGCTTCGCCTTCCCGCAGGCCCGCCAGATCCGGAACCAGAGGCGGTCGTGACCGCCGCCGACCATGATCTGCCCGTCCTTGCAGGGGTTGACGGCGTAGATGTTGATGGCGAGATCCCAGTTTCCGTAGCGGGGCCGGATGGAGGAGTCCATCCCGTGCCAGCCCCAGTTGTAGTCGATGATCCGGATGACGCCCTCGGCCGCCGTGCATTCCACGAACTGGCCGGTACCCAGGAACCTCTCCCGGGCGTAGAGCGCAGCCATCGTTCCGATCGCCGCAAAGGTGCCGCCGACCTGGTCCGCCAGCCACCACCCCGACCGGGTCGGGGTGCCGCCGAACGATACCGGCGCGCCGGTCCCGTGGACGAAGCCCATCGAGGCCTGACCGACGGGATCCATGGCTCCCGGCTGATCCTTGAGCGGGCCCCACTGGCCGCGCTCGCCGACCCACAGGTAGATGAGCCGCGGGTTGATCTCGGAAAGCTGCCGATAGCCGATCCCCAGGCTGTCGTAATGTCCGGGGGCGGCGTTTTCGATCAGGATGTCGACCTGCGGGATGATTTTCTTGAGCAGTTCCCGGCCCTCATCCTTATCGAGGTCGAGGGTGATGGAGAACTTGTTCCGCGCTTCGGCCAGGAACCGAGCGCCGCACTTTTCGCCGCTCTTCGCCGCGAACATGTACTCCTCGCGGCCGAACGGCGCCCGGGTGCGAAGCGGATCGCCGCCGGGCGGTTCCACCATGATGACTTCCGCGCCCAATTCCGAGAAATGCGACGAGCACCAATGGCCGATGATCTGGTTCGCCGTGCAGTCGAGCACGCGGATCCCGTCGAGGGATTCGGGCTTGTCGGCGTTGAACTGCTGCCGGACCGCGGATTCCACCCACAGGGAATATTCCTTTTTCTTCTCGTCCACGCCCGCGTAGACTTCGTCGACTGTGGGCGTCGGGATGGCTGGCCACGGCAGGACTTTAATCGTGGGCCGCTTCTTCTCAGTACGCCACTTGTCTCCCATTCTTCCCCTCCTTGAAAATTTTCCTTGCACTCGCGATGACCGCAGTTACGACCTTTCCTTGCCTTGTGGTCCCGTCATTCCTTGCCCTGATCACCCCTCCTTTCGCAGCGGATTTATGGAATAAAAGGCCCCGGCCCCGCATGAAACCCGGGGTAACCGAAAAACACCTTATAAAACAGGAATTTCCACCCGAAGGGCGGACACCTTTTAGAAATACGTTTTATTTTATATCCCGTCGCGCAAGGGGATGTCAAGGACTTTTTACCATTTATAAAACCTTTTTTTGCCGCTTGAGGATGACATGCATTCCGACCGTCCCGTAGGCGACCCCGTCCCGGTTCGGAGCGATGAGCGGCGTGGCCGTGACGACCTCCCACCCTTCCCCTCCCGCCTCGTGGATCCAATCCATATCCGAGGTCAGACCTTCCTTCGTCTCCTTGTACATCACCATTTTCTCCATATATTCAAACGTCATCGCTTAGCTCCCTCCTCGCATTGTATTTGGGGAAATCCCGGCCGCCTCGGCGATGCGCAGCCGGATCTCACGGTACAGTTCGTGCCTTTCGTTCTCCGGGGCTGACATCATCCGGAGCGACAGGAGCGTCACCTCGTCGTAAAGTTTCCGGAGTCGCGCATCGCCTGCTTCGCCGCCCAGGGATTTCAATATCGAACCGTGGTTCACGGGAAACCCGTTATCGGTCAGCAGGGCGATCTGCCGGCCGGGATCGACGAGCTCCTCGGGCGTTCCGGACATCAGGTACCGGGCAAGGTGGCGGGCCATCATCGCCTGGTCCATCCGCGCGTTGTCCTCCCGCAGACGCTCGATTTTCTCCTCCTCCGGCATCAGTTTCCAGACGAAGAACGACACGCCGGGCGTCATCGTCATCCGCCCTCCCGAGTACCTTTCGAAAAAGAAGGTGAGTGCCCGGTCGGGGATCCTTTCCACTATGGCGAGGATCAGCTCACGGAGGTACCGGGTGGGGATCTCGAAGAAGGAAGGCCACCGGCTGACGAACGGCGAAACGATCTCCCGGGTCTCCTCGGCCGTCAGGAGGTCCAGGTGGACGAAGGCGGTGAGCCGGAGGTCCCTGAGCGACATCGTTTCCAGGGTCTTGCCGAGCTCCCGCACCTTCCATCCCGGGGGCCCCTCGCGGGGATACCGCTCCATCAACGGGCCGATCATCTCCTGGGGGTCGATGGAAAGACCCGCCGCCGTTGCGACGAGCAACCGGATCCGCCGAAGGGTTTCCTCGCACTCCTCCCCGGCCACCGCCGAAACGGCACGGTCCACCAAGGGGGCGACCGAGGCCGCGACGGACCGAAGCTCCTCTTCCGAAAGCCCGCCAAGCCGGTCCCGCAGGTCGAAATAGAGCGCGAATTCGAGCGCGCCTTCGTTAAATCCGGGATCCGACAGCATGTAGGGACGGAGGAGCAGCCCCGTCTTCGCAAGCTCCCTGCATAGCTGTAAGGGAGCGACTTCGTTAAGATTACCGACGATCCGGGGCCATTTTTCCCGAACCGACATCTCCTGGTATTCCTCCTGGGTGAGCCAAGGCGGATCGAACCGCTCCCCGTCCCGCTTCTTATCCACGAGCTCGACCAGGGCGTATTCCGTATAGGCGGGGATAAAACCTTTCACGAACTCCCGGATCTCGGATTGCGTCAAATATTCGGAATAGTTGCCCAGGAGGCGCTTCCGCGTCTCCTCGTCCAGACAATCGGCGAAGATCCGGACGGTGAACCGAAGCTGGACATCATCGAACTTTTCGATGTTCTGCAGGACGTTGGCGCTTCGGTCTTCGATGCGCTGGTGGACGAGTTCCAGGTAGGATTGCATCAAGACAATCCCTCGCACGGCCCGAGGAGCGCTTTCACCTTCGCAAGGAAATCATCCCGGTATTCCCTCGGGAATTCCCAGGTAACCGACAGCATCGCGCCGATAAAGGGGAACTCGCTGTCCTCTTCCTCGCCGCCGCACGCCCCTCCCTTGACCACCTGCGGGGCGGAGGCGGGAGGGCCCAGCTTTGCGCGCACCGATTCAAGGAGCCTCTCGCCCCCCACGCTGGACAAGGTCTGGAAAGTGCAGCCCGTAGGAAGCACGGAGAAGAAACAAGGTAGAGGATCCCCTTCTTCCGAGGGGATCAACGCTTCAAGGTTCCATTGGGCGGCGGAGGATCGAACGGATGCCTTTTGACAAGGAAACGCCATGGTTTTCCTTCCGGTCGGGGGATAAATGGTTCCTGCATGAAATAATCGGGAACCCGGAAAAGCGGTCACGCCTATCGTGGGGGATTTTTCTCCTCCCCTTGGGCTTTCCCGCGGAGCATCTTGACCATTTCTTCCGGATCGAAGGCCTTCATGCCCGTTTCGTGATATTCGTTGCCGAGCCATTCCGCGATGTGTGCACGGTGTTCCTCGACGATGTCCAGGGTCCGGTCGAACACGAATACGACGATGCGCCGGTCGTCCCCGTCGTAAAACCGGAACGCAAAACGCTCGTCCGGCAGGACTTGCAGGTCGATTCCGATCGCGTCGCCCGTGTCGAGATCGAATGCCCGCTTGATCTCGTGAAGCGTAAAGATCCGGTCCCCGATGGAGATCGAATCGGGCCCGGACCACAGGGGGCCGAACCGTTCTTCGATGATAATCTTGTCCCTTGTTCCCACGGATCCTCCCCCCGTTTCCCCGGCGGACTGCCCCGAAAAATAAAACGCCGGCAACAGTCGGAACGTATTTTGTACACTCCGTCCTCCGGAACTGTCAAGCCAATATATAATCGCGTTTTGAGATTTACGGAAAACCTTTTGATTTTCGACTGGATGCTTCCCTTGACACCCCCAACCGCGGCGGATACAATTCGCACTACTTAGCGCAAGGAGGCAGCCGGGTGGGCAAGCTCACGACGAAAAAATCGAAAAAACTGTTCGGCGAGGCGAAGAAGGTCATTCCGGGGGGGGTAAACTCTCCCGTCCGTGCCTTCCGGTCGGTCGGCGGGACACCGCTGTTCATCGCGAAAGCGAAGGGAGCGACGGTAACCGATGTCGACGGAAACACGTTCGTCGACTACGTTTCCTCCTGGGGACCGATGATCCTGGGTCATGCCCACCCGAATGTGGTGGCCACGATCCGGGCCGCCGCGGGGAAAGGGACGAGCTACGGAGCGCCGACGGAGGGGGAGGTCACGCTGGCCCGCCTCATCCGGAGCGCCTTCCCGTCGATGGAAAAGGTGCGGCTGGTCTCCTCGGGGACCGAGGCGGCGATGAGCGCAGTCCGCCTGGCGCGAGGGTTTACGGGACGGGACAAGATCGTGAAGTTCGAGGGGTGCTACCACGGCCACGCCGATTCCATGCTCGTCAAGGCGGGCTCCGGCGTCCTCACTTTCGGGCAGCCCGACTCGCCCGGCGTCCCGAAAGACCTGGCCCGGCACACCTTGACCGCCACCTTCAACGACGCCGCGTCCGTGCGGCGCCTTTTCGAATCCAACAAGGGGGAGATCGCGGCGGTCATCGTCGAGCCGGTCCCGGGGAACATGGGGGTCATCCTTCCGGCTCCCGGATTCCTCGACTCCCTGCGGAACCTGACGAAGGAGGAAGGGGCGCTCCTCATCTTCGACGAGGTGATCTCGGGGTTCCGGGTGGCCTTCGGCGGCGCGCAGGAACTCTTGGGGATCGAGCCGGACCTCACGATCCTGGGCAAGATCATCGGAGGAGGCCTCCCCGTCGGGGCCTTCGGGGGACGCAAAGACGTGATGGACGCCCTGTCGCCGGTCGGTCCCGTCTACCAGGCGGGCACCCTGTCGGGGAACCCCTTGGCGGTGGCGGCCGGGATCGCCTGCCTTGCCGAGCTGGCGAAGAAGGGGACGTACCGGAAACTCGGCGAGAAGGCCGATTACCTGGCCGAGGGCCTGTACGGAGTCTTCGAGAAGTCCGGCGTCCCCGCATGGACCAACCGGGTCGGCTCGATGTCGACCACCTTTTTCCAGAAGGGGCCGGTCGTCGACTACGCCACGGCGAAACGAAGCGACACCGCGGCGTACGCGAACTATTTCCACGGAATGCTCGCTCAAGGGATTTACATCGCGCCGTCGCAGTTCGAGGCCGCCTTCGTCTCGCTGGCCCATACCCGCAGGGAGCTGGACCGGACCATCGCCGCGGCGCGGCAGGCCCTCGAGAAAGCGGGCGGGAATCCCCGGAAACGATGACGGGGGCTCGGGAATTTCCCCGGTGGGGTTTTCCGGTTGACGCACGCCGAAAATGTGTGGTAGGAAACATGGGTTTTAACCACCGTGGCCGATAACAAGCAGGACCGCAAGGAGCTCTTCCGGGAACTGGGCAGGTACAGCGCCCTGGGCCTGGAAATGGCCATTTCGGTCGTCATCGGCCTGGCGATCGGGTACTACCTGGACAAGTGGCTCGGAACCAGCCCCTGGCTGACGATCGTCTGGATCGCGCTGGGCTTCGCGGCGGGCGTGCGAAGCCTTTACCGGTCCGCCGTCCAGTCGGAAAAGGACCTGGAAAAGATCGAAGAGGAGAAGAGGAAGCCCGGTGGGAAGTGAGGCTCCCGGCGGAATGGAGCCGGAACCGGCGGCCGGCGGCCGGCCCCAGGCGGGCAAGGACGGAACGGAATCCCTCTCCCTCCGATCCGCGGAGAGGAAGATCCTGCTCTCTGCCGGCGTGATCCTGGCCGGGATCGCCGTCGCAGGACGATTCCGGATGCTCCCCGGCGCCGCTTGCGGCGCCGCCATCGCCTACGGGAACTTCTTCCTCATCCGGAAGATCCTGGAGAAGGCGTTCTCGGGCGGCGGGACGATCCGGAAAGAGTTCGTGGTGCAGTACGTTCTCAAATTTCTCGGACTGGTGGCGGTGGTCTACCTCGTCATCCGGTCCGGATGGTTCGACGCGCTGGGGTTTCTGCTGGGCCTGTCCTGCCTCTTCCTGGGGATTCTCCTCGAAGGGCTGACGCGGGCGGCGGCGGAGAAGATCCGGTAAGGAGGGGATTCGCAATGCGCAGATGGCTGGTGGGGATCGGGGCGATCCTTTTATCGCCGGCGACGGCGCTGGCCGCCGAGGAGCACGGGTTTTCCTTCTTCATGACCCTGCCCGGCGGAAAGCAGTACTTCTACGTTTACGCGGCGGTCTTCGTGGCGGCGCTCCTCGCCGTTGCAAGCTTCCTCCTCATCGGAAGAAAGAAGCCCGACGAGATGGTCATCCCGGAGCCGCGCCTCACGTTTCGCAACTTCTTCGAGCTGATCCTCGGGTTCCTGACGAGCATCGGCGAGGACATCCTGGGGCACCACGCCAAGAAGTACATGCCGCTTCTGGCGACCTGCTTCGCCTTCATCCTCTTCATGAACCTGATGGGGCTCATTCCCGGCCTGCTCCCGCCGACCCAGAAAATGAACATCACCGTCGGCCTGGCGGTCGTCATCTTCCTGTCCACGCACATCTTCGGGGTCATGGAGAACGGGCTCCCCTACTTCAAGCACTTCCTGGGCCCCGTCTGGTGGCTGGCGCCGATCATGCTGCCGATCGAGATCATCTCCCACCTCGCGCGGCCGCTTTCGCTCTCTCTCCGTCTCATGGGGAACATCACCGGCGACCACGCCGTCGTCGGCGGGTTCATGGCGCTGGCGTTCGTCGGATGGGCGGTGCCGTCCGTTTTCATGGGGCTGGGGGTTTTCGTTTCGTTCATGCAGGCGTTCATCTTCACGGTGCTCTCGATGATCTACATCTCGGGCGCGGTGGCGCACGCGGAAGAGCATTAAGACGGTACTCGGAAAGGGCATCACCGCCGCCGGGGGACGATAACCGCCCGGCGGGATCTCATAATCCGAAAGGGGGACACCCGATGTTCCGCAGAATCACCATTTCTTTTCTGCTGGCCCTGCTTGTCGTGGCAGTGGCCTCCGTGGCCTTCGCCGCTGAAGAAGGTGCTGCCGCCGCAGCGGGCGGGAGCAACGTAAAGACCTTCATCGCGTTGGCTGCCGGATTCGGCATAGCGATCGCATCCTTCGGCGGAGCGCTTGGCCAGGGCAAGGCCATCGCCGCCGGGCTGGAGGGAATCGCGCGCAATCCTTCCGCCCAGAACAAGATCTTCATCCCGATGATCGTCGGCCTCGCGCTGATCGAGTCCCTGGTCATCTACACCCTGGTCATCGCGTTCATCCTCGTGGGGAAGCTCTAAGCCGCGCGGACCGGGACGGAAATCCTCTTCTTTCGAAAGGGCTCCTTTTAGGAGCCCTTTTCCCTTTTCCTTTCCTGTGAATTTCCCGCCAGTGGCCGCCCGTCTGTTTTCTTCATTCCCTCCTTCCGTCAATATTTTGACGGTTTAGACTGAACTCTCCCTCCCGCACCTCCGAACAGGAAAACATATTGCCTTCGGGGCTGTCGTCGGTCGCGGTCGCGCATATGCTCCCAAGGAAGGAGGTTACGGATGAGAAAGCCGATGGGTACCCTGGTTCTTCTTATCGTTTCCGCAATGGTTCTGGCCTCCTGCGGTGGGGGCGGAGGTGGGACCGCGGGCGGTGGTGCGGGCGAGGCAAGCCCGCTGACCGTCACCGAAAAGGTTAGCGTCGTGGACGCGCAGTCCGGCGGCAGCAGTTCCCCGTCCCGCGCGCCGGGAAGGTACCGGGCGCCGTCGCCCCCTCCCGTCCCGTCCACTTCCGATTACTATACGGACCGGGCCAACGTCTACGTCGAAGAGCGCTCCGTCGATGCCTTCAACACCGTGAACGAGATCCTCTGCATGATCGCGCAGACCCGGTACGATGCGATGCTGAACCAGGGCCCCTACAAGGCGCAGGTGGACTCGAATCAGTGCAAGGGACGCGATTCCGCCTCCGCGGGAGGCCAGGCGTCGGCCAACCAGTCCTCGGGGGCGAACATGCCCGATTACGAGATGTGGACCGTGGATTCCTCGCGGGCCGACAACGCGTCGCCCCAGATCCTCAAGGCGTGGATCCATGAACCCGCCGGCGAACACGATCCCGAGAAGGTGATCCACGCCAGGGCGGTGATCACGGAAGGGGTCAGCAGCACCAATCCGTACGGAATCTTCACGATCAACTTCAAGGCGTTCCCGGTTGTCGGCGGCGTCGAGCAGTCCACCGAGATGTTCAAGGGGGTCCTGAAATCCGAGGTGGACTCCGGCACCGGGAAGGTGGTCCTCAAGTTCTTCGACGTCGGCGGATTCACCGGACCGGAAGGGGCCGTTTCCTTCACCGAGAGAGTCGCGATCGACCGGAGCTCCGCCTCAAGCGGCGGAGGGAAGCTCTACACCCAGAACGTCTCCCCCGGGGGGACGCAGACCAAGTCGTTCTCCATCGCCTTCAACGACAACAATTTCCTCCGGGAGGGAGGGGGTACCGTCTGCCTGGACCGGAAGAACTTCGACAGTTCCGCGTGGCGGTACGGCGTATATGACGGCAACGGCGCCCGGGTCGCCCTCAACTCCGGGTTCCCGGTCCGTCTTTCGCGAAGCGGCACGGACTACCGCGGCTGGATCGGCTATTGGGGGGCCTGGTTCCAGGACAACGTGACCCTGGTGAACGGGGAGACCGTGTACAAGCAGACGTTCGGGCCCGGGGGAGGCACGGAGACGGCCTACCAGGTCCTCGTCGCCGGCGGCAAGCTCAAGAAGCACACACGGAAGACCCTGGTGCTCGGCGACATCGTCAACATCCCGCTCGACCTGAGCGAGTTCGACCAGGCGTCCGGCACGGACAACCAGTTCCGCGTTTTATGGGACGGCGCGAAGCTCTCCAAGATCGCGCGTTTGAACAGGACCAACTACACGTGGGAGGACATCACGGCCGTCGACATCGACATGGCCGCCCTGCGGTATCCGGAGCTCTTCTTCTGGTCGCAGGCCCTCGGCGGCAGCGTGCAGGTCAAGCTGCAGGGCTGCACGCCGGTGGGCACTCCGCCCAACAACACGTTCTCCTGCACCGCCGACAACGCCACGCCGGTCATCTCGTACGCGGAGGTCGTCGTCAGCCCCGCCGACACGATCCCTTCCACGCTTGCGTGCTTCGAGAACTGCCCCGACGCGGCAAGCCTCGGCGGCCAGAACCCCTTCAAGACCACCTCCGCCTTCCAGCAGGTCGCGCCGGGGTCGGCCGCCTACGCCTCCTACACGTTCAACTCCGGCACCATGCTGCTGCTGGACGGGGGGAGCTCGGTGGTTTCCTCCGCTTCCAGCACCGCCTATCCCTGGGGGCTGATGAGCGGGCCGCTGTTCGACCCGACCTCGTCGAACCTGACCCAGCTCGCCTGCGGTTGGGACAACACCGGCAACACCACTTGCGCGTGGCAGGCGCGGAGCAACCTGTCCGTCTATTACACCTGGGAGACGGGACCCAACAACTGGAACCAGCTCGTGGCCCTGCAGTCGGGCGGCACGACGTTGAGCTTCGATCCGCCCCTGCAGCTTTCGTACACCCACCTCGAAGCGGGGAAGTACCAGAACGCCAAGTTCTACCTCGAGTACAGCGGCTTCGGCGACCTCCACGGCATCCCGGGCACCTGTGTCGACATGGACACCGGGACGGCCGCGGACTGCTCCCAGGGGGGGCCGGGCTCCTCGATCCGCTGGGTCCCCGAGTTCACGGTCCCGGACGGCAGCGTGATGACCGCCTCGGGCGCTACCTATTATGTAAAGGCCCTGGATAAGGAACAGCGGATGATGGTGTCGGCGGGCGGCTGCTCCGGGCTCGACGTCACCCCGTACGCCGCGTTGACGTTGCCCACCATCGCCGAGTGGGTGGACCCGACCACGGGCTCCGGGTCGATCGGTTCCGAGCCCTCGGTCACCGGCGCGCCCGCGGTCGTCGGAGGCGTGCTGCAGTAACCGGCCCAAACCACGTCCATCAACCCACCGACAGGGCGGGGACCGGGAATCCCCGCCCTTTTTCTTTTCTCGCTGCACTCCACCAAGAGGACGCGTAACGCCGCAGGGGAGTTCGAATCTATTGGACGAATTCGGAGAGATTCGAACTCCGAGCCCGCCGCCGACCGTGTAGGGAGGAAAAGGACGACCTTGCGGAGCCCGACAGGCGGGCGAGGCGGCCGCAGGGGCCAGCCCGACTCCCGGACATGGTGCGCTCCCTTTGGGTACCCCGCACCCTATACCCAGAAGGGTAATGGCGTGATCGCCAAGGCTTAAGGCGGTTCCCGGAGCGGCGTATGAGCCCGGAGTCCGGTTGCCGGGCGATGTAAAACGGCCGATGGTATGATTTCCCTCTTGCAGCATCCAAGAAAGCAGGAGGTGGCGCAATGCCGTACGTGAACATCCGGATCACGCGGGAAGGGGCGACGCCGGAGCAGAAGGCGAAGCTCATCGAGGGAGTCACCCGGCTGCTCCGGGAGACCCTGGGGAAAAACCCGGCGACCACGGTCGTGACGATCGACGAAGTCGAGACGGACAACTGGGGGATCGGCGGCGAGACCGTCACCGCGCGGCGGAAGCGCGGGCAGTGACGCGCAAGAAATTATATTTCTCGGCGGCGCTGCAATCGGGAACGGAGGCGTTTGCACACCCGCGGGAAAGGTGTATAATTCTTCCTTCCGTTCGTCAAAGAACCTTATGCGAATCGACCCTCTGATATTCCAGGCGAAGTTCCCCGAGTCCTGCCGCCCCGAGCAGTGCCGGAGCCGCTGCTGCCGTTTCGGCGTGTGGGCCGACGCGGAAGAAGGGAGGACGATCCTCTTGAACCGGGACCTGTTTCTCCCTTACGTCCGTCCCGAGGCCGCCGACCCGTCCTGCTGGTTCGGGGATACCACGCCGGACCGCGACTGCGCGAGCGGGATCGCCGTGGAGACCCAGGTGGTCGGCGACGCTTGCGCCTTTTTCCACCCGGGCCACGGATGCGCCCTTCAGAAGGGCGCCATCGAGGCCGGCATGCACGAGTGGCGCTTCAAGCCGCGGTTCTGCGTCATGTTTCCGTTGGTTCTCTCCGAAGGGACGCTCACCGTGGACGAGGAGATGAAGTCCCTCTGGTGCATGAAGGAGAAGAACCGGACCCACCCGATCGCGGAAGCCGTTCGGAAGGAAGTCCAGTTCCTCTTCGGCCAGGAGATGGCGCAGGTCCTTACCCGCCAGCCGCGCGCCCGGTAGCCTCTTCGGCCGGAAGGCCCTTTCCCCCGTTCAACACCTTCCGCAGGAAGCGCCCCGTGTGGGAACGGGGGTTCCGCGCAACCTCCTCCGGCGTGCCGCAGGCGATCACTTCTCCTCCCAGGTCGCCCCCCTCGGGCCCCAGGTCGATCACGTGATCCGCCGTCTTGATGACGTCCAGGTTGTGCTCGATGATGACGACCGTATTCCCCGCCTCGGCGAACATCTGAAGGACGGAGAGCAGCTTCCGGATGTCGTCGAAGTGCAGGCCCGTGGTCGGCTCGTCCAGGAGATAGACCGTCTTTCCCGTCGCCCGCTTGGAGAGCTCGCGGGCGAGCTTGACGCGCTGCGCTTCTCCCCCGGAAAGCGTGGTGGCCGGCTGCCCCAGCCGGATGTACCCCAGCCCCACCCGCGACAGCGTGGACAGCTTGTTCCGGATCGGAGGGATGTTCGACAGGAAATCGTGCGCCTGGTCGACCGTCATGTCGAGCACGTCGGCGATCGTCTTCCCCTTGTAGGCGATCTCCAGCGTCTCCCGGTTGTACCTCTTCCCGCCGCATTCCTCGCAGGTGACGTAGACGTCGGGCATGAAGTGCATCTCGATCTTCAGGATCCCGTCCCCCTCGCACGCCTCGCACCGGCCCCCCTTGACGTTGAAGGAGTAGCGGCCCGGACGGTACCCGCGCGCCTTGCTTTCCGGAAGCATGGCGAACAGGTCGCGGATGGGGGTGAAGGCCCCCGAGTAGGTGGCGGGGTTCGACCGCGGCGTTCTCCCGATGGGCGACTGGTCGATGTTGATCACCTTGTCCACGAGGGGAAGCCCGGAGAGGGAGGCGTGGGCGCCGGGGCGTTCGCGGGAGCCGAAGATCTTCTGGGCGAGCGCCCGGTACAGGGTATCCAGGACGAGCGTCGATTTGCCGGAGCCGGAAACGCCGGTCACGCAGGTGATCACGCCGAGCGGAAAGGAAACGTCGATGTCCTTCAGGTTGTTCGCCCGGCAGCCGGAGAGCGTCAGGAAGTTCCCGTTCGGCCGCCGCCGCGCCCGGGGCACCGGGATCCTCTTCTTTCCCGACAGGTACTGGCCGGTGAGGGAGGCCCCGTTCTCCACGATCTCCTCGGGCGGCCCCGAGGCCACCACCGCCCCCCCGTGCTCCCCCGCGCCGGGGCCCATGTCGATCACGTAATCCGCGGAGCGGATCGTCTCCTCGTCGTGCTCCACCACCAGCACCGTGTTCCCCAGGTCCCTCAAGTCCTTGAGCGTGGACAAAAGCTTCCGGTTGTCCCGCTGGTGCAGCCCGATGGAGGGCTCGTCCAGGATGTAGAGGACCCCCATGAGCTGCGAGCCGATCTGCGTGGCCAGCCGGATCCGCTGCCCCTCCCCGCCGGAGAGGGTCCCGGCAGCGCGGTCCAGGGAGAGATAGGAAAGCCCGACGTTGAGCAGGAACGAAAGGCGGGACCGGATCTCCTTGAGGATGCGCGCCCCGATTTGCGCCTCCCGCGCGCTTAAGGAAAGTGCCCCGAAGAAGTCCTGCGCCTCCTTGACGGAGAGCCTCGTGAGCGCGTCGATCGAGAGGCCCCCCACCTTGACGCAGAGGGCCTCTTTTTTCAGCCGCGCGCCGCCGCAGCCCCGGCACGGCCGGTTGTTCATGTACCGCGACAGCTCGTCGCGGATGTCCTCGGATCCCGTCTCGCGGAAGCGCCGCTCCAGGTTCCCGATAATCCCCTCGAACGGCTTGGTGAAGAAATATCTCCGCTCCCCCTCCTCCATGAAAAAGCGGACCGGCTCGGCCGATCCGTGCAGCAGCACCTCCCGAACCCGTTCCGGGAGTTTGCCGAAAGGGGTCAGCAGGGAGAAGCCGAAGTGCTTCGAGAGCGCCTCCAGCATCTGGTAGTAGAAGACGGTGGTGCGCTTCTTCCACGGGTCGATCGCCCCTTCGCGAAGACTCTTCCCCGGGTCGGGGACGATGAGGTCCGGGTCGAAGTAAATCGTGCTTCCCAGCCCGTCGCACTCGGGGCAGGCGCCGTGCGGGCTGTTGAAGGAGAAGAGCCTCGGCGCGACCTCGGGAATGCTGACGGCGCAATCCGGGCAGGCGAACTTCTCGCTGTAGATCGTCCCTTGTCCCCTGCCGTCCGCGATGCGGACGATCCCCCCGGAAAGGGAAAGGGCGAGCGCCACGGAATCGGCAAGGCGGCCCTGCGACGCGGCGGAGAGGCGGATCCGGTCGACCACCACCTCGATGTCGTGCTTCCTGTTCTTGTCGAGCGCGATCTCCTCCTCGAGGTCCCGCACCTCCCCGTCCACGACCGCGCGGGAGAAGCCGTCCCGGCGGAATTTCGCCAGCTCCTTCCGGTACTCCCCCTTCCGGCCCCGGATCACCGGCGCCTGCACCTGGACCTTCTCCCCCTCGCCCATTCCCATGACGGCGTCGACGATCTGCGTCACCGTCTGGCGGCGGATCTCCTTTCCGCAGGAGGGACAGTGGACCCGGCCGACCGATGCGTACAACAGCCGCAGGTAGTCGTAGATCTCGGTGACCGTCCCCACGGTGGACCGGGGGTTCTTGCTGACCTGCTTCTGCTCGATGGAGATGGCGGGGGAGAGACCCTCGATCACGTCGACGTCGGGCTTCTCCATCTGCTCCAGGAACTGCCGCGCGTAGGCGGACAGCGACTCCACGTACCTTCGCTGCCCCTCCGCATAGATCGTGTCGAAGGCGAGCGATGACTTCCCCGAGCCGGACACGCCGGTGATGACGACGAGCCGGTCCCGGGGGATCTCCACGTCGACGTTCTTGAGGTTGTGCTCGCGCGCGCCGCGCACGACGATCCGGTCGAGAGCCACGGCCGCCTACCTTTTCGCCTTC
>JACRMU010000109.1 GCA_016219515.1 Deltaproteobacteria bacterium
CCCGAGGAGATCATCAAGAAGAACGGGGCGGAGATCCTGCGGCTGTGGGTGGCCGCCGAGGATTACCGGGACGACGTCCGGCTCTCCAAGGACATCCTGGACCGCCTGACGGAGGCGTACCGGAAGACCCGGAACACGATCCGGTTCCTCCTGGGAAACATCGACGGCTTCGTCCCCGCGCGGGACTCCGTGCCGTACGAACGGATGGAGGAGATGGACAAGTACGCGCTCATCCTCTTCCACCGGCTGGCGGAAAAGGTCCTGCGGGCGTACGAGAACTACGAGTTCCACCTGATTTTCCACGCGGTGAACAACTTCTGCTCGGTGGACATGTCCAGCTTCTACCTGAACGTCCTCAAGGACCGCCTCTACTGCTCGAAGGCGGACGACCCGGGAAGGCGCTCCGCGCAGACCGCCCTGTTCGAAACGGCGCGCGGCCTGCTCACCCTGCTTGCCCCGGTCCTGTCGTTCACCGCCGAGGAGGCGTGGGGGCACCTGCCCGACTTCCCCGGGAAGCCGGAGAGCGTCTTCCTGTCCGACCTGCCGAAGCCGGCGGAGCTTCCCGGCGCGGAGGAGATCGCCGCCCGGTGGGAGCGGATCCTGGCGCTGCGCGCGGAGATCGCACAGCCGCTGGAGGCGGCGCGCAAGGAGAAGGCCATCGGCAGCGACCAGGACGCCCTGGTGACCGTGTCGCCCGGACCGTTCGCCGATCTGTTCGAAAGCCACCCGCGGGAGATCCAGGAGGTCCTCATCGTGTCGGGAGTCGCGGACGGAGAGGTATCCGGCCCCGGTGCGTACGAAAGCGCCGCCTTCCCGGGCCTTGCGGCCAAGGTCGAGAAGGCCCCCTGGGGCAAGTGCGAGCGCTGCTGGAACCATACCCCCGCCGTCGGGACGATCGCTTCCGCGCCGGAGCTTTGCGGCCGGTGCGCGGCGGCGGTGGGAAGCAAGTAGGCGTCCCCCTTGACGGTCCTGCGCAAGTTCGCCCCTCCCGTCGTGGCCGCGGCCGTCCTGACCGTCGCCGACCAGTACAGCAAGGTGTGGATCGTCCGCAACTTCGGGCTCTACGAGTTCCGGACCGTCTCCGAAAACTTCTTCAACCTCGTCCACGTGCGGAACACCGGGGTCGCCTTCGGGCTCCTGTCGAACCTGAACCACGCCTGGGTCAATCCCCTCCTGATCGTGATGACCGTGATGGCGGTGGTCGCCGTCCTGGGGTACATCCATTACCTTCCCGGGCGCGGCCCCGCGCCGTGCGGCCTGGGACTCGTCCTGGGAGGGGCGATCGGGAACCTGATCGACCGGGCCCGGCTCGGGTACGTGGTCGACTTCCTCGACCTCCACTGGGGCCACCACCACTGGCCCGCCTTCAACATCGCCGACATAGGGATTTCCGTCGGGATCGGCCTGCTCATCATCGACATGCTATTCTGGTCGAAGGAGGGCGAGCACTAAGGTGCATCCCGTTCTTCTTAAAATCGGCAGTCTGAAGATCTACTCCTACGGCGTGTTCGTGGCGATCGGCTTCCTCGCCGCGCTCTGGGTCGCGGGGAGGGAGATCGAGCGCAAGGGGCTCGACCGGGAGAGGTTCTACGACCTGGGGTTCTGGGTGGTGATCGCAGCCATCGCCGGCGCGCGCATCTTCCATGTCCTGGTCTACTGGGATCACTATCGTTACGATCCTTCCGAGATCGTCAAGCTATGGAACGGCGGGCTCGTCTTCTACGGCGGCTTCATCGCCGCCCTCGCGGCGTCCGCCTGGTTCCTGCGCCGGCACCGCATGACGTTTTTGCCGGTGGCCGACGCTTCTGCCATCGGCATCCCGCTGGGGCTTGCGTTCGGCCGCATCGGCTGCACGGCCGCGGGGTGCTGCTACGGAAAATTCACCACGCTGCCGTGGGCGGTCGTCTTCACCAACCCCGCTTCGCTTGCGCCGCTGCACGTCCCGCTTCATCCGACGCAGATTTACGAATCGCTCGCCGCGTTCGCCATCTTCGGAGGGCTGTACGCCACGCGGGACCGGTTCGAGACGCCCGGCATGCGGTTCTGGACGCTGCTTATCGTGTACGGGGTGGTCCGGTCCTTCCTTGAGCTTTTCCGCGACGACCCACGGGGGTTCCTGGGCCCCATCTCGGAGTCGCAGGTCGTCTCCGCGGTACTGATTACCTACGCGGTGATTTCCATCGTTCACGCCCGCAACCGCGCTCGCTCGGAAAATCCCTCGAAATAACGCGCCTTCTCCGCGGCTCCTGACGGCGTGGAAACTTTTCCCCGGATATTGGGGTTCTACCCTGCGCACGGCGCTTCCTGCCTGGCCGCGAGGAACGCGCCGCAACCCAAAGGAGGAGAAAACGATGAAGAAAGCGTATCGAATTCCGGTCGCGCTGTTCGCCGCGCTGGGCCTACTGATCGCCCTTGCGGCGTACGCCGCGGAGGAAGGTCCCGGAGGACCGGGGGGACGAAAGCGCCACAAACCCATGTACGACCCGAAGACCGTCGAGACGATCTCCGGAGAGGTTCTTAAGGTAAAGGAGTTTCCGCACCGCAGGGGGACGGGAACCGGCATCGGGCTGGTCCTGAAAACGGACAAGGAAGAGATTCCCGTGCACATTGGACCGTCGTCATTCCTGGAAAAACAGGGCTTCAAGATCGGAGAGAAGGACAGGATCGAGGTGACGGGCTCGCGGGTCACCGGGAAGCGCGGGAAAACGTTCCTCCTCGCCGCCCAGGTGAAGAAGGGCGACGCGCTCCTCAAGTTGCGCGACGAGAAGGGCATCCCCGTCTGGGCCCCGATGAAAGGCGGAAAGATGATGGAAGGCCAACCGAAACCGGAGATGAAGGAACAGAACTAACGCGAGGAACCGTCAGCAGCGCGAAGTTGCGCAAGTACCATCAGCGCGGCGTCCCTTCTCCTCCACGACGCGGGGCGGAGGGACGCCCTTTCATACTGCAGTCAATCGCCGATTTGCCACCCGTGAACGCAATATTTCCTGTATGTGCGCGTCTTCTCGAATATCACGATCAATTCCTCATGCAGCGGGAACTCCTCGTTTAACCAATAATGTTTCTCCCTGCCGGTATTGCGGATGCAGAGTACGCCGATCTCCTTCAGTTTTTTCAACTCCCGCAGAACACTCTTGATGTCCGTTCCCGTGTACCGGGAAATGAGGCGGGGAAACAGCGTATCCTGCGGGTAGTCGAAGAAGATCGCGAGAGTGACATAGAGCGCCCGTGAGGAGAACAGCTTTTCGATCATGGGGGGCTCCGGAAGTTGATGGAATCTCTCCATCAAAGGATGATTTTCAGTCCGGAGTTTCTTGCAACCGGCGGGCCAGCGGACACCGCAACCGCTCGCCGTTTATTGTCAGACTTGAACAACATATGAAATGAGAGGGGGGGTTCAATAATTGATGGAGATCCTCCATCAAACACTGGAATACCCCCCTACGATTTACGGAAGGGCACCGCCGATGACCATCCGGAGGGCGTGATTGCCGGAGTCGGCGATATAGACGTTGCCGCGGGAGTCAACGGCCACAGCGGAGGGCTCATTGAGCGCAGCAGCCGTGGCAAGGCTGCCGTCGCCTGAGTACCCTCCCGTCGCTGTGCCAGAACCGGCAAGAGTGTAAACCCTGTTTGTTGGCCGTACAATAAGTATCCGTTGAATATATCTCTCACGCATAAATAAATTTCCGAACAGACGGTCTAGTTCACTCATCACAGGCCACGTCAAGCTCATCACTATTGGGTCGATCCCCTCGAAAAAAGATGTCCCGGGGTC
>JACRMU010000110.1 GCA_016219515.1 Deltaproteobacteria bacterium
GATCCGCGGTTTCGGCAGCTTCACCGTCCGCGTCCGCCGCGCCAAGGAAGGACGCAACCCCAAGACCGGCGAGAAGGTGTCGATCCCCGAAAAGCGGATCCCCTTCTTCAAGGTCGGCAAGGAACTCCGGGAACTGGTCAACGCCTGACAAACGGATGGAACGGGACTTCTCCCCCTGGCGGATCGAGTATATCCGCGGGGGAAATTCCGGCGGAGCGGGCGGCCGGTGCATCTTCTGCGTCGGCGAGGCCGAGCGGAACGATCCGGAGCGGCTGATCCTGGGAATCTACCCGCGCACCCTCGCGATTTGCAACCGATACCCCTACAACAACGGCCACGTCCTTCTCGCCCCGCGGCGGCACGTCGCGGAGCTGTCCCTTCTGTCGAAGGAAGAGCTGGGGGAGCTGATGTCGCTCGCGGCGCTGGGGACGAAGGCGCTTGCGGAGGAATACTCCCCGCAGGGCTTCAACCTCGGGATGAACGTGGGAAAAGCGGCGGGGGCCGGGATCGACGACCATCTCCACATGCACATCGTCCCGCGGTGGAGCGGCGACACGAACTTCATGACCGCGGCCCAAACGACGCGGGTCCTGCCGGAGTCCCTCCCGGAAACGCATGCGCGACTCTCCGCGAGATTCATGTCATTGAAACCGTAGTCCCCCATTTCGGGATTACGGCCAATCGGACGCAGGGCGCAGCGGGGGGCTTCACCGGAGCGGCGTATGGAGCGGAGGGATAGATTGCGTCGAAGCGGAATCCGCAGTGAGCGGGCGAAGGTCGCGAACGTAGCTCCGGGGAAGTCCCCCGCGAGCCCGGAGTCCGGTTGCCGGGCGGTTTCGTGATGTCGACGCAGCTGACTCCCGCCATGCGGCAGTACGTGGAGATCAAGTCCCGGCACCGGGACTGCATCCTCTTCTTCCGCATGGGCGATTTCTACGAGATGTTCTTCGAGGACGCCATCCGCGCCTCCCGCCTCCTCGACATCGCGCTGACCAGCCGGGACAAGGAAGCGAACATCCCGATGTGCGGGATCCCGTACCACGCGCGCAACGCCTACCTTTCCCGGCTGATCCGCCAGGGATGCAAGGTCGCGATCTGCGAGCAGATCGAAGAGCCGGGCGGCAAGGGGCTGTTCCGCAGGGAGGTCACCGAGGTCGTCACTCCCGGCCTGGTGTTCCACGACGAATGCCTCGACGCCCGGGGGAACAACTTCCTCGCGGCGGTGCGGTTCGCCGCCCCGTTCGCCTACGCCGCGCTCGACGCCACCACCGGGGAGTTCTTCTGCGAGGCGTGCGATACGGAAGAAGCGCTGGCGGACGCGCTCTTCCGTCTGGCCCCCGCGGAGTTCGTCTCCGTGGAGGGGGAGGGAGATCCTCCCGCGGGACGGTTCCGGCGGCTCCTGGAGGGGAAGCTCCACACCCGGCTTTCGCCCGCCTCGGTCGAGGCGTTCGCCGCTGCGGAGCCGGAAGGGATGCCGGGGCCCGGCCATCCCGCGCGGGGCGCCGTACGCGCGGCGCTTTACTATCTCCACCTGCACCAGCCCGCGGCCCTGGGAGAGATTTCGCGCGTAGAGGAGCGGGAGGGGCGCCGCTACCTCGCCATGGACGAAACGGCGGTCCGCACGCTGGAAATCTTCTCCACCATGTCGGGCGAGCGGCGGGGGAGCCTCCTGTGGGCCGTGGACCGGACGAAGACTCCGATGGGCGCGAGACTGCTGCGGACATGGCTCTCCGCCCCCCTGGTCGATCCCGCGAAGATCGGGGAGCGGCACGATGCCGTCTCCGAGTTCGCGGAGTCCCAGGTGGCGCGGCAGGAGATTTCGAAGCAGCTTTCCGGGATGTCCGACCTCGCCCGCCTTGCGTCGCGACTTGCGCAGGACCGGTCGGGGCCCCGCGACATCGCCGCCCTGGCCGATACGCTGAATTTCCTTCCCGGGGTGCGGGCGCAATTGGCGGCTGCGCAGTCCCCCCTTCTGGTCCGGGCGCGGGAGGGGGTGGGGGACCATTCCGCCGTCACGGGGAAGATCGGCGCCGCGCTGCGCGACGAGCCGCCGGCGACCTTCCGGGAAGGGGGGATCTTCCGGGAAGGGTTCGACCCCCGGGTCGACGAGCTCGCACATCTGCTGACCCACGGGAAGAGCATGCTGGCGGAGATGGAGGAGCGGGAGCGGCGGCGCACGGGAATATCGAACCTCAAGGTGCGGCACAACCGCGTGTTCGGATATTCCATCGAGATCTCGAAGTCCCACCTCGAAAAAGTCCCCCCCGACTACATCCGCCGGCAGACGCTGGTCAACGCCGAGAGGTTCGTCACGCCGGAGCTGAAGGAGTTCGAGGCGAGGACGCTGCGTGCGGAGGAGGAGCGCAACGCCCGGGAGGAGGAGCTGTTCCTCGCCCTCCGCGAGGAGCTCAAAGGGTTCCTGCCCGGGATCGTGCGGGCGTCGGAAGCGGTCGCCGAAATCGACGTCCTTCTCTCCTTTGCGGACCTGGCGGTCGCCTCGGGGTACAACCGCCCCGTGGTGAACGACGGACAGGACATCGTCATCGAGAACGGCAGGCACCCTGTCGTCGAGCGGATCCTGGGCCGGCACGCCTTCGTCCCGAACGACTGCCGGCTCTCGCCCGACGGCTGCCAGATGGCCATCATCACCGGGCCCAACATGGCGGGGAAATCCACCTACATCCGGCAGGTGGCCCTGATCGTCCTTCTGGCCCACGCGGGTTCGTTCGTCCCCGCAGAGAAGGCCGAGATCGGCGCCGTCGACCGCATCTTCACCCGGATCGGCGCCTCCGACGACATCTCGCGCGGGGAGAGCACCTTCATGGTCGAGATGCGGGAAACCTCCCGGATCCTCTCGGGGCTCACCCCGCGGACCCTGGTGGTGCTGGACGAGGTGGGCCGCGGCACGAGCACCTTCGACGGACTGAGCATCGCCTTGGCCGTCGCCGAGCACCTGCACGACTCCTCCCACCGCCCCAAAGTGCTGTTCGCCACGCATTTCCACGAGCTCACCGACATCGTGCAGACCTCCTCCCGCGGGCGGAACTTCCACGTGGCCGTCCGGGAATGGCAGGGGGACATCATCTTCCTGCGGAGGATCGACCCCGGGAGCGCCAGCAAGTCCTACGGGATCCAGGTGGCCCGCCTGGCGGGGATCCCGGAAGGCGTGGTGGCCCGCGCCCGGGATATTTTGAAAAACCTGGAATCCGCCGAGTATAATGAATACGGCATGCCGAGCATCGCCGGACCGGGCGCCGCGGAAAGGCAGGCCGCCGCCGCGCAGATGGAGCTCTTCGGAGGACGCCGCTCCCAGGAAGAGGAGGCCGTTCTCGAGGAGATCCGCAGGATGGAAGCGGAGCGGGTCTCCCCGCTGGACGCGTTGCTGCGGATCACGGAATGGAAAGAGAGGATGCTGAAGGGAAAGCAGTGAGCCAACCCTCGCGCTATTTTCTTGCGGCCTTCCTGGCCGCGTCGTTCCTTCTCGCGCCCCTTGTGTCCCCAACCCACGCCGCCCACGTCGCGGTCTCCGGCATCCGTTTCTGGACCAACGAGGAGTACACGCGCGTCGCCGTCGATCTCGCCGACGAGGCGAAGTACGAGGCGAACTTTTTGCGCGCCGACCCCGGGCGCGGCCTCCCGCCGCGGATCTTCATCGACATCGAGGGGGCCGACGTCCGCGAGGAGATCCTTCGCCGCCCCGTGCAGGTGCGCAACGGCCTGCTCAAGGTCGTGCGGGCCGGCCGGTTCCGGAAAGGGGTCGTGCGCGTCGTGATCGACCTGGAGCGGGAGAGCGGATACCGCGTCTTTTCGATGACGGATCCCTTCCGGATCATCGTCGACATCGACGGGAAGGCGGAGACGGAGCACGCGCCTTCCACGGATGCGGCGAACACGCCGCCCGCGGAAGGCAAGGATGCCGGACCCGCCCCCCCGGCGCAACCGCCGGGCGCGGAGACCGCGGGGACCCCGGAGATCCCCTCCGCGCCGCCCGCCCGGGGGAAGATCCGGGTGATGCTGGACCCGGGGCACGGAGGCAAGGACCCGGGGGCGATCGGTCCCACGGGGCTCAAGGAGAAGGACGTCGTCCTGGCGATCGGGCGGATGGTCCGGGACCGGCTGGCCCGGGACGGGACGTTCGAAGCGAGGATGACCCGCGACAGCGACGTGTTCATTCCCCTGGAAGAGCGGACCGCGATGGCGAACGAGGCGAAGGCGGACATCTTCGTGTCGCTCCACATCAACGCGAGCACGAACCGCAAGGCGGAGGGGTTCTCCACGTATGTCTTGAGCCGCGCGAGCGACCGCCACTCCCTGGAGCTTGCGGCGCGGGAGAACGGCGTCCCGGTGGCGAAACTCACCGCGGTCAAGTTCATCATCGACGACCTGTCCACCTACGGCCGGAAGAAGGAATCGCTGCGGCTCGCCAAGACGGTCAACGACGCCATCGTGAAAAACGTGAACGGCCGTTTCGGCAAGGTGCAGGACCTGGGGCTCAAGCAGGCGCCGTTCTACGTCCTTGTGGGGGCGCGGATGACGGCGGTGCTCGTCGAGTCCTCGTTCATCACGAACCGGCGGGAGGAAGCCCGGCTGTACGATCCGGAGTATCTCGCGGCGATCGCCGACAGCGTGGTCGAGGCGATCCGCTATTACGGCAAGAAGGGCGCGATGGCCCATGCGGGCCTCTGAGCGATCCGGCATGTCCCTTCCCGTCCTCTCCATGGATCCGTCCCAAGGGGAGCTTTCCGACCGCGACTTCCTGGAACGCCTGAAGGCCTTCCTTTCGGAGACGCTCTCCGTCCTCCGGAGGGAGGAGAGGGAGGCGCTCTGCGAAGGAGAGGAGGCCTGCCGCCGGTATTCCGATGCGATGGACGCCATCCTCCTTGCGCTCCACGACCGGGCCCACCGGAGGTTTCTCTCCGCGGCGCCGGACCTGAAGTACAAGCTCGCGGTCGTGGCGGTCGGGGGGTACGGCCGGCGGGAGCTCTGCCCGAAATCGGACATCGACCTTTTGTTCCTCCATTCTTATAAGGTGGACCGCTATGTCGAGGCGATGACCGAGTGGATGCTCTACCCCCTGTGGGACCTTGGGCTGGACGTCGGGCACAGCGTCCGCAACGTGAAGGAGACGGTGCGGATGGCGGCGATGGACGACTCGATCCGCACTGCGCTCCTGGACTACCGGTTCATCGCGGGGAGCGAGCCGTTTTTCCGCGATTCCGAAAAGGACCTCGAGAAATTCCTCTTCTACGCGGACGCGGACAAGTTCATCGAGAAGAAAATCGCGGAGATGCGCGCCCGGCACGCGAAGTACGGGTCCACCGTCTATGTCCTCGAGCCCAACGTCAAGGAGGGCAGGGGAGGCCTGCGGGACCTGCACACCGCGATCTGGACGGCCCGCGTCAAGTACAAGTGCGACAACCTGGTCGATCTCCGGAACAAGGGGGTCCTCTCCTCCCAGACGATCCGCGCCATCCGGCACGTGCTGTCCTGGCTGCTCCGGCTCCGAAACGGGCTCCACTACCTCACGGGGAAGAAGACCGACGTCCTGACGTTCGAGATCCAGGAGCAGATGGCCGAGCTCTTCGGGTACCGGACCCACGGCAAGCATTACGGCGTGGAGCGGTTCATGCGCTCCTACTACATGCACGCCCTCTCCTCCGCCCGCCTGGCGGACGAATTGCTGGAGGAGGTCGGCCGCTTTCTCCCGGAGGGGGGGCGAAAGCTCTTCCTCCCGTTCCGCCGGAAGACGGTGAGCGGGGAGGGGATTCTCTACCGGGGGAAGCTCAACCTGCGGGACAGCGCCCTGTTCCAGAAGGACCCGGTCGGCATCATGGAGTTTTTCCGGACGATGCAGAAGACGCACTCCGCGCTTTCCGTCCAGGCGAGACTGCAGATCCAGCGCGCGCTGCCGATGGTCGGCCGGGAATTCCGGGAAGACCCCCGGGCCGGGCGGCTCTTCCTGGAGATCCTCTCCGACCCCCACGGGCTGCGGGAAACGCTCCTGTCGATGAACGAGTGCCGTTTCCTGGGGCGCTACTTCCCGGAGTTCGCCCCCCTCTACAGCAAGGTGCAGCGCGACATCTATCACGTCTACACGGTGGACATCCACTCGATCCGCGCCGCCAGCGTGTTCTCCGAGATGGAAAACGCCGCCGCGCGGACGAGGGAAGAGGAGGAGCTCCTCCGCATCTACCGGTCGGTCCCGCGCCGCGACCTGCTCAACCTTTCGATCCTCATCCACGACATCGGGAAGGGAAAGGGGCACGGGCACTCGCAGATCGGCGCGGAGATCGCGGGCAGGATCGGACCGCGGATGGGGCTTACGGAAAGCGAGACGGCGGACATCGTCTTCCTGGTGGAGAACCATCTCCTGATGGCGCACACCTCCCAGCGGCGCGACCTGCACGACATCGAGCTCATCCTCTGGTTCGCCGACGCGGTGGGGAGCCCGTTCCGGCTGGACGTGCTCTACCTGCTCACCTACGCGGACCTGCGGGAAGTCGGGCCGGAGGTGTGGACCCAGTGGAAGGCGATGCTCCTGGCGGAGCTTTACGACAAGGCGAAGAACGTCCTGGAAACCGGCAAGCTCAAGCGGGTGTACGAGGAGCGCCCCCTCCAGCGCCGCGAGCAGGTGCGGGAGTGGCTGGCCGCCTTTCCCCGCGCGGAGGTCGACCGGTACCTCTCCCGGTTCGACGACCGCTACTTCCTGGGGACTCCGGACAAGTGTTTCGCCGACCACCTGCGGCTCCTGTCGGGCTTCGACGGCGCCGTTCCGATGATCGAATCGGTGGACTACAAGGATTCGGGCGCCTCGGAGCTGATCATCGTCTGGAACGACCAGAGGGGCCTCTTCGCCAAGATCGCGGGGACGCTGTCGGTCAACGGGATCAATATCCTGAACGCCTCCATCTCCACCTCGATCGACGGTGTCGCGCTGGACGTCTTCTACGTGACGTACATGGGAAGGAGCCTGGCGGGGGACGCGAAGAAGGACCGGATCCTCCAGGACCTCTCCGCCGTCCTGCGCGGGGAGACCACGGTGGAGCAGCTCCAGGCCGACCGGAAGATCGCCCGGTTCGTGCGGGACAAGGTCGCGAAATACCGCCCCACCCGCGTGGTGTTCGACAACTCCGTCTCCTCGCGCTACACTGTCGTGGACATTTTCACGTACGACCGGATCGGCCTGCTCTACGACATCACCCGGACGCTCACGGGGCTGGGGATCGACATCGCGCTATCGAAGATCTCCACGAAGGCGGACCAGGTGGCCGACGTGTTCTACCTCACGGACCGGGGGCTGGGGAAGATCGTGGACGAGGCCCGGCTGGAGCAGATCCGGGCCGCGCTCCTCGAAGCGATCGGGGAATGAGGGAGACGGGATGAAGGTGGGGATCCTCTCCGACTCGCACGACAAGCGGGGCAGCGCCTCGGATGCCCTTGCGCTCTTCCTCCGGGAGCAGGTGGGGACGATCCTCCACCTGGGCGACGTCTGCTCGCCGGCGGTCCTGGAGCCGTTCCGGGCCGCCGCGGTGCCGTTCCACGGGGTCTTCGGGAACAACGACTTCGACCGGTACGGGCTCCAGACGGTTTCGGGGAACGGGTTCCACCGGGGGCCGCGCGCCCTGGAAATCGCCGGGCGGAAGATCCTCATGGCGCACACCTTCGACGACCTGCAGCGGGAGCTCGGCGAAAAGGGAAAGTACGACCTCGTCCTCTTCGGGCACACGCACCGTCCCCTGACGATGCGCATGGGAAGGGCCGTCGTCATCAATCCCGGGGAGGCGTGCGGATTCATGAGCGGCCGGCCCACCTGCGCCGTCTTCGACCTGTCCACGATGGAAGGGCGCATCGTGGATCTCGCCGGGACGGCGGCCGTCGGGGGGGGGGAGTCCGCCGCGGACGCCGCCACCCGCAGGTAACGCGGCGCGGCCGTGGACATCGATGCGCTCGTCGACGCCTTCCTCCTGGAGCTGAAGACGGGGCGGCGGCTTTCCCCGAACACGGTGGATGCATACGGCCGCGACCTGCGGCGGTTCTCCTCCTTCCTGATGACGAATTCCATTCCGCTGAAGACATTCAAGCGGAGCCACTTCCTGCAATTCCTGACGTCGCTGGACAAGGAGGGACGGAAGGGCCCGGAGGGGGAGGTCCGAAGGGAGCGTCTTTCCGCTCGCAGCGTCGCCCGCCTGGTCTCCTCGGTGCGATCGTTCTTCAAGTTCCTCGTCCGGGAAGGGGGGCTTGCCGCAAGCCCGGTCTCGGAGGTCCGGTCCCCCCGGATCGGCCGGCCCCTGCCGAAATACCTGACCGTGACGGAGGTGCAGAACCTCCTGGCCGCGCCGGACCGGAGCACGCCGGAGGGGATGCGGGACCGCGCGATGCTCATGCTCATGTACGCGGCGGGCCTTCGGGCCTCGGAGATCGTTGCGCTCGGGCTGTCGAACGTGGATACGAACGCCGGATTCCTGCGCGTGCTCGGGAAGCGGGGGAAGGAGCGCGTCGTCCCCGTGGCGGAAGCCGCACTGGACGCGCTGCGGGAGTACACGAGGGACTGGCGCCCGAAGTTCCTCAAGGGGAAGGCGACGAACGCCCTCTTCCTGAGCCGCCTCGGCCGGCCGGTCACCCGCCAGACGCTGTGGAACCGGATCGGGAAGTGGGCGCGGGCGGCGGGGGTCCGGATGAAGATCTCCCCCCACGTCCTGCGCCACTCCTTCGCCTCGCACCTGCTGGCGGGCGGGGCGGACCTTCGGGCCGTGCAGGCGATGCTGGGGCACGCCGACATCTCGACGACGCAGATCTACACCCACGTGACCCCCGAGCGGCTACGGGAGATCCACCGGAAACATCATCCCCGGGGGTAGGGGCCGCCGCGGGAACCGCGGGCGCGGGGACGAAAAAAACCTGAAATTCCCTGTTGCGATTCCTAACTGACGGCGTTATAAAGGTATGCGAACCGGCTTTGTATGCAGAATACAGTATTCGCCTCGAAAGAAAAATCCAACTCGAAAGAAAAAATCCAAACAGAAGGGGTAAGGTCATGGGATTCATGTCGAGCAGCGTAGGCCGTAAGGTCCTGATGGCGGTCACCGGCTTCTTCATGCTCTTCTTCGTCCTCGTGCACATGCTGGGGAACTCCTCGATCTTCATCGGGCCGGCGGCCCTCAACACGTACGCGGAGAAGCTTCACAGCCTGGGTCCGCTGGTCTGGATCTTCCGCGGGTTCATGGCCCTCATGCTACTGATCCACGTCTGGTTCGGCGTCACCCTGACGCTGGAGAACAGCGCGGCGAACCCGTCGAAGTACGCCGTCAGCAAGAAGCTCAAGGCGACCTTCTCCAGCGAAACGATGATCTGGACGGGGGTGCTGCTTCTTTCCTTCCTCGTCTACCACCTCCTGCAGTTCACGCTCCGCATCACCCCGGACATCCTTCCGGACGCGATCGCGAAGCGTCCCGGCGACGTCTACAAGATGGTGGTCACCAGCTTCCGGATCACGCCGATTTCCGTCGTCTACCTGGTCGCCATGTTCACCCTGTTCCTCCACTTGAGCCACGGGATCCAGAGCATCTTCCAGACCGTGGGGTGCAGCAACGACAAGACGCTTCCCGCATTGACGACGATCGGCAAGCTTCTCAGCGTGCTTTTCCTGGTGGGGTACGGCGCCATCCCGGTGCTGATCCTCGCCGGAATTTTGGCCAGATAGGGGGTCCACAGTGATACTCAACGGAAAGTGTCCGACAGGACCGGTCGAGAAGTCGTGGGACAAGGCCCGCTTCGACATGAAGCTGGTGAACCCGTCGAACAAGCGGAAGTACAAGATCCTCGTGGTCGGCACCGGCCTCGCGGGGGCCTCCGCCGCCGCAACCCTCGGGGAGTTGGGCTACAACGTGGAATCGTTCTGCTACCAGGACAGCCCCCGCCGCGCCCACAGCATCGCCGCCCAGGGCGGGATCAACGCCGCCAAGAACTACCCGAACGACGGCGACAGCATCCTGCGGCTCTACTATGACACCATCAAGGGGGGCGACTTCCGGTCCCGCGAGGCGGACGTGTGGCGGCTCGCCCAGGTGAGCAACGAGATCATCGACCAGTGCGTGGCGCAGGGCGTTCCCTTCGCCCGCGACTACGCCGGCTACCTGGACAACCGCTCCTTCGGCGGCGCCCAGGTGTCCCGCACCTTCTACGCGCGCGGCCAGACGGGGCAGCAGCTCCTTCTGGGCGCCTACTCGGCCCTCTCCCGGCAGATCAAGCTTGGGACGGTGAAGATGTTCACGCGCACCGAGATGCTCGACCTCGTCCTGGTGGACGGCGAAGCGAAGGGGATCACGATCCGCGACCTCGTCACCGGCGAGATCCGGGTCCACGTGGGGGACGCCGTCCTGCTGTGCACGGGCGGATACGCGAACGTCTTCAACCTATCCACGAACGCGCGGGGATGCAGCGTCACCGCCCTTTGGAAGGCCTACAAGAAGGGCGCCTTCTTCGCCAACCCCTGCTACACGCAGATCCACCCTACCTGCATCCCGCAGGCGGGGGACTACCAGTCGAAGCTGACGCTCATGTCCGAGTCCCTGCGCAACGACGGCAGGATCTGGGTGCCCAAGAACAAGGACGAGAAACGGGCAGCCAACGATATCCCGGAAGAGGATCGCGATTACTACCTCGAGCGGAAGTACCCGAGCTTCGGAAACCTGGCCCCCCGGGACATCTCGTCGCGGGCGGCAAAGGAAGCATGCGACGACGGCCGGGGCGTGGGGCCGGGCGGTCGGGGCGTCTACCTCGATTTCCGCGATTCCATCAAGCGCCTCGGTGAAAACGTCATCCGGGAACGGTACGGCAACCTCTTCGAGATGTACGAGCGGATCACCGGGGAAAACGGCTACAAGGTGCCGATGCGCATCTATCCCGCCTCCCATTACGCCATGGGGGGGCTCTGGGTGGACTACAACCTGATGAGCAACATCCCGGGCCTCTTCGTTCTCGGCGAAGCGAACTTCTCCGTGCACGGCGCGAACCGGCTCGGAGCGAGCGCCCTCATGCAGGGGCTGGCCGACGGCTACTTCGTCATCCCCTACACGATCGCGCCGTACCTGGCGGGGACCAAGCCGGCGAAGGTGAAGGCGGACCACGCCGAATGCAGGAAGTCGATCGACGACGTGAATGCGTACGCCAAAAAGCTCCTTTCGATCAAGGGGAAGGAGACCCCCGCCGATTTCATGCGGAAGCTGGGAAACATCACGTGGAACCTCGTGGGCATGGGGCGGAGCAAGGAGAGTCTCACCGAGGCCATCGCGAAGATCCCGGGCGTCAAGGAGGAGTTCTGGAAGAACCTCAAGGTGTCCGGCACCGCCGCCGAGATCAACCAGCAGCTCGAAAACGCGGGGCGGACGATCGACTTCATCGAGTTCGCAGAGCTGCTCTGCCGCGACGCGCTGAACCGCGACGAGTCGTGCGGCGCCCACTTCCGGGTGGAGCACCAGTTCGAGGACGGGGAAGCGAAACGGGACGATGCGAACTTCTCGTACGTGGCCGCCTGGGGGTTCAAGGGCGACGGCGTCGAGCCCGAGCTCCACAAGGAACCGCTCGAGTTCAACCTCATCAAACCCGCGGTAAGGAGCTATAAATAATGAGCGGACACAGCGAACATACGACAAAGACCCTGAAACTTATCGTCTGGCGGCAGGCGGGACCGGACAAGCCCGGCCGGTTCGAGACCTACCTCGCGAAAAACATCACCGACCACCATTCCTTCCTGGAAATGCTCGACGTGGTGAACGAGGACCTCATCAAGGAAGGGAAGGAGCCGATCGTCTTCGACCACGACTGCCGGGAGGGGATCTGCGGGGTCTGCTCGCAGGTCATCAACGGCGTCCCCCACGGCGGGCAGGAGCGCACGACCGTCTGCCAGCTCCACATGCGCCTGTTCAAGGACGGGGACACGATCTACATCGAGCCGTGGCGGGCCCGGGCGTTTCCCATCCTCAAGGACCTGATGGTGAACCGGGGCGCCCTCGATACGATCATCCAGGCGGGAGGGTACACCTCCGCCCACACCGGCGGGGCTCCGGACGCCAACGCCATCCCGATCCCCCGGCCCGAGGCCGAGTACTCGATGGACGCCGCCGAGTGCATCGGCTGCGGGGCCTGCGTGGCGGGCTGCCCGAACGGCTCCGCGATGCTCTTCACGGGGGCGAAGGTCTCCCAGCTCGCGGCGCTTCCCCAGGGGCAGGTGGAGGCGGCCGAGCGGGTCGCCGCCATGCTCCAGGCGATGCAGGCGTGCGGCTTCGGCAACTGCACGAACCATTATGAATGCCAGGCGGCGTGCCCGAAGGGGATCAACGTGAAGTTCATCGCCCGCCTCAACC
>JACRMU010000111.1 GCA_016219515.1 Deltaproteobacteria bacterium
ATAGCGGAACCTAACTACCGCTTGCAGCTGACGGCTCGCCTCTTTCTCGCTGGGCGCCCGCAGCTGAAGCGGAGCGTTAGATGGACGATAATAATAATTGCATGATAATGATATCGTAAATATAATATAATTATGACAGACCTGAGATCGAGTGGGATGAAGCGAAGAACACGTCTAACAAGAGGAAACATGGAATATCTTTCCAGGAAGCGGTAACTGTTTTCGCAGACGAGCACGGTCTTCTGCTGGCGGATCCCGAGCACTCAACGGAGGAGGATAGATTCGTACTATTGGGTTTCAGTGCTTCACTGCGAATCCTGGTCGTATGTCACTGTTATCGGCGTAGCGAGGAAACCATACGTATCATTTCGGCACGCAAAGCAACCAAATCGGAACGTGCCGTTTATCACACGAGGTGGAGAAAATGAGAAAAGAGTACGATTTTTCCAAGGCGAAAAAAAATCCGTACGCGAAATACTTCAAAAAACAGGTCACGATCAGGCTTGATGAAAAAACCGTTAACTATTTTAAAAAAATGGCTGATGAAGTGGACGTGCCTTACCAAACGCTCATCAATCTCTATTTACGTGACTGCGCTTCAACTGGTAGGCGGTTATCAATTAATTGGAAACCAGCCGCTTAAAGTTTGTGCCATCTAACTACCGGTTGGAGCTGACGGCTCGCCCATTAAGAGGCGTGAGCGCCCGCAGCTGAAGCGGAGCGTTATGCGGACTAAACACAATCCTGTTGACAACTGTCACGTGACAGATTACGATTAGTCTATGATCAAAACGTTTGCCGACCGACATACGAAAGAATTGTACGAAACCGGGAAGTCGAAACGATTACCGTCGGATATTTTGAAAAGTGCAAGACGGCGTTTGGAGTATTTGGATATTGCAACGGGAGTCGATGACCTGAAGAGCCTCCCCAGCAATCGTTTCCATGAATTGGAAAGGGAACGAAAAGGCCAATATTCAATTTCTATAAATATGCAGTGGAGAATCTGTTTTCTTTTTGTAGACGGCGATGCATATGACGTTGAAATCACAGATTATCACTGAAGCGAGGTGCACTATGAGCATTCCTAATACAAGGGAGAGAAAAGTTCGTCCGGTTCATCCTGGAGAGATGCTTCGCGAAGATTATCTCCCGGATTACGGTCTCACGGTGTCGAGTTTCGCCAAGGCATTGGGGGTGTCGCGCCAGACGATAAACGAGTTACTTCGGGAGCGCCGGGCGGTGAGTCCGGAGATGGCCCTTCGTCTTTCGCGCTTATTTGGCAACTCTCCGGAGTTTTGGCTCAATGCACAGCGTTCCGTGGATCTTTGGGAAGCAGCCCGGAATAGCAAGAAAAAGATTAATCGTATTAATCCGTTACATGCCGCATAACTACCGCTTGCAGCTGGCGGCTCGCATCTTACTCACTGAGCGACCGCAGCTTAGCGCGAGCGTTGGGCGGACATTGCTGTATATTGAACCCTATTGACATGATGTACAAATGTACATATGATGGTGCATGTGCAATACGAATGGGATCCTAAAAAGGCTGTATCGAACTTCAAAAAACATGATGTTGGGTTTGCAGACGCGGTCACAGTGTTCGCTGATGACCGCGCTTTGACAATGGATGACTCACAACTTGATGAGGAACGGCATATTACATTAGGAATGGACGCCTTGGGTCGGGTGCTCGTGGTGGTGTACACCTGGCGTGGAGATCGGATTCGAATTATATCGGCACGCCATGCAACCCATAGTGAAAGAAAGCAATACGAGAGGTGACTTATGAAAAAAGAATATGATTTTTCAAAAGCAAAGAGAGGTGCTCTGGATCCCTTACCGAAGGGAAAAACTCGGATAACGATCCGAATCGATGATGATGTTTTGTCGTGGTTCCGCAAAGAGGTTGAGACCCATGGTGGGGGAAACTATCAGACCTTAATCAATCAAGCTCTGCGGGAATATATAAAGTCACATGGGGAACCGCTGGAAGAGATCGTAAGGCGTTTGGTTCGGAAAGAACTCCGTAGGGTCGGATAATTTAGTTTTGAAATACCGCCCAACTACCGCAGTGGTTGCCACCGGCAGCGGTTATGGCGTCCAGTTTACGGGTCCTCCATTCAACCGGACCAATCCTCAGGTCATCTCCTTCTCCTCAGGGTATGCGCTTTCACCGCGTTGCCGTATCGGCTTGGTCATTCCACCAGTCGTCCAAGACACGCACCGGACCACACTTTGGAACCTGGGTTTCGATCCTGCGATCGGAGCCGTTCCGCTTGGCGGACTGATCGACAACCCCTCTGGTGTATTCACCAATGGCTACTTCAGCCGTGACGACAGCCTATTCCTCTTGGTTATACCGACGGGCGGCGTAGGAACCCCGCAGGTAGCTTCTGCCGGACTTTACGATTTGGCGCTGAGAACCAAGATTGGCGAGAGCAAATTCTTCACCGCCACGATCATTTCCGTCGTGCTCAATGGTAATGCGGTCACGCTGAACACGAACCCGCCGCTTTCCAGTCCAAATTGGACGGTTCCGTAACGCGAACACCGGGTATGCTGTGCGGTTCGACTCGTAGAGAGGGCAGGAACGACGCTCAACGGAATGACGGGAGATGCAATCGGAATGTTTTTGTCGCATGAAGCGAAGGTGCATGCAATAGCAAGTTAGATGAGGGAGGCCTTATGAAGGAGAAGGCGAGGAGGTTCCTCTTGCTGCCGTTTGCGGTATTCCTGTTGTGCCTGCCGTTGGCCGAAGGGTTCTGCGCGGACGCGGAGAAGCCGGCCCAGGCCCGTGTGGACCTGCAGGCCCTCGTGAAGGAAACGCAGCGGGAAAGCCGGTTGCCCAAGGAGCTCGGCCTGGTCTGGTGGATCCCCACGCAATACTGGCGGGCCGCTTTCACCTCCGCCGACCCGGATGCCGGGAAGGAGCAGATCGATAAGTTCGAGAAGGTGCTTTCCCCGTATATCCTGGTCGCGGCGGTACAAGGGCAGATCGGTCCGCTCGGGGGCATCCAGTGGACACAGGAAAACCTCCTGCGCTCCAACCTGGCGCTGATCGACCGGGACGGCCGCGAATACCGGCCCCTTTCGGGCAGCGCCGTCTCCCCGGATGCAAAAAACCTCATCTCCATTTTGAGGCCCGTGGTGGCGAACATGCTCGGCCCGATGGGCGAACACCTTTATTTTCTGTACTTCCCAAGCATGACGGACGGAAAAACGCCGATCGCCGATCCGCTGGCGGAAGGAACCTTTTCGATCCGGCTGGGGAAGGAAACGCACAAATGGCGGCTGCCGCTCGGCGCGATGCTCCCCAGGAAGCAATGCCCCGTCGACAACGAGCTGTTCAGCGGCGCGTGGAAATATTGCCCGTTCCACGGGAAGGAGCTGGTGCTCGCGCCTGGGCGCTGACGGCGTCGGGACGCTTGCGGGACAGGAACGATTTTGTACTGCGGGGCGGTTATCAGAGCCGGTTGATCACCGACGAGAGGACCCCGGCGCCGAAGCCGTTGTCGATGTTCACGACCGCGACGGTCGGGGAACAGGAATTGAGCATCCCCAGAAGGGCCGAGACGCCTCCGAAGCTCGCCCCGTAGCCGACGCTGGTGGGGACGGCGATGACCGGCTTGTCGGTCAGGCCGCCGACGACCGAGGCGAGCGCCCCTTCCATTCCGGCGACCACGACGAGGACCCGCGCCGAAAGAAGCGCATCCTTCTGCAGGAGCAGCCGGTGGATCCCGGCGACGCCGACGTCGAAGAGCCGCTCGACCTTGTTCCCGAGGAATTCCGCCGTGACGGCCGCCTCCTCCGCGACGGGGATGTCGGAAGTCCCCGCCGTCACGACCAGGATCGTCCCCTTCCCAAGGACCTTCGGCTTGCCGGAACGGATCACGGCGCAACGCGCCTCCGGGTGGAGGACCGCCTCGCGGAAGCTTCTGCGGACCGCCTTCTGCTTGGCGGGACTCAATCGCGTGACGAGCACGGCGGCCCCGGAGCGCCGCATCGCGCGCGCGATGGAGGCGATCTGCGCCGAGGTCTTCCCTTCCCCAAGAATCACCTCGGGGACCCCCTGGCGGATCGACCGGTGGTGGTCGACGTTCGCCATCCCCCCCAGGCTCTCGAACGGCAGGGAGCGCATCTTCCGGAACGCCGCATCGGCCGACGTCTTCCCCTCCGCAACTTCTTCGAGAAGCCGCAGCAGCCGCTCCGCGGTCATTTCTTCTCCTCCTTGCTCTCCGTTTTCGGCTTCTCCACCGCCGCCTCCCCGTCCCGCCCCGTCGTCAGCATGACGCGGATCTCCTTGATCGCGCGCTCGGAGGCATTCACGACGGTGAAGTCGGCTCCGGGGACGGAAAACGTATCCCCCACGGCGGGGATCTTCTCCGCAAGCGAGATCAGCATCCCCCCGACCGTCGAATAGTCGCCCTCGGGGAGGGGAACGCCGAATTCCTCCTCGAAGCGCCGGATCTCCATGCTTCCCCGCACGAGGAACTCGGCGGGCGAGATTTTTTTATGATATTCCATCCCGCGGTCGTACTCATCCTCGATCTCCCCGACGATCTCCTCCACGACGTCTTCCGCCGTCACGATCCCCGTCACGCCGCCGAATTCGTCGACGACCACGGCGAAGGAGGTCTTCTCCGCCTGGAAGGCCTTCATCAGCTCGTCGACCGGCATGAGTTCCGGGACAAAGAGGGGCTTGCGGAGCAGCGGGAGCACGGGGGCATCGGGAGGGCTCCCCACCGCGTCGAAGACATGGAGGAATCCGACGACCCGGTCGATCCGTTCCTTGTACACCGGGTATCGGGAATAGCCGCTTCGGGAGGCCAGCGACGCCGCCTCGCGGCAGACCGCGTCTTCCGGCAGCGCCACGACCTGGGCCAGGGGGCGGAAAATATCCGCGACCTTCTTCTCCCCGAAGTGGAACGCGCGCCGCACCATCACCCGCTCGTGGGGCTCCACGTCCGATCCCGTCCGGCTCATCTGGAGGATCAGCCCGAGCTCCTCGCGCGTCACCATGCCGTGGATCGGGGGCACCCCGCCGAACGGCTTGGAAAGGAGGCGTGCGAAGAAGGAGGCCGCTGCCACGAGGGGATAGAGCGCAACCCCCGCGTACCGGACGAACCGGGCGGCGCCGCCGGCCAGCGCGTCGGCGCGGGGTTGGGCGAAGCTCTTCGGAACGATTTCTCCCAGGAGGATCACGAGCGGGGTGATCGCAACGACCGCCAGCAGCTCCGCGCGGTCCCCGAAGTCCGGGAGGAACTGGGACGTGGCGATGATCGTGGAAAGGACCACGAACAGGTTCGTCCCCGTGAGCGTCGTGGCGATCGTCCGCTCGGGGCGGGAGAGAAGCTCCAGCGCGATCTTCGCCCCGCGCTCCCCCCGCCTTGCCCGCTCGTTGAGCTTGTGGGGGTCCGCGCAGACCAGGACCATCTCCGCGCCCGTGAACAACCCCTCCATCAGGAGACAGAAGGCGATGGCGGCGAAAAATTCCATGACCTATTTCCCCTCTCCGCCGGCCTTCCGCACGCCGACCTCCACGATGCGGATCCCCTTCAGCCGCTCCACGGTGAAACGAAAATCCCCCAGGACGATCGAGTCCCCCCTGCCGGGAAGCCGGCCGAACTCGTGGAGCAGGAGCCCGGCGACGGTGTCCCACTCCTCGTCCGGCAGCTCCGTTCCGAATTCCTTGTTGAACTGGCGCATGGAAGTCTTTCCGAGGATCCGGAACGTCCCGTCGGGCAGGGAGACGATCTCCTTCTCCTCCCGGTCGTGCTCCTCCCGGATGTCCCCGAACAGCTCCTCCAGGACGTCCTCCAGCGTGACGATCCCGGTCAGCTCCCCGAACTCGTCCACCACCAGCGCCAGGTGCACCTTGAGCTTCTGGAAATCGCGCAGGAGGAACGGCAGCTTTTTCGACGCCGGGATCAGGAGAGGGGGCTTCACGAGCGCGCGCCAGGCGATGTCGTCCTTCCCTTCCGACATCGACCGGAGAAGCTCCTTGAAATGCAGGACGCCGATCACGTTGCGCCGCTCCCCCTCGTAGACGGGGATCCGGGACCGGCGGTACCTGCGGAACTGCGCCAGGAGCTCTCCGTAGGAAAGACCGGCGGGGACCATGAATACGTCCGCAAGGGGCGTCATGATCTCTCCCGCCCGTTGTTCCGTCATCTCGAAAATGTTGTGGATGAGCTCCTTCTCGCCGGGATCGATCGTTCCGGTCTCCTCGCCCACGTCCACCAGGGCGCGGAATTCCCTTTCCGACAGCCCCGGGCGGTCCCCGACAAGGGTCCCTCCCCCGAACAGGCGAAGGATCCCCGCGGCCGCCTTTTCCAGGAGGAACCGCACGGGGGCGACGATCCGGGCGAAGACGCCGAACGGACGGACGGCCAGGAGCGACCAGGCCCGGGCCCGCGGCCAGGCGATGCACTTCGGCGCGATGTCTCCCAGGATGAGGACCCCGATCGTGCCGAAGAGCAGCGCCAGGATTTCCCCGTGGGCCGGGAACTCCCGGATGAGGAACGCGGCGATCAACGAGGAGATCGCCACGTTGGCGATTTCGTTGCCGATGAAGATCGTGGCGATGAGCTTCCCCGGCGCCTCCAGCATCTTCTCGATCGCTCCGGCCCGCGGATTCCCCTCCTCCTTCCACTTCAGGAAATCCATGCGCCGCAAGGCGAAGAAGGCCGTCTCCACCGAAGAGAAGAAGGCGGATGCGCCGAAGAGGAAGACCAGCAGGAGGAGTTTCATGGGAGGGATCAGTCGCGTCGGCGGGTAAAGTGGGAGAATCCGCGCGGAAGACCTGCCCCCGTCATCCACGATCCGTCGGCGCGGCGCACCCGGACGCCTCCCCGCCTCGTCACGACGCCGATGGGGAAAGCGCCCGCGGGGAACGTGCGCGCAGCGTTCCGGAAGGCGTGATACCGGTGCGGGCGGACCGCCATCAGCAGCTCGTAGTCTTCGCCCCCGGCAAGAAACGCGGCAAGAGGGTCCTCCTTGAGCTCGGCCGCGGCTTTCCGGAATCTCGCGGAGAGCCGGAACGCCTTCTCGTCCAGGACCGCGCCCATCCGTCCGGGCGCAAGAAGATGGGAGAGGTCCTGCAGCAGGCCGTCGGAGAGATCGATCATCGCCGAAACGGCCCCGCACTTCGCCGCCGCCGCTCCCTCCTTCCAGCGCGCGACCGGCGTCAGGTGCCGGCGCATCGCCTCGCGCCGCCACCCGGATGGGTTGCGGGGGCGTCCGCCGGAGAGAAGCCGCAAGCCCAGGCGCGACCAGCCGGGCTCCCCGGTGACGAAGAGGAGGTCTCCGGGACGCGCGCCGTCGCGCGTGGCTGCCTTGCCCGCGGAAACTTTCCCCATGACGGTGAGCGACAGCACGACCTTCTCTCCGCGGCAGGTGTCTCCGCCCATCAGGCGGATCCCCGACGGACGGGCCGCCCGGGCCATTCCGCGGAAAACGCCTTCGAGAAACCGGAGCGGAGCGCCGGGAGGCGCGGCCAGCGCAACGAGGTAGCAGACGGGGGATGCGCCCATCGCCGCAAGGTCGGAGAGGTTGGCCGAAAGCGCCCGCCAGCCCAGCTCCTCCGGGCGGAAGTACCGGAGATCGAAATGGGTCCCCTCCACGAGGAGGTCGGTCGAGAGCACCACCTTTCCCCGCGGAGAAGGAAGCACGGCGCCGTCGTCCCCAATGCCGATCTCCCCCGGACGGACCGGCCCGCCGAACCTGCGCCGTACCCGTTCGATGAACCCGAACTCCCCGAGGTCCCGCAGAATCCTCGGAGCAGGGTCGCCTCGTTTCACTTCTTCTTCCGGCCCCCCGCCGGAGCGCGGCGATCTCCCGCCCCCGCGGCGCGCGTTTCGCGGCCTTCCGGCCGAAACGGATTCTTCCGCAGCGCCTTCGCAACGACGTCGTCCATGCTGCCGACCAGTGTAAACGTGAACTGCCGCGCCTCGTGCTTCGGGATCTCCTCGAGGTCCTTCCGGTTCTGCTCGGGGACGATGATCTCCGTGATGCCGGCCCGCAGGGCGGCCAGCGCCTTCTCCTTCAGCCCGCCGATCGGAAGGACCCGCCCCCGCAGGGTGATCTCCCCGGTCATCGCGACGTCGCGCCGCACGGGGATTCCGGTGAGCGACGAAATCAGCGCCGTGGCGATCGTGATCCCCGCGGAGGGGCCGTCCTTCGGGATCGCCCCCGCCGGCACGTGGATGTGGATGTCGAAATTCGAGTGGAAGTCCTTCGCCAGCCCCAGGCGCGACGCCCGCGACCGCGTATAGGTGATCGCCGCCTGCGCGCTCTCCTTCATGACGTCGCCCAGGGAGCCGGTGATGGTGACCCCTCCCTTCCCCTTGACGAGCGACACCTCGATGAAGAGGATGTCGCCTCCGGTGGGCGTCCATGCCAGGCCGGTCGCCACGCCGACTTCGTCCTTCTCCCCTTCCGTCTCCGGCAGGAACTTCGGCACCCCCAGGAATTTCGAGAGGTTCTTCGGCGTGACGGAAAACGGCCCCTTTTCCCCCTCGGCGATCCTGCGGGCCGTCTTCCGGCAGATCTGGGAGATTTCCCGCTCCAGGTTCCGCAGCCCCGCCTCCCGCGTGTACTGGTGGATGATCGCCAGGATCGCCTTGTCGGTCATCCGGAGCTGGCTCTCCTTGACCCCGTTTTCCTCCTTCTGCCGCGGCAGCAGGAACCGCTTGGCGATCGCCAGCTTGTCGACGTCGGTGTACCCCGACAGGTGGATGATCTCCATCCGGTCCTTAAGGGCCGGCGGGACGGGGTCGATGATGTTGGCGGTGCCGATGAACAGCACCTTCGACAGGTCGAACGGGACGTTGAGATAGTTGTCGCTGAAGGCGAAGTTCTGCTCCGGGTCGAGCACCTCCAGGAGCGCCGCGGAAGGGTCCCCCCGGAAATCGGCCCCCAGCTTGTCGATTTCGTCCAGCATGAACACGGGGTTCCTCGTCCCGGCCTGCTTCATCCCCTGGATGATCCTCCCGGGAAGCGCGCCGACGTAGGTGCGGCGGTGGCCGCGGATCTCCGCCTCGTCCCGGATCCCGCCCAGCGACATCCGGATGAACTTCCGGCCCATCGACCTCGCGATCGACTTGCCCAGGGAGGTCTTCCCCACGCCGGTCGGCCCCGCGAAGCAGAGGATCGGCCCCTTCATCTTCTCCTTGAGCTTGCGCACCGCCAGGTATTCCAGAATCCGCTCCTTGACCTTCTCGAGGTCGTGGTGGTCCTCGTCGAGGATCTTCTTCGCCTTGGAGA
>JACRMU010000112.1 GCA_016219515.1 Deltaproteobacteria bacterium
CGGGATACCTGGAAGGACCGGCAGGCCTACGACGCGCAGGCGCGGAAGGTGGGAGCGATGTTCGAGGAAAACTTCGCCCGGTTTGCGGGCGACGTTTCGCCGGAAGTGCGCGCCGGGGGGATGCGGAAGACGACCTGATCCCCCCCTGCCCGTTTATTGACAGTCTGGAGGGGATGTTGGAGAGTAAAAAAGATTTTTTCCTGAAAAGCGGGAGGTCATGGGATGAGGAAGTTCGCAGCGATCGCGGGAGCCATAGTGGCAGCGGCGTTTTTCGCCGGAATCGCCGGCGGGGGGGAGCCGGCGGGGAAGATCGACCTCAAGGTCTACGTCAAGAGGCCGGTGGCATTCGACCACAAGGGGCACGCCAAAAGGATCGGGGACTGTCAGAAGTGCCACCACATGAGCAAGCCCGGGGACGAGGAGAAGTGCTCCGACTGCCACTCGGCCAAGGGGGACAAGGACACTCCTTCGTTCAAGGAAGCGATGCATCTCAAGTGCAGGAACTGCCACATGGAGGACAACAAGAAGGTCAAGGGCTCCTGCAAGGAGTGCCACCCGGCGATCAAATCGAAGCTCTGATCCCGTGCGCCCGGCGCGAGGAGGAAGGCCATGAAAAAAGCATTCTGTTTCGCGTGGCTCTTCATGTCGCTCCTGGTCCCTTGCCTCGCCCCGGCGGAGTCCAACGCCGCGGAGTACCGGCCGATCACGCAGACGGAGCTGGTGAAGAATCCCGAGGCGTATGCGGGGAAGAAGTTCCAGGTGACGGATACCTACCTGTTTTGCGGCAGCGATTTCTGCGCCGACCTTCACAAGACGAAGATCAACACCAGGGAATTCTACTGCTTCGCCCTCGGGCCCATGTGCCTGGTCCGGATGTACGTCAAGAAGGATCACCCGGATGCGGCCCGGGTGCTGGAGTTCAAAAAAGGCGACAAGGTGACCGTGTACGGCACCTTCGACTACCTCGGATCGGATTACCGGTTCCTCGTGGCGGACCGCGTCGTCATGGAGAAGGGCAAGTAGGTCTTCCGGTCGCCGATCGACGTTCATTCGTATAAACCTGCCTCATGGGAGCCGGATTGCGCACTGGCACCCCTTCCCGATCGTTCGTTGGCGGCGACCCCGTATCTTCCGACCGGCAACTTTGCGCTCATTGGGACCATCCAAGCCGGCGTCCCGGCACGTATCCGCACAAAGTGGTTCAATGGTACGCAAGGGATCGGGGAAATTGAGGGAGGGGAGGGGCCGTGGACCTCAATGCGCTGAAAGGAAAGACCTTTCTCCGTAAGTACCTCCCTTGGTTCGCTGCCGCGCTGGGGCTCATCGCGGTCGCGGGATTCCTCGCCGTGCCTCCGATCCTCAAATCCGTTCTCGTCCGGCAGCTTTCCGATAAACTCCACCGCGAAACGTCGATCCGGCAAATCGAGTTCAATCCGTTCAACCTCGCGGTGAAGGTGACGGGTTTCTCGATGAAGGATCGAGGCGGGGCGGGACCGTTTCTTTCGTTCGAGGAACTGTACCTGAACTTTGAAATCGCCTCGGTGTTCCGCGGGGGGCCGGTCGTAAGGGACATCCTCCTGAAGTCCCCGAGCGTCACGGTGATCCGGAAGGAGGATCTCTCCTACAACTTCTCCGACCTTCTGGAAGAGTTCGCCTCCAAGCCCGCCGCCGGATCGAAACCCCTCCGGTATTCCCTGAACAACATCCAGATCGTGGACGGGAGCGTGGACTTCGACGACCGCCCGAAGCGCACGCGCCATGCCGTCCGCGATTTGCGGGTCGCCATCCCGTTCTTTTCGAACTTCCCCTATTATGTGGACGCCTATGTCCAGCCCGTCTTCCTCGCGAAGGTCAACGGGACGCCGGTCGATCTCCGGGGGAAGACCAAGCCGTTCAGCGATTCGCGAGAGACCTCCTTCGACGTGAACTTCCGCGATTTCAACATTCCGTACTACCTCGAGTACCTTCCGGTGAAATTGAAAATCAAGGTCGTGTCGGCCCTCCTCGACGCCGCCGCCGACCTTTCCTTCAGGGAGTACAAGGACAAGCCCCCCGTGCTGTCGCTGACGGGAACGGTGGCGTTGAAGGACCTGAACATCGCTGACGGGAAGGGGACGTCGGTCCTGCGGCTGCCGCTGCTGGATGTATCCATCGCGTCCTTCGATGTCTTCGGCAGGAAAGCGAGCCTGGCAAGCGTTCTGTTCCGGTCGCCGGACCTTCAACTGGCGCGGGACCGGGAGGGTGTCTTGAACGTAGTATCGCTGCTGGACCCGCGGGAGGGCGCCGCAATCGGGGGAGCGGAGAAAAAGAAGGCAGAGGAAACCGGAAAGGAAAAGGAAACGGGCGCGCCGATACTCCTGGAGATAGCGGAGATACGGCTGACCGGCGGGAAGGTCGGGTTCACGGACGAATTGCCCAGGAAACCGTTCCATGCCGCTCTCGATTCCATCGACTTCTCCTTCCGCTGCCGGTACGCCAAGGGGGAGGGGAGCGATGAAATGACGGTGTCCGGCCTTTCCGCCGACCTGGGCCCCCTGAAGGTCAGGTCAAAGGGGGAGAGCTGGGATTTCCTGAAGATCCCCGCGGTTTCGGTCAAGGGCACGGACATCGATCTCGGGAAACGGACGCTCACGGTCGGGGAGGTTTCCACACGCGGGGGAGGGATACGGATGATACGGGAGGGCGACGGCTCGGTGAACCTGGAGTCGCTGGCGCCTCCGCCCGCGCCTTCCGAGCGGGGGAAGGCGGCCGCTCCCGCGCCGGCGAAGAGCGGGAGCCCGCCCGAATGGCTGGTAACGATCGCGAAAGCCGTCGTGGAACGGTATTCCGTGAAGGTGGAGGACCGGACGACCTCTCCGCCGGTGGTCCTTTCGGCGGAGCCGATCGTTTTTTCCGCGGACAATCTCTCCACCCGGAAGGGCGCCGCGGGGAAGGCATCGCTGCGCGTCGCGTTGAACCGGGAGGGGACGCTGGCGGCGGCCGGGACGGTCGGGTTGAATCCGTTCTCCGCGAATCTCCATGTTGACGCCAGGGGGATCGGCATCATTCCGTTCCAGCCGTATTTCACCGAGAAAGTGAGGATCGTCGTCACGGGCGGGAGCGTTTCCGCCAAGGGAACCCTTGCGCTGGGGACCGCTTCGGACAAGGCGCTCACGGCCGCCTACAAGGGCGAGGTATCCTTGACGGACCTTGCCACCGTCGACAAGGCGGCCGCGGAAGATTTCCTGAAGTGGAAATCGCTGCACCTGGGCGGGATCGACGCGCAGATCCGGCCGCTTCGCGTGGAGATCGACGAGATCGCCCTCGCCGATTTCTACTCCCGCTTGGCCGTGAACCCGGACGGCACGTTGAACGTCCAGCGGATCTTCGTGGGCGAGCCGAAGGCGGCCGCCCCGAATGCTGGTACGGCGCCCCCCCCCACGACTGCCCGGGGGGGAGCCGCCCCAGGAGACGGTACGCCGACCCCCCCCTCTACTACCCAGGGAGCTGCCGCCCTGAATGCGGGTACGGCGCCTCCCCCCACAACTACCCAGGGAGGCGAACCGGCGCGGGTCGTCCGGATCGAGAAGGTGACGGTGCAGGGAGGCACGGTTCACTTCTCCGACCGGTACGTCAAGCCGAACTACGTTGCGCGCCTCGCCGAGATGGGCGGAAGGATCTCCGGTCTTTCGTCCGAGGAGAGCAAGTTCGCCGATGTGGATCTCCGGGGGAAGCTGGAGAACTACGCGCCGCTCGAGATCACCGGGAAGATCAACCCGCTCCGGAACGATCTTTACGTCGACCTCAAGGCCGAATTCAAGGACATCGAGCTGAGCCCGCTGACGCCGTACTCCGGCAAGTACGCGGGGTATGCGATCGAGAAGGGGAAGCTCACGCTGGCGCTGAAATATCTCATCACCAGAAGGACGCTGGACGCCAGCAACCACGTATTTCTCGATCAGTTCACCTTCGGGAACCCGGTGGAAAGCCCCGACGCCACGAAGCTCCCGGTGCGCCTGGCCGTTGCCCTGCTCAAGGACCGGAGGGGAGAGATCAACCTCGACATCCCCGTCAGCGGCTCCCTCGACGACCCGAAATTCAGCGTCGGCGGGGTTGTCATCAAGATCATCGTGAACCTCCTCGTGAAGGCCGCGACCTCTCCCTTCGCTCTGTTGGGGGCGATCTTCGGGGGAGGGGAGGAGATGAGCACCCTGGAGTTCGATTACGGGAAGGCGGATCTGAACGCATCGATGGAGGCCCGTGTGAATACGCTGGAGAAGGTCCTCCACGACCGGCCGGGGCTGAAGCTGGAGATCGCCGGCCGCGTGGATGCGGCGAAGGACCGGGACGGGCTGCTGCGATCCGTGTTCGAGAGGAAGCTCAAGGCCCAGAAGCTTTCCGACCTGGCGAAGAGGGGAACCCCGCCCGCCTCCCTCGACAACGTCGCGGTCGCGCCGGAGGAATACCCGATATATCTGAAAATGGCCTACAAGAAGGAGAAATTTCCGAAGCCCCGCAACATCATCGGAATGGCCAAGGATCTGCCGGCGCCCGAGATGGAGAAGTTGATGCTCACGAACATCAAGATCACCGACGACGACCTGCGGCAGCTCGCCATGAGGCGGGCGCAGGGAGTGCGGGACGCTCTTCTGAAGCCGGGACGTGTCCCTCCGGAGCGGGTTTTTCTCGTCGAACCCAAGACGCTTTCTCCGGAGAAGAAGGAGAAGCTCAAGGACAGCAGGGTGGATTTTGTACTCAAGTGAAGCATCTCCGCGGCCTTGGGAACCATCCTATTATCTACCCCGACGAATCAACCCAGGGGCGGAGGTGGATGATGTCGAAAGCGATTTATTGCAGGGACGCGGGTGTGGACTGCGATTTCGTGTGCCGCGGCGAAACGGAGGAAGAGCTCTTCCGCAACGCCCTCGAGCATGGAAAGACAGCCCACGGAATGACGGAAATCCCCAAGGATCTAAAGGAAAAGATGCGGAAACTCATCCGCGAGGAGAAGGCGGCGTAGTTAGCCAGGAGGGAGGGTTGCACCGAAGGGTTTTTCAAACCCGGAGGGGAGGTCGTTCCGGCTCCCCCTTCGGGTTTTTTTCGTTCCCGCTATCCCGTAAACGGTTCCGGTTTCATGCCGCCGCGCATTCCTTAAGGATCTTCCTGCAGACCTCCGGCAGGGAGCGCGCGAGCGTTTCCGAGAGCCCCGGACGGACGAATTCCGGGATGCACTCGACCTGGACGGAGAAGATCTTCACGTCCACCCGGCAAAGGTCTTTCAGTTCCTGGAGCAGGTTCGACGTCGGCATCTGATGCATGGAAAAATCGAAGAGTTTTTTCGCGGAAATCTCGCCAGGATCGATTTCCAGAATTTCTCCGGGAGTCCTCCCGGCGTCGATGGCGTCGACCACGATGAGCTTCTTCACGATTCTTTCGCCGAGCGCGATGTCGAACAGCAGGTTCCGGACGCCGGTTCCCGCGTCCAGGACCGTGACGTTTTCCGGGATGGCGAAGTTCTTCAGGAGATGATCGACGACGGAAGGGCCGAGGCCGTCGTCCCCGAACAGCCGGTTCCCGCATCCGAGCACCACCACGGGCGTATCGAAGACCACGGACACGGACCCCCCCTTTTTTCCGCAATGCGGGCTTGTCTCGGAAAAAAACCGCCCTTGCCCCCGGCGCGCAACAGGCACCGGGGAACAAGGGCGGGCAAGGCGTTTCAGCAGTTCGTCAGCACGTCGATCCGCTTCCCTTCGGGATCGACGATATCCACCTTCACGGGCAGCCTTCCGTCCAGCGCGTGGGTGGCGCAAGAGAGGCACGGGTCGTAGGCGCGGATCGCCATCTCCACCTTGTTCAGCGCCCCTTCGTCGTAGACGCCGTTCTTGATCACCAACGACGCCGCCTGCCTCACGGACATGTTGATCGCGGCGTTGTTGTTGGTGGTCGCCACGATGAGGTTGACGTTCGTGACGATCCCGTTGTCGTCGGTTTCGTAGTCGTGGATCAGCGTTCCTCTCGGCGCCTCCACGGAACCGACGCCGCGCGCGGCCCTCGGCGTGACCGGGACCCGCACTTCGGTGCTCGTGATTTCCGGGTCGTTCAAAAGCTCGATGATCCGTTCCGAGGCGTGGAGCAGCTCGATCAGCCGGGCCCAGTGGTAGAGGAGAGTGAGCTGGGCGGGCCTGCCGAAGGCGCTCCGGAACTCCTCGAACTCCTTCTGCGCGAGCGGCGTAGTGATCCCGTCGCAGACGTTGAGCCGGGCGAGCGTGTTCACCCGGTAGATCCCCGAGGGCGCCGCGAGATCCATGGAGAACTTCCCGGCTTTCTTCATGTAGGGAAACTTGAGGTACGTCCACGGCTCCACGTGCTCCACGATGTGGTCCGTGTACTGGCCGGAGGCGAAGTCCTCGTATTTCCCGTCGGCGGTCATCATCCGCAGGGCTCCGTCGTAGAGGTCAAGGGCGCCGTTCTTCCCCACCGTGCCCAGGAACCCCGTCTCGATGACGCCCAGCGTTTTCACCACTTCGAGGTATTTC
>JACRMU010000113.1 GCA_016219515.1 Deltaproteobacteria bacterium
GGGAAGCTGTTCACGATGGGCGACAACCGCGACCGCTCATACGATTCGAGGTTCTGGGGCTACGTGGACATGGACGCGGTCATAGGGAAAGCCATGTTCATCTATTTTTCGATCGACTGGAGCCGCGGTGTCCTCTGGTCCGAGCCCTGGCGCTACCCCGAGCTGGTGCGCTGGAGCCGAATCGGGCAACTTCTTCACTAAGGATTGCAAGGCTACAGAGGAACGCCAGAGAAGCAGGCGCCTTCGGGGGACATTCCTGTATCCGGGATGAGGGAGAGTAATATCCCCCGCGTGGTGTCCCCCGCGTGGTTGACGCGGGAAGGATATTCGATTAGTATCGTTTCGGCCTTTTAAGCTAATCCCGCGAGGTTAGCAAAGGATGGACGGAAGCTGACATCATGCCGCCTCCCCGACCTGCGGGGAGGCTTTTTTTTTGCTCGATGGCAGCGTGAGCGGCAATCCCCAAATCCCGGTCGCGGCCGAAAAGGGAGGGAAGTGCGCGATGAAAAAGGCGAGCAGGAAGGTCATACTGGACGCCAAGGGGATGGAGCGGGTCCTCTCCCGGCTTACCCATGAAATCCTGGAGAAGAACAAGGGCGCGGAAGAGCTGGTCCTTGTGGGGATCATGTCGGGAGGCGTCCCGCTGTCGAAGTTCATCCGGGAGAAGATCCGCGCCATCGAGGGGATGGATGTCCCCGCCGGATACGTGGACATCACCCTCTACCGCGACGACCTTTCGAGGGCGGGGTACCAGCCGCGGCTGAAACGGACCGAGATCCCTTTTTCCATCGACGAAAAGAAGGTCGTGCTCGTGGACGACGTGCTCTTCACCGGGCGGACGATCCGCGCGGCGATGGACGCGCTGATCGACTTCGGAAGGCCCAAGAACATCCAGCTTGCCGTGCTGGTCGACCGGGGGCACCGGGAGCTTCCCATCCGCGCCGACTACGTCGGACGGAACGTCCCCACGTCCCGCAATGAAAACGTCGACGTCATGGTGCAGGGGGAACGGGAGGAGTGGAAGGTCATCCTCAGGGAACCCGCGCCGGCAAAGGGGGAGTAGAACCGATGGACTGGAAACGGCGGCACGTGCTCGGACTGGCGGACTTCCGCATCGAGGAGATGGAATTCGTCGTCGACACCGCGCGCTCCATGGAGGAGGTGCTGACCCGGGACATCAAGAAGGTCCCGGCGCTGCGGGGCAAGACCGTGGTGAACCTGTTTTTCGAGGCCAGCACGCGGACCCGCACGTCGTTCGAGATCGCGGGGAAGCGGCTCTCCGCCGACGTGGTGAACTTCAGCTCGTCGACCTCCAGCGTTACGAAGGGGGAGACGCTCCTGGACACCGCGAAGAACATCGAGGCGATGAAACCCAATATCGTCATCCTCCGGCATTACGCCTCCGGATCGCCGCACTTTCTGTCCCGGTTCGTCTCCTGCTCGATCATCAATGCCGGAGACGGTGCGAACGAGCACCCCTCCCAGGGGTTGCTGGATCTCTACACCATACTTAAGGCGAAAGGTAAGATTAATGGTCTTAAAATAGCAATAATAGGAGATATATTGCATAGCCGCGTCGTTCGGTCCGACCTGCACTCCCTGGGGCGCATGGGAGCGAATCTCTGGCTCTGCGGGCCGGCCACGATGGTGCCGAAGGAGATGGAGAGAACGGGCGCAAAGGTGACCTACGATATACGGGAAGCGGTCAAGGACGCCGACGTGGTGATGATGCTGCGGATCCAGCTCGAACGCCAGAAGACCGCCTACTTTCCGTCGCTTAGGGAATATTCCTGCAAGTACGGCTTGAACCGCGCGGTCTTTTCCCTTGCAAAGGAGGACGCGGTGATCATGCACCCGGGCCCCATCAACCGGGGCGTCGAACTCTCCGACGAATTGGCCGATTCCGCGCAGTCCAGGATTCTGAACCAGGTGGAATCGGGAGTCGCCATCCGCATGGCTCTACTCTATCTCCTGGCGGGAGGACACGATGCTGCTCATTAAAGGAGGAAGGGTGATCGACCCGGCAAGCGGACGGGACGAAACCGGGAGCGTCGTTCTCGAAAACGGGAAGGTGAAGGATTTCCTTCCCGGGGATCAGGCGCCGAAAGGGTTCCAGGGACGCACGATCGACGCGGCGGGGAAGTGGGTCCTCCCGGGGCTGATCGACATGCACGTCCATCTGAGGGACCCGGGATACGAGTGGAAAGAGGACATCCGGTCGGGAACGAGGGCGGCGGCGGCCGGGGGGTTCACCTCCGTCGCCTGCATGGCGAACACGAAGCCGGTGAACGACCACCCCGAGATCACCCGGTACATCCGGGAAAAAGGGGAGCGGGAGGGCTTCGCGAACGTCTTCCCGGTTGCGGCCGTCACGAGAGGGCTGGAGGGGAAGGAGATGGCGGACTACGCGGAGCTCGCGGAGGCGGGCGCGGTGGCGTTCTCCGACGACGGGAAGCCGGTCGCAAGCTCCCTGCTGCTGCGGCGCGCGCTGGAATACGCGAAGGCCTTCGATTTCCTCATCCTGTCACACGCCGAGGACCGGGAGCTCAGCGGCGAGGGGGCGGCGCACGAAGGATGGACGGCCCACCGGCTGGGCATCCCCGGCATTCCCGCCGCCGCGGAAGAGGTGGCCATCGCCCGGGACATCCTGCTGGCGAAGCAGACGGGCGGAAAGGTGCACATCCAGCACATCAGCACGAAGATGGGAGTCGCCCTGCTCCGGATGGCGAAAAAGACCGGGCTCCCCGTCACCGGCGAGACCGCGCCGCACTACTTCACCCTCACCGACGCGCTGCTCGAGGGGTACGACACGAACGCGAAGATGAACCCCCCGTTGCGCGGGGAAGAGGACCGGATGGCCGTCCTGGAGGGCCTCAACGACGGGACGATCGACGCCATCGCCACCGACCACGCTCCCCACGAAGACTACGTGAAGCGCTGCGAGTTCATCGCGGCGGCCAACGGGATCATCGGGCTGGAGACGGCCCTGCCGCTTTCCCTTACCCTCCTTTCGGGAGGCAAGATGACGCCGGCCCGGATCGTCGAGCTCCTTTCCGCGAACCCCGCGGGCATCCTGAAGCTTGCCGGGAAAGGTTCCCTGCGGAAAGGGGCGGACGCCGACGTTGCCGTCGTGGATCCGGAGATGGAGTGGGAGTACCGGCGGCAGGACATCCTGTCGAAATCGCGGAACACCCCCTTCCTCGGCTGGAAACTGAAAGGGCGCGCGGTGGCGACGATCCGCGGCGGCCGCGTCACCCATTCCCTCCTTCCGGGGGTTGCCGTCGATGGCTGAGAAGAAGGCGATCCTCGCCCTGGCCGACGGGACCGTGTTCCGCGGGACCGCCTTCGGATACGAAGGGGAGAGCGGCGGCGAGGTGGTGTTCAACACGGGGATGTCGGGGTACCAGGAGGTGCTCACCGACCCCTCCTACCGGGGCCAGATGGTCACGATGACGTACCCGGAGATCGGGAACACCGGGATCAACCCCGACGACGTCGAATCGACCCGTCCGTGGGTGGAAGGGTTCGTCGTCCGGGAAGCGTGGCGGCTGCCGTCGAACTGGAGGCACGTCGAGACGCTGGACGGATATCTGCGCCGGTACCGCATCTGCGGGATCTCCGGGATCGACACGCGGGCGCTCACGCGCCGGTTGCGGGACGGCGGCTCCCAGAACGGGATCATCTCCTCGGTCGACCTCGACGGGAAACGGGTTGCGAAGAAGGCGAAGGAGCTTCCTTCCATCGTCGGGCGCGACCTGGTCAAGGAGGTCACGTCGGAAACGGAGACGCACTGGGACACGGGAGACTGGGACCTGGAAAAGGGGTACCTCCCGGCTTCCGCGTACCGGAACCGATTCGGGAAGATTCCCGGGATCGTCGCGATCGATTACGGGATCAAGCAGAACATCCTGCGGATGCTGATCTCCCACGGGTTCGACGTCACGGTGGTGCCGGCGAACGCGACCGCCGAGCGGATCCTGGCAAGGAACCCCGACGGGGTTTTCCTTTCCAACGGCCCGGGGGACCCGGAGGGCGTCCCCTATGCGGTGGAGGCCGTCCGGAAGATGCTGGGGAAAGTCCCGATGTTCGGCATCTGCCTGGGCCACCAGATCATGGGGCTCGCCCTCGGAGGGAAGACCTTCAAGCTGAAGTTCGGGCACCACGGATGCAATCAGCCGGTCTCCGACCTTTCCACGGGGAAAGTCGAGATCACCAGCCAGAACCACAATTTCTCCGTGGACCCCGATTCCCTGGGAGATCGCGCGCGGATCACGCACGTCAACCTGAACGACCGGACCGTCGAAGGGATCTCCATCCCGTCCCTGCGCTGCTTCTCCGTGCAGTACCATCCCGAGGCATCCCCCGGGCCGCACGACTCCCGCTATCTCTTCACGCGATTCTACCGGTACCTCGCGGGGGAAGAGGACCTATAGTGCGGCGAGCCGCAAATACGTGCGCATCGCCGGCCGGCGGCGACCTGTCGCTCCTCCGGGAACGGCGAGACCGCGCCAAGGAGATGCTGCGGGAGTGCCGGCTCTGCCCCAGGGATTGCCGCGTGAACCGCATCGAGGGGAAGGTCGGCTTCTGCGGAGCCCCCGGCCTGGCGAAGGTGGCCGCGGTTTCGGTCCATCACGGCGAGGAACCGCCGATCTCCGGAACCCGGGGGTCGGGGACGGTGTTCTTCAGCCATTGCAACATGGCGTGCCTCTTCTGCCAGAACTACCCGATCAGCCGGATGGGAGCCGGAAGCGAGCTGACCGTCGAAGAGTTCTCGGATCGCCTCCTGGCCCTGGAGGAAAAGGGGGTCCACAACGTCAACTTTGTGACTCCCACATCGCACGTCCCGCAAATCCTTGGCGGACTGCTGGCCGCGCGGGAGAGGGGGTTCGCACTCCCCGTGGTGTACAACACGAACGGCTACGATTCGCTGGAGACGCTCTCCCTGCTGGACGGGATCGTGGACATCTACCTGCCGGACATGAAATACCGGGCGGGGGAGCTGTCGGGCGAAATCTCGGAAACCCCCGACTATCCCGCGCAGAACGCCCTGGCCGTCGCCGAGATGTTCCGGCAGGTGGGGCCCCTTTCGAAGGGGAGAGACGGGATCGCGCGGAAAGGGGTGCTCATCCGCCACCTGGTGCTGCCGGGGAAGACGGAGGAGACCGAGCGGGTGCTTTCCTTCCTCCTCCGAAACTACGGGAAGCGCGTCCCCCTCTCCCTGATGGGACAATATTTCCCGGCGCACCGCGCGATGGGCGTACCGGGGTTCGACCGGAAGCTGCGCGCGGAGGAATACGAACGCGCCGTCGATGCCGCGAGGAGGATGGGGCTTACCGACGTCGCCATCCAGGAGATCTAAAGAGTGCCGAAGAGAACCGACATCCGGAAGATCATGCTGATCGGGTCCGGCCCGATCATCATCGGGCAGGCCTGCGAGTTCGACTATTCGGGGACCCAGGCGTGCAAGGCCCTGAAGGAGGAGGGGTACACCGTCGTCCTGGTGAACAGCAACCCCGCGACGATCATGACCGACATGGAGTTCGCCGACCGCACCTACATCGAGCCGATCACTCCCGAGATGGTGGGGAAGATCATCGAGCGAGAGCGGCCGGACGCCCTCCTGCCGACGATCGGCGGCCAGACGGGGCTGAACATCGCCGTCTCCCTCCACGAAATGGGGATCCTGCAGAAGTACGGCGTCGAGCTGATCGGCGCGAGCTTCGATGCGATCCAGAAGGCCGAAGACCGCGACCTGTTCCGGAAAGCGATGGAGAAGCTCGGCCTGGTCGTCCCCCGTTCCGGGTACGTGAGGTCGCTGGAGGAAGCGCTGAAGGTAATCCCGGAGATCGGGTACCCGGCCATCATCCGGCCGTCGTTCACCCTGGGGGGAACGGGCGCGGGCATCGCCTACAACCGGGAAGAGTACGAGGAGTCGATCCGCTGGGCCCTGGACGCCTCCCCGAAGCGGACCGTGCTCGTCGAGCAGTCGGTGATCGGCTGGAAGGAGTTCGAGCTCGAAGTGATGCGCGACCTGAAGGACAACGTCGTCATCATCTGCTCCATCGAGAACCTCGATCCGATGGGGGTCCACACGGGGGACTCCATCACCGTCGCCCCGGCGCAGACGCTGACCGACAAGGAGTACCAGCTGATGCGGAACGCCGCCCTGAGCATCATCCGGGAGATCGGCGTCGACACGGGGGGGAGCAACATCCAGTTCGCCGTCCATCCCGACACGGGGGAGATGGTGGTGATCGAGATGAACCCGCGCGTCTCCCGCTCCTCGGCCCTGGCCTCCAAGGCGACCGGGTTCCCCATCGCGAAGATCGCCGCCAAGCTCGCGGTCGGATACACCCTCGACGAGATCCCGAACGACATCACCCGGGAGACTCCGGCGTCGTTCGAGCCGACGATCGACTACGTCGTGACGAAGATCCCCCGCTTCACCTTCGAGAAGTTCCCGCAGACGCAAGACCTCCTCGGCACCCAGATGAAGTCGGTGGGGGAGGTGATGGCGATCGGGCGCACCTTCAAGGAGTCGCTCCAGAAGGCGCTCCGGTCCCTCGAAATCAGCGTGTACGGGTTCGAAGAGGTCCTCCCCGGCGACGCCGTCAGCGCTTCCTCGCGCCGGAAAATCATCGAGGAAAAGCTGCGCAGGCCCAATTCGCAGCGGCTTCTCTACATCGGGGAGGCGATCCGCGACGGCTGGAAGATCGAGGAGATCTACCGGGTCACCGGCATCGACGTCTGGTTCCTCGAAAACATCCGGCAGATCGTCGAGGCGGAAGGGGAGCTGCGTTCGCGGGCGGGCGAGTTCAAGGCGGCGACTGCCGGAAAAGGGGCGATCGCCCCATCCGCGGAGGACCTCCTCCGGCAGGCGAAGGGATTCGGCTTCTCCGACCGGCGGCTGGGAAAGCTCCTGGGGATCGGCGAGGACGACGTGCGGGGGATTCGCCGGGCCGCGGGCGTTTGCCCCGTGTTCAAGCGGGTGGACACCTGCGGAGGGGAGTTCGAGGCGCACACGCCCTACCTTTATTCCTCCTACGACGAGGAGGACGAGGCCCGGCCTACCGAACGGAGAAAGATCGTCATCCTGGGAGGCGGCCCCAACCGGATCGGTCACGGGATAGAGTTCGACTGCTGCTGCGTGCACGGCTCCTTCGCCCTTCGGGAGGAGGGGTTCGAGCCGCTCATGGCCAACTGCAACCCGGAAACGGTCTCCACCGACTACGACACCTCCGACCGCCTCTACTTCGAGCCGCTGACGAAGGAAGACGTCCTCGCGATCATCGAGAAGGAAAAACCGGAAGGGGTCATCGTCCAGTTCGGCGGGCAGACCCCCCTGAAGCTCGCCGTCCCCCTGGAAAAGGAAGGGGTCCCGATCCTGGGAACTTCCCCCGACAGCATCGACCGGGCGGAAGACCGGGAACGGTTCGTGGAACTGCTGGACAAGCTTGCCCTCCGGCAGCCCCCCAACGGGATCGCCCGCTCGACGGAGGAGGCGGTCGCGATCGCGTCACGGATCGATTACCCCGTTCTCCTTCGGCCTTCCTACGTTCTCGGCGGAAGGGCCATGGAGATCGTCCACGACGAGGAGGGGCTGCGGAAATATCTCACCCACGCGGTCCAGGCGTCCGATGAGCGGCCGGTGCTCATCGACAAGTTCCTGGAGGACGCGATCGAGATCGACGTCGACGCCATCTCCGACGGGGAGTGCGTCGTTATCGGCGGCGTGATGGAGCACATCGAGGAGGCGGGCGTCCACTCCGGCGACTCCGCCTGCTCCCTTCCCCCCCATTCCATCCCGCCGGAGACGGTCCGCGAAATCGCCCGGCAGGCCAAGGCGCTGGCGAAGGAACTCGGGGTCGTGGGGCTGATGAACGTCCAGTTCGCCATCCAGAAGGGGGAGATCTTCATCCTGGAGGTGAACCCGCGCGCTTCCCGGACCATCCCGTTCGTCAGCAAGGCGATCGGAGTCCCCCTGGCGAAGCTGGCGGCGAAGGTGATGGCGGGGAAGAAGCTTTCGGACCTCGGTTTCACGAAGGACGTCACCCCTTCGCACGTCAGCGTCAAGGAGGCGGTCTTCCCCTTCATCAAGTTCCCGGACGTGGACACGATCCTGGGCCCCGAGATGAAGTCGACGGGCGAGGTGATGGGGATCGACGAAAACTTCGGCAAGGCGTTCGCGAAGGCGCAGATCGCGGCGGGGATGATGCTTCCCCGGAGCGGCAAGGTGTTCGTCAGCGTGCGGAACGAGGACAAGGCGGGGGTCCTGCCCGCGGCGCGGCTCCTGCACGAAGCGGGGTTCCGGATCGTGGCGACGCGCGGCACCGCGGAGTTCCTCTCCGGGAACGGCATCCCGACGGAAACGGTCCTTAAGATCAACGAGGGACGCCCCAATGTCGCGGACCACATGAAGAACGGAGAGATCGCCATCGTCATCAACACCCCCCTCGGGGCCCAGTCGAAGGCGGACTCGTTCTACATCCGGCGGACGGCGCTCGTCTACAACATCCCGTACTTCACCACCCTGTCGGCGGCGCGGGCGGTGGCGCACGCCATCGCCCATCTCCTCCGCGAAGATCTTTCCGTCCGAAGCCTGCAAGAGTACCACGGGCGCTGACGGGCCATGACGGACGCCCCCTCCATCCAGTTCGTAAAGGGGGTAGGGCCGAAGATCGCCGAAAAGCTGGCAGCGCGGGGAATACGGACACCCCAGGACGCCCTCTTCTTTTTCCCGAAGGGATACGAGGACCGCCGGCACGTTCTTCCGCTGCGGGCGCTCAAGCCCGGGATGACCGTGCCGGTGAAGGGGACCGTCATCGGGGTTCACGGCGGGATGCGGCGGTTCGGGGGGCCCCGTTTCCTGGAGGTGACGATTTCCGACGGCACGGGGCATCTTTCCGCCAAGTGGTTTCATTTCCATCCATCCCTTAAGGAGAGGTTCCACGAAGGGGAGAGCGTGGTTCTCTGCGGGACGGTGCGGTTCTTCCAGTTCCAGCCCGAGATGCATCATCCCGAGATCCTGGGGAAGGCGGAGGAGCACGATCCCGTCCACCTCGGGCGGATCGTGCCGGTCTACCCGGAA
>JACRMU010000117.1 GCA_016219515.1 Deltaproteobacteria bacterium
CACCAGCTCGGGATAGCGCCATACCTCGACCCATCGGACGCCGCGGCTCCAGTCGATGGAAAAGTAGATGAACATGGCCTTCCCGATGACCGCGTCCATCTCGACGAACCCCCAGAACCGCGAATCGTAGGAACGATCCCGGTTGTCACCCATCACGAACAGCTTGCCCGGAGGCACGTGGACCGGAGGCAGGTTGTCCCTTGCGCGCACGAAGCCGTCGATCGCGCTCCCGTCGGCGAACCGGACATACGGTTCCTCCACCGGTTGCCCGTTGATGAAGACCCTCTTCTGCCGGATTTCCACCGTGTCTCCCGCCACCGCGACGACGCGCTTGATGAAGTCCTTGCTCTTGTCCTCCGGGAAGACGAAGACGATGATGTCCCCGCGCTTCGGGTCCGCGAACTGGAGCACCCGCCCCCGGGTGAACGGGATGTGGTAGCCGTAGAGGAACTTGTTGACGAAGATGTGGTCGCCGATCAGCAGCGTGTTTTCCATGGAGCTGGACGGGATCTTGAACGCCTGGATCACCAGGGTGCGGACGACGAGGGCGATCAGGAGGGCGACGGCGAACGCCTCGACGTACTCCCGGACCTTCCCCTTCCGCCGCTCCCCCGCGCCTCCCGGCGGCGAAGTCGATATCATGAAAAGATTCCCTCCCTTTGCTCCATAGTACTATTCCTTCACCTTCAAGATCGAAAGGAATGCCTCCTGCGGGATCTCCACCGTTCCCACCTGCTTCATCCGCTTCTTTCCCTCTTTCTGCTTTTCGAGGAGCTTCCGTTTCCGCGTGATGTCCCCTCCGTAGCATTTGGCGATCACGTTCTTACGGATCGCCCGGATCGACTCGCGGGCGATGATCTTCGATCCGATCGCCGCCTGGATCACCACCTCGAACATCTGCCGGGGGATCAGCTTCCGGAGCCGCTCCGTCACGTCCCTCCCCTTCGGATAGGCGTTGTCCCGGTGCACGATCAGCGACAGGGCGTCCACCTTTTCGCCGTTGAGAAGGATGTCGAGCTTCACCAGGTTGGCCCGCCGGAATTCGAGGAATTCATAGTCCATGGACGCGTACCCTCGCGAGGCGGTCTTCAGCAGGTCGTAGAAATCGAGGACGATTTCATTGAGCGGCATCTCGTACTCGAGGACGACGCGGTTGGAGGAAGCGAACTTCATCTGGCGCTGGACTCCGCGGCGCTCCTCGCATAGCTTGAGCACCGCCCCGAGGTGCTCCGACGGAAGATGGAGGGTCGCCAGGATGACCGGCTCCTCGATGTGGTCCAGGTCCAGCGGCTCCGGCAGTCTCGCCGGGCTGTCGACCACTTCGACGGTTCCGTCCATTTTCACCGCGCGGTATCCGACGGTCGGGGCCGTGGTGATGAGCTCCACCCCGTATTCCCTTTCCAGCCGTTCCTGGATGATCTCCATGTGAAGCAGGCCCAGGAAGCCGCACCGGAAGCCGAACCCCAGCGCAACGGAGGTTTCCGGCTCCGCGGTGAAGGAGGCGTCGTTCAGGCGGAGCTTCTCGATGGCGGTCCGCAGCTGTCCGTATTCGTCGGAGACCACCGGGTAGAATCCCGCGAACACCATCGGCCGCACGACCTTGAATCCCGGCAGCGGCACCGCCGCCCGGTGCTTCGCATCGGTGATGGTATCGCCGACCTTGGTCTCCATGAGGTCCTTGATGTTGGCGATGACGAATCCCACTTCTCCGGGCCCCAGGGCGTCGACCTCCTTCGGGTGGGGGCAGAAAACGCCCACCTTCTGGATCTCGAACACGTTCCCCGTGGACATGAGGATGATTTTCTGCGCCGGCCGCAGCGTCCCCTCGAACACACGGGCCAGGATCACCACCCCCTGGTAGTTGTCGAACCACGAGTCGACGATCAGCGCCTTGGGAGGCGCTTCGGGCTCGCCCGCGGGGGGCGGGACCTTCCGGACGATCCGCTCGAGGATCTCCTCGATCCCCGTCCCCTTCTTCGCGCTCGCCTCGATGATGTCCTTCGTCTCCAGCCCGATCACTTCCTCGATCTCGCGCTTGACCCGGTCCGGTTCGGCGTTCGGAAGATCGATCTTGTTCAGCACCGTGACGATCTCGAGGTTCTGCTCCAGCGCCATGTACACGTTCGCAAGCGTCTGGGCTTCCACACCCTGCGAGGCGTCCACGACCAGGACGGCCCCCTCGCAGGCGCACAGGCTGCGCGAGACCTCATAGGAAAAGTCGACGTGGCCGGGGGTGTCGATCAGGTTCAGGACGTACTCCTTCCCGTCCTTCGCCCGGTAGCGCATCCGTACGGTCTGCGCCTTGATGGTGATCCCCCGCTCCCGCTCGATGTCCATCTTGTCGAGGAACTGGTCGACCTTCTCGCGCTCGGTGAGCGTCCCGGTGAACTCCAGCAGCCGGTCGGCGAGCGTGGATTTCCCGTGGTCGATGTGGGCGATGATGGAGAAATTTCGGATGTGCTCTATGCGCATGCCTACCACGTGCCGGTGTTTTTTATCTTTTCCCGGAAGAATTCCAGCGTGCGGGCGAGACCTTCCTCCAGCGGAGTTTCAGGATACCATCCCAGCTCGATGGACGCCATCAGGTTCTCCAGGCAGGAGCGGCGCTGCTCTCCCGGCATCCCCGGTCCGTGGATTTCCTCCTGCCGGCTTCCGGAGAGGTCCCGCAGGATCCGGAAGACGGTGTTGATGTTCGTCTCGACGCCGGTGCCTATGTTGATCGATTTTCCGTCCCCCCGGTCCAGGGCGGACACGTTCGCCCGGACGACGTCGCCGACGTAGACGAAGTCGCGCGTCTGCTCCCCGTCGCCGTTGACGATCGCCGTTTGGTTCCGCAGCAGCCGTTCCGCGAAGATGGCGACGACTCCCGCCTCCCCGTGAGAGTCCTGCCGGGGGCCGTACACGTTGGCGTAGCGAAGCGCGGTGTACTCGAGGCCGTACTGGGCCCGGAAATAGTTCATGTACAGTTCCACGGCCATCTTTGCGGCTCCGTAAGGGCTTACGGGACGGACCGGGTGGCTCTCGTCGGCGGGGAATCGCTCCTGCTCCCCGTATCCCGCCCCCCCCGAGGAGGCGAAGAGGAATTTCCTCACCCCGTATTGCCGGGCGGCCTCCAGGAGGCGGATCGATCCTAGGATGTTGACCTGCGCGTCGAATTGCGGGTCCTTGACGGAAGAGCGCACGTCGATCTGCGCGGCATGGTGGTTGAGGATTTCGGGCCGGAACGTCCGGACCGCCTCCACGGCGGTATCCGAGGTCACGTCGCAGAGGACGAAACGGGCCGCGGAGGGCACGTTCTCCTGTTTCCCCGACGACAGGTTGTCGATCACCATGACCTCGTGGCCGTCCGCGACGTAGGCGTCGGCGATATTGGACCCGATGAACCCCGCTCCTCCCGTGACGAGTATCCGCATTCCCCGTTCTCCTTTCTTAGTTTCCCAGCGTCCCGATCCCCTTCAGTGAGAACAGCAGCTTGTAGCTGGACTCGTCGGGCCTCGTCTTCCGGCTGGTCTCCAGCCCGACGCTCCAGCACTCGCTGCGCGGATGGACCGTCAGCGTGGCCGTGCCCTCGGTCAACCGCCCTTCCTGGAGGGAATAGTTCACATCCGTCTTCAATCCGAGAACCCGCACCGGCCGCACCTCGAACTGGCCGTGGAGGTCCTCCGAGAGGTCTCGCGAAATGCGGTATTCAAGGAACGCCCGGCGTTCCTTGGACCGTTTCCACTCCGCTCCCAGCGCGGCCAGTGTGAACCTCCCGTCCCTCGTGTCGAACAGGGTCTCTCCCGACAAACTCCAGGGAACGTAGGGGCGGACCAGGAACCGGGCGTAGAGATCCGACGCCGCTTCCCGCTGACGTCCGACCCGTCCCGCGGCAACGTCGATCTGGTCGCGGAGCGACCTCACGAACGGAGACAGGGGGTCCAGGTAAGGAGACCCCGTCGGCTTCCTGTCCCCCATTTCCACCGCCCATTCCAATGCCAGCAACGCCAGCTCGTACGGACCCGTGACGTTGTCCATCCGGAGAAGACGCTGGGTCACGGAAAAGGCAAGCTGCCGCTGCTCCACGATGCGCGACCATTGGTCGGTGAGCGGGATCTCCGTCTGTTCGACCGAAGGCACGTAACGGAACGAGACGTCGGACTGCACCAGGTGGACCAGCCGCGCCCCTCCCTCCCTTTCGAACGTCCTGCGGAAATCGGCCTCCACGTGGCCGCCGCCGCCGGGGAGGACCCTTCCGCCGCTCCGGGTTCCGTTCCCATCCGATGCCGGAACCGACCCCAGGAGGTCCAGGAACAGGAACGGCGTGAACGTGACCCCGGGATGCAGCGGGAACGTCCGGGACAGCTCCGCGTAACTTCGCCCGCGCAATTCCCTGTCCCCCGCGCGCCGATAGAAATGGGTGACGCCGAGCTCCCCTCCCGCCTCGATCCCCCCGATCCCCGCGAACCGGGGGAGGAAGGTCGCCGTCGCCTCGGGGAGCCGTTGCACCGTGCCGCCGTCCGGGGTGTTCTGAACGTCCTGGACCCATGTCGCGGAGAGCGCGCCGTAATTCTCGCCGGATCCTTTTCCGACGAATCCGCGGGAGGGGACGTGCCTGCCGGTCCTCAGGATGTCGGTCTCCACCAGGTCCGTGTAAAACGAATCGTCGGATGCCAGGTCCCACCGTGCGTTGGAAGTCCAGCCTTCGGCGTTCCGGTTTTTGTTGCTTCCGTAGAACCGGAACCGATCGTCCTCCGTTTTCCTGTCGTGATACGCGGTTGCGTGCACTTCGCCCTCGGAGGAGGGACTGAGGACATACCGGTATTCCACCTCCGGCCGCAGCCCCCTGAGGCTCATGTGCTCGAGGGTCACGGTCGCGTCGCTCCATCTCGATATGGCCCAGTAGAACGGAAGCTGGAAGGAGTACCCTTTCGTTGCGTTGCGCGAAAAACTCGGCATAAGAAAGCCGCTCTGCCGGGTGAGCTTCACCGGAAACGCCGCCCAGGGCAGCCAGAGGACGGGCATCCCACGAACCTTGAAGGTGACGTCCTTTCCCACAGCGTAGCCGTCGATGGTGACTTCCGATCTTCTCACGTCGAATTTCCAGTCCGGCTCCGGGTCGCAGGGACAGGTCGTCAGCGATCCTTTCTGTATCCGGAACGACCGCGCCGCGGTCTTTTCGAACTTCTCGCTGGAGATCTGGTAATTGTTGCTGCTGATGCGGATGGTCCCGTTGTACATCACTCCGAGCTCCGTCTCGATGTTCAATACGATCCGGTCGAACGAGAACTCGTCTCCCATGTCCTTGTAATGGACGCGTCCGGTCAGCTCCGCCTCTCCGGTTTTCGAGTCGTACCGGATCCGGTCCGCGCGGATCGACCGGTTCCCGAACCCGATCTCGACGTTTCCTTCCGCGACCGCGACCCCGGTGGTTTCTTCGAAGGCAAGCGAGTCCGCGTTCAGGACCACCGGGCCGCCCAGGACGATTCCGGGACCCGATCGCGCCTTGGATTGCAGGCTGCCGGGAAGCAGGTTCGCCGCGCGCGCGGAAACCGCCCACGCGGCAAGGAGGACCATCGCCGCCGTGACGGCGCGCAGGCGTTTCACGGGATCTCCTCCGCCCGATGCCGGTAGGCCTCGCCGACGGCCGCAAGGGAACCGCACACGATCACCATCCCTCCCGCGCCGGCCCATCTCCTTGCCGCCGTCCAGCCCTCCGCGAAATTGCCCGCCAAGCGATGGATGCATCCTCTCTTACGGCATGCAGCAGCAAGCGTCTCCAGGGATGCGGCGCGCTCGTGCTCCATGGGGAAGACGACCCACCCGTCCACCGCTTCCGAAAGCTCCCGAAGGAACCCGTCGACGTCCTTGTCACGGAGCATGCTCCAGAGCGCGACGATCCGAGCCGGATTCTTCGCGGCCATTCGGACCCGCAGCTCCCGCGAAAGGGCGCGCGCGGCATCCGGATTGTGCGCTCCGTCCGCCCATGCTCCCGCATTGCGCCTCCCCGGGAGCGGGGAATACCGCCCCGGCCATTTCGCGGAGGCCAGTCCTTCCCTTGCCGCGGGCGTAAAATCGTCCGGCGCCGCTCCCTGCGCGGACGCCCATCTCCAGGCGGCGGCGCACGCAACCGCCGCATTGTCCCGCTGGAACTCCCCTGCCATCCCAAGACGGATCCCGGGCACGTCGACCCCGGGGAGACGGATGCGAAGCCGCCCGGCGCCGCGCTCCTCCCACTGGAAATCGCGTCCCAGCTCCCACACCGGCGCCCCTTTCTCTTCCGCCTTGCGGCGCACGACGCCCCGCGGCATCCGGCGCAGCCTTCCCAGGACCGCGGGAACTCCCGGGCGGAAGATCTCCGCCTTTTCGGCGGCGATCTCCCCAAGGGTGTCCCCCAGCCACTCCCGGTGGTCGATCCCCACGGTGGTGACGACGGAAACCGCGGGCAGGCAGGCGTTGGTCGCGTCCCACCGTCCGCCCAGCCCCGCTTCCATGACGACGAGGGATGCCTTCTCTTTCCGGAACCATCGGCACGCGGCCCAGGTCATCTCCTCGAAAAAGGAAAGCGGAGGATCGCAGGACGGTTCCATCCTGCGGGACAGTTCGGCCGCCTTCCGCAGGGCGCGGCGAAGATCTTCCGCCGGGATCTTAACGCCGTCGACGCGGATCCGCTCCTCCGGCGAGACGAGATGGGGAGAGGTGTACAATCCGACCGGCCCGGGAACCAGCCGGCGCAGGACCGCTTCGAGAAATGCCGCCGTCGATCCCTTCCCGTTCGTGCCTGCGATGTGGACGATTCGAAAGGCGCGCTCCGGGTGCCCCGTCATTTCGAAGGCCGCCCGGATCCGCTCGAGCCCCGGCCGGATCGTCTCCGGCCCGCCGCGACGCAGGGCTATTCCTCCGGTCATTTCCCGGACGATGCCGTCATGAACCGGAGCAACTGGGTAAGCGTGGGCTTGAGGCGGGTCCGCTCCACGATGATGTCGATCATCCCGTGCTCAAGGAGGAACTCGGCCCTCTGGAACCCTTCGGGAAGCTTCTGCTTGATCGTCTGCTCGATCACCCGGGGCCCCGCGAAGCCGATGAGGGCGCCCGGTTCCGAGACGATGATGTCCCCGAGCATTGCGAAACTGGCCGCAACCCCGCCGGTGGTGGGGTCCGTCAAAACGCTGATGAACGGCAGGCGGGCGTCGGCAAGCCGCGCCAGGGCGGCGCTGGTCTTCGCCATCTGCATGAGGGAAAGGACCCCTTCCTGCATGCGCGCCCCTCCGGAAGCGCTGTAGATGAGGAACGGGCGGGAAAGCTCTTTCGCTGCCTCGGCGGCGGCGGTGACCTTTTCTCCCACCACGCAGCCCATCGAACCGCCGAGGAACTCGAAATCCAGCACGGCGAGGACGACGTCCATGCCGTTGATTTTCGCCGTTCCCGTGATGACCGCTTCTTTCCTCCCGGTCTTTTTCTTCGCTTCCTTGAGCCGGTCCGTGTACTTCTTCGTGTCGGTGAAGGAGAGCATGTCCACCGACTCGAGTTCCTCGCCGAATTCCCGGAAGGTCCCCTCGTCGGTCACGGCCCGGATCCGTTCCATCGCGGGGATGCGGAAATGGTAGTTGCATTTCGGGCACACGTTCAGGTTCCGCTCCACCTCGGGCTTGTAGATGATCTCGAGGCAGGCGTCGCACTTGATCCACATCCCTTCCGGGATCTTTATCTTCTTCTCTCCCTCTTCCTTCCTTCGGAACAGACGGATGGGCATCGAATTCACCTCAATTCCTTTTTGAGGGATCTCACGAACCGCCGAAGGGCCTCCGGGCCGGTCCGCGACGCTCCATGTTTCTCCACGATCTTCACGCACGCGCTCCCGACGACGGCCGCATCGGCAAAGCGCGCGGCCGAGCGCGCCATTGCGGGCGTCGAGATTCCGAACCCCACCGCCACGGGGAGCCGGCTCCGCCCTTTCACGGCCCGCGTCCAGGCGGACGCTTCCGGAGGCAAGGACGTTCTCGCTCCCGTGATTCCGGTCACGGAGATAAGGTACAGGAATCCGGACCCGGAATCGACCGCGCGCCGGATTCTTCCGGGACCGCTCGTCGGGGAAGCCAGCGGAATCCAGTCCATCCCCGCCTTGCGCACCGCCGGCGCCATCTCCGCGGATTCCTCGTACGGCAGGTCCACGACCAGCACTCCATCCGCCCCCGCGGCCTTTGCATCCCTGCAGAACCGCGGGATGCCGTAGCGGAAAAACGGGTTGTAGTATCCGAAAAGGACGACCGGCAGGGAATGGGTCTTCCGCAGCTCGCGGACCATGGCAAGCGCGCGGCCCATGGTCATCCCCCGGTCCAGCGCGCGCCGCGATGCGGCCTCGATGGTGGGCCCGTCGGCCATCGGATCGGAGAACGGGATGCCGACCTCGAGGAAGTCCGCCCCCCCGTCGGCGGCGGCGCGAAGATAGGAAAGCGAGGCGGCGGCGTTCGGGTCGCCCGCCGTCAGGTAGACGACAAGCCCCTTCTCTCCGCGCTCCTTCAGGGATGCGAAGGCATCGTCAATCCGCGACACGTCCCCCCCCCATCCGCTCCGAAAGGATCGCGATGTCCTTGTCCCCCCTGCCGGAAACGTTGATGACGATCGACTGCGACCGCCGCATGCCGCGCGCCAGCCGGATCCCGTGCGCCACGGCGTGGGAGGATTCGAGCGCCGGAAGGATCCCCTCGTACCGGGAAAGGAGGTCGAACCCCTCCAGCGCCTGCTCGTCGGTAACGGCCACGTACTCCGCGCGCCCGGAGGTCTTGAGAAACGCGTGCTCCGGCCCGACGCCGGGATAATCCAGCCCCGCGGAAATGGAGTGCGCTTCCCGGATCTGGCCGTCGCCGTCCTGGATCACGAAGGACTTGCTCCCGTGCAGGACGCCGACCCGCCCCCGGCACAGCGTCGCGCCGTGCCGTCCGGAGGACAGCCCGTGTCCGGCGGCCTCGACTCCGACCAGCCGCACCTTCTTCCGCGGGATGAACGGCGTAAAGATCCCCATCGCGTTGCTTCCTCCGCCCACGCATGCCACCACCGCGGAGGGAAGCCCTCCCTCCACGCTTCGGTACTGCCGCATCGCTTCTTTCCCGATGACGGACTGGAAGTCCCGTACCATCACGGGATAAGGGTGCGGCCCCGCGGTCGAGCCGATAAGATAATAGGTGGTCCGGACATTGGTGACCCAGTCCCGGAGCGCCTCGTTCATCGCGTCCTTGAGCGTCTTGCTCCCGGATTCGACGGGGATTACCTCGGAGCCCAGCAGCCGCATCCGGAAGACGTTCAGCTCCTGCCGGCGGATGTCCTCCGATCCCATGTAGACGGCGCATTCGATCCCCAGCTTCGCGCAGACGGTGGCGGTCGCCACCCCGTGCTGCCCCGCGCCGGTTTCCGCGATGATCCGCCGTTTCCCCATCCGGTCCGCAAGGAGCCCCTGCCCCAGGGTGTTGTTGATCTTGTGGGAGCCGGTGTGCGCGAGGTCCTCCCGCTTCAGGAAGATCTTCGCTCCCTTCCCCTTCTCCGAAAGCCGTCGGGCGAAGTCCATCGGCGTCGGGCGGCCCGCATAGTTGCGCAGCAACCCGGAAAGCATCTTCGCGAACTTGCGGTCGGAGGATGCCTTTTTATATGCCGCCTCGAGCTCGATCAGCGCGGCCATGAGCGTCTCGGCGACGTACCGTCCCCCGAACGGACCGAAATGCCCGACGTGATTCGGCATGTTGTACTTAATATTTCTTAACATATGCAAAGGCTTCCCTTGCATTATTAATGAAAGACTTTAATGCTTGAGGATCTTTTTTTCCAGGGACCTTTTCGACGCCGCTTGCCACGTCCACCGCATCCGGACGCGCGGTCCGGATCGCTGCGGCCACGTTTTCCGGGGTAAGCCCGCCGGCCAGGATCCACGGCTTTCCCGGCCTCACCCCTTCGATCTTCCCCCAGTCGAACGGTTTCCCGGTGCCGCCGAACTCGCCGGGAACCGATGTGTCCAGCAGGAACGCGTCGCAGGGATAGTTCCTGTGCAGCAAAAGCTCCGAGCCGTCCCGCACGTGGACCGCCTTGATCCGCTGGAACTTCAACCTCTGGGCGACCGCCGGCGGCTCGTGCCCGGAGAGCTGCACCACCTCGATGTGCAGCACGCGGCAGACCTCCTCGATCGTCTCCGGAAGCTCGTTCACGAACACCGCGACGGGGATGGCCTTCCCCCCCACCGAGGCGACGATCGGCGCCGCCTCCGACACCGGAACGTGCCGTCGGGATCCCTTGTAGAAATTGATCCCGACGGCGTCGGCGCCCAGGGAAACCGCCAGCGCCGCGTCCTGCGCCGTCGTGATGCCGCAGATCTTTATGCGGAACATCTTCAACTCTTACCCCCCGGTCTTCGGCAGCCGGTCGAGCGCCTCGCGGATCTTGCTTTCCGGGTGCTCGTGATCGACCAGCCTGCCCGCCAGAAAATCGTCGTATGCGGCCAGATCGAAGAAGCCGTGTCCGCTCAGGTTGAACAGGATCGCCTTCTCCTTCCCTTCTTCGTCGGCGTTTTTCGCCTCGACGATCGCGCTGTGGATGGCGTGCGACGATTCCGGCGCCGGAAGGATCCCCTCCGATTTCGCGAAGACAAGCGCGCTCTGGAAGACCACGGTCTGCGGATACGCCTGCGCCTCGATCAACCCCTCGTGGCAGAGCTGGCTCACCAGCGGCGAATCGCCGTGATACCGGAGCCCTCCCGCGTGGATTCCCGCCGGGACGAAGTCGTGGCCCAAGGTGTACATCTTGACGAGCGGCGTGAGCCGCGCGGTGTCTCCGAAGTCGTAGGCGTACACCCCCTTGGTCAGCGTCGGGCAGGAGGCCGGCTCCACGGCGACGACCCTGGGATTCTTCGAACCCGCGATCTTGTCCCGCAGGAACGGGAAGCCGATGCCCGCAAGGTTGCTCCCGCCCCCGCAGCAGGCGATGACGACATCGGGGTAGTCGCCGGCTTTCTTCATCTGCTTCCGGCACTCCAGGCCGATCACCGTCTGGTGGAGCAGCACGTGGTTCAGCACCGAACCCAGGGCGTAGCTGGTGTCCTCCCTCGTCGCCGCGTCCTCGACGGCCTCGCTGATGGCGATCCCGAGAGAGCCCGGGGAATCGGGGTCTCCGGCAAGGATGTTCCGTCCGCTCTGCGTGTCCCCGCTCGGCGACGGGACGACCGACGCTCCGTAGGACTCCATCAACATCCGCCGGTACGGTTTCTGATGGTAACTGACCTTCACCATGTACACTTTCGCTTCCAGCCCGAAAAACGAAGCGCCCAGCGCGAGCGCGGACCCCCACTGCCCCGCTCCCGTCTCCGTCGCGATCCGCTTCCTCCCCGCCATCTTGTTGTAGTACGCCTGAGGAATGGACGTGTTCGGCTTGTGGCTTCCGGCGGGGCTGGTCCCCTCGTACTTGTAGTAGATCCTCGAGCGCGTGCCGATCGCCGCCTCGAGGCGCTTCGCCCGGTACATCGGCGTGGGACGCCACAGCGCGTAGACCTTCCGGACCTCGTCGGGGATGGGGATGAACCTTTGGGTCGAGACCTCCTGTTCGATGAGCGACATCGGGAAAAGGGGCAGCAGATCGTCCGGGGTGATCGGCTTTCCCGTTCCGGGATGCAGTACCGGAGCCGGAGGATTGGGAAGGTCGGAAAGGATGTTGTACCAGGTCTTGGGGATCTCCGAGTCCTTCAGGACGATCTTTGTCTCCACCGGTGCTCTCCTTTTTCAGCCGTTCGCGGGGCTGCGTTCTCCCCGGAGCGCGCGGATCGCCGCGCCGGGATCTTCCGCCCGCACGAGCGCCTCGCCCACCAGAAACGCGTCCGCCCCCATCGCGGAAAAGTCCCGGACCTCCGACGGGGAAGTGATGCCGCTCTCCACGACCTTCACCGCGTCTCCCGGGGCCATGGGCAGAAGCCGCCGCGATGTTCCCAGGTCTACGCGCAGGGTCGCAAGGTCCCGGTTGTTGATCCCGATGAGGGTGGCGCCGCAGCCCGCCGCCAGCTCCATCTCCTTCTCGTCATGGACTTCCACCAACGCCTCCATGCCGAGGGAAGACGCCTCCCGGACCAGTCGGCCCGTTTCCTTTCCCAGGACGGCGACGATCAGCAACACCAGATCAGCCCCATGCGCCCGGGATTCCGCGACCATGTATTCGTCCAGGACGAAATCCTTCCGGAGCGCCGGGACCGTGCCGCACACCTTGCTCGCCGCCGAAAGATCGTCGAGCGACCCTCCGAAAAAACGGCCTTCCGTCAGCACGGAAACCGCGCACGCACCCGCATCGGCGTACGAGCGCGCCGTCTTCGCCGCGTCGAGTCCTTTTCGGATCCACCCCAGGGAAGGAGAAGCCCGCTTGATCTCCGCGACGATGCCGGGGCCGTCGCCCAGCCGATCGCGGATGTCCCTCCGGTTCCGGTTTTGCCTCGCGCGCTCCAGGATCGCCGGAAACGGGACCGCCGCCTTCCTTTTTCCGAGATCCTCCCGCACGCCGGCCAGGATGGTTTCCAGAAATGCGGCCATCGTCCTTCAGTGCGCCTCCCTGCGTCCCAGGATATCGAGAAACGCTTTCAGGCGGGCCATGGCGGCGCCGGAGTCGATCGCCTTCTTCGCCTTCTCCACGCCCTCCTGGACGTCTCCGGCCTTGCCCCCTGCCATGATGGCGAACGCCGCGTTGATCAGCACCGCCTGCCGGGCGGGCCCCTTCGCCCCCGACAGGACCCCCGAGAGGATCCCCGCGTTCGCCGCGGCGTCCCCTCCCCTGAGGTCCTGCATCGGGACGTATTCGAACCCGACGGACCGCGGGTCGAAAAGATACCGCTTCACGCTTCCGCCGCTCACGTCCCACACGATGGTGGGAGCCGCCAGGGTGACCTCATCCAGCCCGTCGGTCCCGTGCACGACGAAGGCCCTCCGGTGCCCCAGCTCCGCGAGGACGCGGGCGTAGATTTCTCCCAGCTCTTCGCTGTACACGCCGACCACCTGGCAGTTCGCCCCCGCAGGATTGCTCAACGGACCCAGGATATTGAAGATCGTCCGGATCCCGATCTCGCGGCGCGGCCCGATCGCGTACTTCATCGCGGCGTGGAACTTCGGCGCGAACATGAACGTGATCCCCGCCTCGTCCAGCGACCGCTGCACGTCCGCCGCCGATGCCGAAAGGTCCATTCCCAGGGCTTCCAGTACGTCCGCGCTTCCCGACCTGCTGGTCACGGACCGGTTCCCGTGCTTTGCGACGCGGATCCCCGCCCCCGCGGCCACGAAGGCCACCGTGGTGGAGATGTTGAACGTGCCGGCCCGGTCCCCTCCCGTCCCGCAGGTGTCGAGGACGTCTTCGCCGGGAGGCGTCTGGATCCGGATCGCCTTCTGCCGCATCACGCCGGAGGCCGCCGCGATCTCCGTCGTCGTCTCCCCTTTCATCGCCAGGCAGGAAAGGAACGAGGCGATCTGCGCCGGAGTCGCCTCCCCTCCCATGATCATCCACATGGCGTCCCGCATCCCGTCCGCGGTGAGGTGCTTTTTCGCCGCCACTTCCGAGATCGCCTCGCGGATATTGCTGAAGCACCGGAGCACCGGCTGCCGGGGATCGATCAGGGAGAGGAAATTCTCGAGGATCCGCATTCCATACTGGGTCAGGATCGACTCCGGGTGGAACTGGACGCCGAAGATCGGACGGGAAACGTGCCGCACTCCCATGATCTCGCCGTCTTCCGATTCCGCGCTCACCTCCAGCTCCGGCGGAAGCGAGAGCCGGTCGATCGCGAGCGAGTGGTACCGGGTGGCCGTCATCGGGTTTTCCAGGAGGGAAAAGATCCCCTTCCCGTTGTGCCGGATCTTCGAGGTCTTGCCGTGCATCAGCGTCTGCGCGTGGACGATCTTTCCGCCGAAGGCCTGCCCGATGCACTGGTGCCCGAGGCAAACGCCGAGGATGGGGACGCGGTCGGAAAATTCGCGGATCGCCTCCAGGGAGATCCCCGCATCGTCCGGGCCTCCCGGACCCGGCGAGATGACGACGCCGCTGGGCTTCATCCCTACAAGCTCCGCCACCGAGATCTCATCGTTCCGGAAAACGCGAACGTCCGCCCCCAGCTCCCCAAGGTATTGCACCAGGTTGTAGGTAAAGGAATCGTAGTTGTCGACGACCGCGATCAAGAGGACGCCTCCTCTCCCTCTTCCACTCCGATCGCGCGGAACAGAATCCGGGCCTTAGCGAGGATCTCCTCCCATTCCTTCTCCGGGTCCGAGTCCGCGACGATCCCCGCGCCCGCCTGGATCATCGCCTCCCCGTTCCGCAGGACGATCGTGCGGATGGTGATGCAGAAATCCATGCTCCCCTGGAGGTCGAAATACCCCACCGCCCCCGCGTAGACGCCGCGGCGGAACGGCTCCAGCTCCTCGATGATCTCCATCGCACGCACCTTGGGAGCTCCCGTGACCGTCCCGGCGGGGAAGGAGGCGCGCAGCACGTCGAAGGCCGTGAGCCCCTTGCGCAGCCGCCCCACGACGTTCGAGACGATGTGCATGACGTGGGAATACCGCTCCACCGCCATGAGCTCGTCCACCTTGACCGTTCCCCATTCCGCCACCCTGCCGACGTCGTTCCGACCCAGGTCGACGAGCATCACGTGCTCCGCGATTTCCTTGGGATCGGACAGCAGCTCCGCCTCCATCCGCCGGTCTTCCTCGGGGACCGCGCCCCTGGGCCGCGTCCCCGCGATGGGCCGCAGCTGCACGAGCCCCCCCTCCAGGCGGACCAGGATCTCCGGCGAAGAGCCGACGATGGAAAGATCTCCCATCCGCAGCAGGTACATGTAGGGCGAGGGGTTCAGCGCCCGCAGCACCCGGTACACCTCGGAAGGGGACCGTTTCGTGGGGACGAGCGCACGGTTGGAAAGAACGGCCTGGATGATCTCCCCGTCCCGGATGTACTCCTTCGCCTTCCGCACGGAGGAAAGGAATTTCTCGCGCGGAACCTCGAAAAAGGGGCCGGATTCCTTTCGTCCTTCCGGGATCTCCGACCAGGGCAGCGGTCCCTGCAGGATCCCGCGCACCTCGTCGATGGCGCGGCAGCATCCCTCGTAGGCCTTCCCGGCATCTTCCGCGCCGGTGACCTCTCCGTGGGCGACGATGAGGATCGTGTGCTTCACGTTGTCGAAGATGACCAGCCGCGAAGGGAAGAGGAACATCGCGTCGGGCGTGCCGTCCCGCTCGTGCGTGTCCGGAATCCTCTCGATGCTCCGCACGTAGTCGTAGCCCAAAAAGCCCACCGCGCCGCCGGAAAACCTGGGAAGCTCCTCCGCATGCCGGTATCGGATCCCGGAGAGGATCCCCGCCAGCTCCCGAAGCGGATCCCCGTCGGCGTCCAGAACGGTCTCCCGACCCCCTTCCCGGACCGTGATCCTGTTCCCCTCCGCGCGGTAGCGGAGGAACGGGTCGAATCCGATGAAGGAATACCGGGCCCACTTCTCTCCCCCCTCGACGCTTTCCAGGAGGAAGTGGTCGTCCGGGAACTTCGCGGAGATCTTCAGGTAGGCGGAAACCGGAGTCTCCAGGTCGGCATGGAACTCCTGCCAGACCGGGACGATCGAATAGGCGTCGGCATGGGACCGGAAGACTTCCTTCGTGGGACGGATCTTCATCCTGCTCCCCCCGGCAGCAGATAGGCGTCGACCTGCATCTCCGTCTTCAGCTTTTCCACCGTCTTCCGGGCCGCCTCGCGATCGGCGAAAGGCCCCACCAGCACCCGGAAGTACTTCTCCCGCTTCTTCCCCGTCCCTTTCACGAGCCG
>JACRMU010000118.1 GCA_016219515.1 Deltaproteobacteria bacterium
ACGCGGAAATCTTTACTTGCTTTCAGTATCCTGTTGCCCTGCCGTTTCCCGGGGCTCTTCGGATCGTGACGCCGCATGCCCCGTCTGCGCATCATGAGGCTCGGAGGAAGCGGACTTTTCCTGCACGTGCTTATCCACCGTGTGCTTATCCCCATGCATCGGCATCATGTGAAAATGTCCCGTCGACAGCCACACGACGATCCCTCCCACTATCATCGCCCCCATGATGACGAGCATGACCGCCTCGCCGGCTTTCGTCCGCAACTTCATGTTCCCCCCGGGTATCAGTTTTATAGTCTCAAATCAAACCCGCGAGGTGATCGAAACGACCCCCCACGCAAATCCCGCCTCCCGGATCTCATGTGAATTTTTCGGGGAATCGAGAACGATGTGGATCGCATCCGACGGCCCGCGCCCGAAAAGCCTCCGAGACTCCACGAGCAGACTCATCAGGTTTTTCCCTCTTTCCCTCCCCCTGCGCTCCAGGATGCATCCGATGGCCTCCTTCTTCCCCGTTACGTAATCCATGCGGTATACCGTGTATCCCTTTTTCATCTCCCCATCCTCCTCCCCCCTCCGGATCGGGAACCGGATAAAATGGAATGCCTGTAGACACCGGCCCGGCCGCCTTACTTGCCGTCGGAGGGAGGACAGCAGTTGCTCCCCGTCCCGCATCCGCCCGAAACTCCCCCGCCCGTAAGGCGATACGATCCGCCGAGCAGAAGCGTCGCCGTCACGGAAAGCACGATCGCCACGATAATGGAGACCACCCATGCCCGCCAGGACGGAGCCGGGCGGCCGACGGGCCCTTGCGGCCCTGTAACTTCGCTCCGCGGAAATCCGTCCGTCCCGATATCCTTTTCCTGCATTTCGCGCATCCCCTCGTTACTCCCCATCTCTCCCTCCTTGCCGCGATGACCGTGAACCGTTCGTATCTCCCGCCCTCACAGCGCCTGGCGCGGAGCCATGAGCGGGTCGTCTTCCGCCACCTTTCCGTCCTGGAGGCGGATCGACCGTGTCGCCCTGAAAAGGTTTGCGCGGTTGTGCGTGACCATCAACACCGTCTTCCCGCTTTTGTGCAAACCGGAAAACAGGTCCAGGATCTGCTCCCCGGTGGACGAGTCGAGGTTCCCCGTCGGCTCGTCGGCGAGCAGGACCGGGGGATCGTGCACCAGCGCGCGGGCGATCGCGACCCGCTGGCATTCGCCGCCGGAAAGTTCCGAGGGAAGCCTCTCCTCCTTCCCCGAAAGCCCCACCGATGCGAGCAGCGTATCCGCGCGCCCCGCCTTCTCCCGGGCGCTCGTCCGCAGAGGGGACATCGGCACCATGACGTTTTCCCGGGCGGTAAGGTACGGGAGGAGATGGTAGGCCTGAAAGATGAAGCCGATCGTCTCTCTTCGGAAATCGGCCAGCCCGTCCGCCGGGAGCGAAGAAAGATCCACGCCCTTCATGAGGACGGCGCCGGACGATGGAACCTGGAGACCTCCCAGGATCGCAAGCAGGGTGCTCTTTCCCGCCCCCGACTCTCCCGTGATCGCCACGTACTCGCCCGCTCCGACGGAGAAAGAGACCTCGCGAAGCGCGACCGCGCTCGTGCCGTTGTTGCCGTAAAGCATCGTAACGTTTTCCAGACGGATGAAAGCGTCCATGGATTCTCCCTCGTGATTACAAACTGCGAATGGCTTCCGTCGGCGAGAGCGCCGCGGCCCGCCGCGCCGGCGGAATCGTGCCCAGGAGCCCCAATCCCATTCCGATGGCCACCCCAAGGAGTGCCGGCGACGTGGCCACACTCGCCTGCTCGACGCCGAAATGGGGGGCGACGAGCAGGGCGGCCGCAAGACCCGCAAGCGCTCCGGATGCCGAGGACAGGAGGGAAATCCACCCCGTCTCCCAGAACAGGAGAGAGAGGATCGCCTTCCTCCGGAAGCCCACCGCCCGCAGGACCCCGATCTCCCTCGTCCGCTCCTGCACGCTGCCCATCACGGTGACGAACACCATCAATCCGCCGATCGCCAGGACGATGGCGGACACTCCGATCCCGAGCCGGCGGAACTGGTCCACAGCGGCCTTGCGGCTCTCCACCACCTGCCGGATCGCCGAAACCCTGGCCCCGGGAAGCGCACCGCCGATCTGCGCCACGATGTCTTCCACCGGGCAGTCCTTGCAGAGCGCAGCCACCTCGAAGAAGGTCACTCCTCCGGGATTCCCGGCCACTGACCGGACGTCGCCCAATGCCGCGATCACCATCCCGTCTTCCTTTTCGCCGGTGGGGTGAAGGACTCCCGCCACGCGGAACGCCCTTCCGCCGGAGACGACGGTTCCGCCGGGGCCTTTCTCCAGGGCAACCGCGGCCTCGGAGCCCAGCAGGACCTCCCCTTTCTCCCGGATCGGACTCCCGGAAATCTTCCACCACGGCCGCGCCGCCGCGATCTCCGTCGCCGGAACGCCCATCCACACGAGATTCTTCCCCGAAGCGTCCGCCGCCGTCAGGAAGAACGGGACGACCGACCGGAGCCGCTCTTTCATTTCGATCCCGTGGATCGCCTTCTCGTCCGCCGCCGTCAGCCGCGAATGCGCCACTTGGGTGCCCCCAAGGGAAATGTCCCCGAAGCCGAGCGAGAGTTGTTCCGTGCGGGGGGTGATCAGGATATTGGCGCCAAATCGGTCCAGCTTGTCTTGAACCGCCTGCTCCATCTGCGCGGTGAGGGAGGCAAGGGCCACGAACGTCCCGATCCCCAGGAAGATCCCCAGCCCCGTGAACACCGCCCGCGACTTGCGGCGGAAAAGATTTTTCCATGCCAGCTTCCGGATGTTCATCGCCCGAATCCCCTCTCCCTCACGTCCGCTTCCGGACGAAATAATCCTTGCCGGACGCGATGTCGGCCTTCCTGATCACCAGGTACTGCCCCTCCACCTTGCGCGCCAGCGGATGGGGATTGCACCCGCCCTTGACTTCTCCGATTTTCCCGGAGGGGAATGTCTGCCCGCAGTTGTTGCACACCATCAGGTCACTCTGCTGGCGGTACCCCCGGTTCGCCCGGAAGCAAACGTCGCAGGCATCGAATGCCGCACGATAGGCGCCATCGGAGCTTTTCAGCACGAAATAATGGATCTGCCGGCTCCCTGCCTCCTGCAGGAGAAAGAGAGCCTTCCCCGAATCGAGCGCCTTGAGGGGGATCTTCACCGCGTCCGCAGTCACGAATACCCCGGCCGACTTCGCGGTCTCCGCGGGGGATTTCTTGAATATGCCGTCCAACAATCCGGCCTGCGCGATGGCGGCAACCCCTGCGAGGAGAAGAATCACGGCGGCGATCACTCCCCGGGTTCTCCTCCCCTGTTTTCCTATTTTTTCCATTTCCCCGTGCCCTCCCGGATCAAGATGTCGGGAGGCAAGTAGCACCTCCCGTGCCAAGAGACGCGAAAACATAAATACGCTTATCAATTCAATTGTTACCGATAAAAATCGGATTCGGACAGGCTTCAGGAATTCCCTTGGCGGAGAATAGTCTTTGCCCGGTTACAGAGTATTCTTCAACTCCCGCTCGTTTCCCGGGGTCATCTATCGGCGAGATGGTTGTAACTTACCGTATACGATGGAAGGGGAACGTGTTCCGCCTCCTATCCTTCCTGCCGGCCCGACGCATCCCGGCCGACCACCAGGACGGAGATGTTCAA
>JACRMU010000119.1 GCA_016219515.1 Deltaproteobacteria bacterium
CGGCGGGCACACCTCACTCTTCCGTGTCGAGGGATTCGAGCAGGTGACGTTCCTGGGAGGAACGCGCGACGACGCCGCCGGAGAGGCGTTCGACAAGGCGGCCAAGCAGATGGGGCTCGGGTACCCCGGAGGAGTCGCAATCGACCGGCTCTCGCAGGAAGGGGACCGTACGCGTTTCTCTTTTCCAAGGGCGTGGCTGTCGCCGGAGTCCGCCGATTTCTCCTTCTCGGGGCTGAAAACCGCCCTCCGGGTCTTCCTCTCCTCGGCGGAGGGGAAGGCCGCGCGCCGGGAGGACATTGCCGCATCGTTCCAGGAAGCGATCGTGGACGTCCTGGTGGGGAAAACCTTGGGGGCCGCGAAGCGGGAAGGGATTCCCCGCGTGGTCCTCGCCGGCGGGGTTTCCGCAAATTCCCGGTTGCGCGTAAAGTCGGAGGCGGAGGGCGCCCGCGCCGGGATGGAGGTCCACCTCCCTTCCAAGGCCTTGTGCACCGACAACGCCGCGATGGTCGCCTTTCTCGGGGAACGCCGCCTGTCCGCCGGCCTCGCCTCCGGGCTGGATCTTAACGCCTATGCCGCCTCCCGCTTTTCCCGCTGAGTGTCCCGTTTCATGAAATGGGAGACGAAACACCCTCGCCAGCTGCTGGCGGAGCTTGGGCTCGCGCCTCGCAAGGGGCTCGGGCAGACCTTCCTCCACGACCGGAACGTGGCCCGGAAAATCGTTTCGCTCGCGCTTGCGATGGGTCCCCCGTTCTTGGAGATCGGCCCGGGGTTGGGCGCGCTCACCGACCTGCTGGCGGAGGAGGGTCGGGAGACGGTGGCGGTCGAGGTGGACCGGGGGTTCGCGGCGTTTCTGCGCCGCAGGTACGAGGGGAGTTCCGTGAACGTCGTGGAGGCGGATTTCCTTGCGCTGCCGGACGGGGAATTTGCGCGGCGGTTCCCGAAAGGGGGTACCGTGATGGGAAATCTGCCGTACGCCGTCTCCTCCCCGATCCTCATCCGGCTGTTGGACCTGCGGGGAACCTTTCCCCGGGCGGTCCTCATGCTGCAGAAGGAAGTGGTCGAGAGGATTTGCGCGCCGCAGGGGGGAAAGGCGTACGGGACCCTCTCGGTCTACCTGGCGGCTCTCGCGGAGGTCCGGGAAGAGTTCACGGTCCGGCGGACCTGCTTCACGCCGTCCCCGGAAGTCGATTCCGCGGTGATCTCGGTCCGTTTCCGGCCCGGATTTTCCGACGAGGTCGTCCGCAGCCTGCAGAGGGTCGTGCGCGCGGCATTCGCCCAACGGAGGAAGACGCTGCGCAACGCCCCCGTCCCGTTCCTGCCGGGAGGTTCCCCGGAATGGTGCGATCTGCTGGCCGGGGCCGGGGTCGATCCTTCCGCCCGCGCCGAGACCGTTTCCCCGAAACAGTACCTCCAGTTGGCCCGCCTGGCGCTTCCGCAAATGTAGTGGACAACCCTTTCAGCCGCCCGTAAAATCAAGCGGACATGGGAGACCGGATCATTCCCCGCTACATTGCCATCGAAGGGCCGATCGGGGTCGGCAAGACCTCGCTTGCCAAGATCCTGGCCAACAAGTTCGGTTGGCGCCTGGTCCAGGAGGAAGTCGGCCACAACCCGTTCCTTGAGCGTTTCTACGAAAATCCGAGAAAATACGCCTTTCAGACGCAATTGTTCTTTCTGCTGTCCCGCTACCGGCAGCAGCGGGAGATGGCCCAGGGAAATCTCTTTGAAAAAGGAGTGATTTCGGACTACGTCCTGGCCAAGGACAAGATCTTCGCCCTCATCAACCTGGAGGACGACGAAATCGCCCTCTACGACTCGATTTACAAGCTCCTTGTGCCCACCGTCCCCAAGCCCGACCTGGTGATCTACCTGCAGGCGCGCCCCGAGGTCCTGCTGAACCGGGTCCGCAAGCGCGGCGTGGAGTATGAGAGGAACATTTCCCTTGACTACCTGAAGACGCTCAGCGATGCTTATAACGAGTATTTCTTCCACTATAACGAGACTCCGCTCCTGGTCGTCAGCACGAGCGAGATCGACTTTGTGGAAAGCCCCCGCGACCTTGAACATCTCGTAAGAGAAGTCAAGAGTGTGAAACGCGGGACGCAGCACTACATACCGCTGGGATCCAGGTAACGCCGGACCGAGACGGGGTCGAAAGGAAACGCGGGGAAGTGCGCTCGACAAGAGCTCCCGCGGGCCGGGCGAGTCATGCGGCCTTCCGGAACGATTCCGGAAGGCATTTTTTTTGGGGGTGCCGGGGAAGAAAGACGGCACCATCCCGCAGGGCAAAGGTACCCGGGAGCGGCAAGGAGCGACTTCGATGAAAAAGACCACCATCGTCGACATCGCGCGGATGAAGACCGAAGGGCGCAGGATCGTGATGATCACCGCCTACGATGTCCTCTTCGCGAAAATCTTCGACGAAATCGGCGTGGACATCATCCTGGTGGGAGATTCGCTGGGCCAGGTGGTGCTGGGGCTGCCGAACACCCTGGGAGTGACGATGGAGGACATGGAGCGGCACACCGGCGCGGCGGCAAGGGGGCGCAAGCGGGCGTATCTCGTCGCCGATATGCCGTTCCTTTCCTTCCAGGTCGGGCCGCAGGAAGCGGTCCGGAACGCCGGCAGGCTCCTGCAGGCGGGGGCGGAGGCGGTCAAGCTGGAGGGGGGGCGCAACGTCGAGGCGACGATCCGCGCCATCACGGCGTTCGACATCCCGGTGATGGGGCACGTGGGGCTCACCCCCCAGTCGATCCACCGGATGGGCGGATACCGGGTGCAGGGGAAGACGGACGTGCAGAGGGAGCGGCTGATCGACGACGCGCTTGCGGTGCAGGAGGCGGGGGCGTTCGCGGTGGTCCTGGAGGGGATGCCGTCCGACCTTGCCGGCGAGATCACGGAGCGGCTCGCGATCCCTACCATAGGGATCGGCGCGGGGCCGCGCTGCGACGGCCAGGTGCTGGTGATGCAGGACCTGCTGGGCCTGTTCGAGGAGTTCCGGCCGAGGTTCGTGAAGCGATTCGGGGAGCTGAAGAAGCCGGTGCAGGATGCCGTCCGCGCCTACGCAGATGAAGTGCGGGAGGGGAAGTTCCCCGGCAGGGAGCATTCGTTCTGATGGAAACCTTTCTCCTTCCGGAAGCGATGCGAGCGTGGTCCGATGCGCGGCGCGCGGAGGGGAAGCGGGTCGGCTTCGTCCCGACGATGGGCTACCTCCACGAGGGACACATCAGTCTGGTCCGGGTCGCCGATGCGCTGGGATGCGACGCCGTCGCGGCGTCGATCTTCGTGAACCCGACGCAGTTCGGCCCCGGCGAGGACTACGAAAGGTATCCGCGGAACGAGGAGCGGGACCTGTCGATGCTCTCCGCCGCGGGCGTGGGAGCGGTTTTCCTCCCCGGCGTCCACGAGATGTACCCGGAAGGGTACCAGACGTACGTGGAGGTGAGCGGCGTCTCGCGTGGGCTGTGCGGCGCGAAGCGCCCGGGACATTTCCGCGGCGTGGCCACCGTGGTGGCCAAGCTGCTCCTGATCGCCCGGCCGCACGTGGCCGTGTTCGGGGAGAAGGATTACCAGCAGCTGGCCGTCATCCGCGCGATGGCGCGCGAC
>JACRMU010000120.1 GCA_016219515.1 Deltaproteobacteria bacterium
AAATACATCAAGGGTAAGGTGGTGGAGGAGAAGGGGATTGCCCGCCTAAGCCTCGGCGATCACGCGATCGGCCCCTGCGGCGCGGCTTCGTGCTGACGGGCTCCACAAGGTCGCCCTTTTCCTCCCTGATCGGTCGGCGCCCGAAGCCGGTTCAATCCATGGTGACGACACCTTATCAAGGGAAGAAATACATCAAGGGTAAGGTGGTGGAGGAGAAGGGGATTGAACCCTCGACCCCCACGTTGCGAACGTGGTGCTCTCCCAGCTGAGCTACTCCCCCACCTGAAGGACAATATTTTCCACGATTCGGCGCCCGGTGTCAAAAAATATCACCGGCCTGCCGCAACCCGCCAGGGGTCGCGGCGCTGGATCTCTCGTGGCGGGCCACTCCGGTCGAGGTTGTTTACGGTGGCGCAAACCATCCCTGCGGCGCGCCTGCTTCCACGCCGCCGCGAGTTTTCAAGAACGTCCCTTTCTTTGTGTCCTGCCATTGCGGCACGGGGGCGGAACGCTTTCCCTGCATGGCTCACGCCGCAGCCGAGTTTATAGGAACGTCGCTGTTTTTGTGGTGCGGAGACGTAGCGCCATCCCTGCGTGGCTCATGTCGCAGACGAGTATTTTTCAGGAACGTCCCGGTTCTCAGGCGGCGGGGGGCGTGAAAAACGGGTTTTTCGGGGTATAGAAAACCGGGCCACGTCGGATAGCGATCGAGGTCAGACGATGAAATTTCTTTTATGGATTCGCTATTTTTCTGTTGACATGGCTTTTCTCTGTTCTTAAAATTTGGATAGATTACTAAACGGGAGGTTTAATAAACCGTATTGATCGACATCGGGGCAAGGATCAAGCATCTTCGGCAGATCAACGGACTTGCCCAGGCCGACCTCGCAGAGAGGGCGGGCCTCACCAAGGGTGCCATCTCCCAGATCGAGCGCAACCACACTTCTCCTTCCGTAGCCAACCTCCTCGAAATTCTCTCCGCCCTCAACGAAACGCCCTCCTCCTTCTTCGCCGACGACGACGAGGAGAAGGTGATCTTCCGGAAGACGGAAGCCCTTCCCTCGGATGTGACCGGATACGTCTCGTTCGAGACGCTGATCCCCAAAAGCCGCTACCGCTCCATGGTCGCCTACCGGGCCGAGATCAAGCCCGGCAAGGAGACGCCGCTCGAACCGGCGCAGGAAGGGGAGAACTACGTGTTCATCCTCTCCGGCCGGCTGGGCCTGCGGTTTGGGAGCGCCACCTACGTGGCGCGGAAAGGCGAGAGCCTCTACTTCTACGCCGAGAAGGAGTTCGCCTTCTCGAACAAGGGAAAGGCTCCCGTCGATTTCCTCTGGGTGAAGACGAGTGGGCGATAAGTTCGGGCGGAACCGGGCAACCCAACCTGCCGACGAAGAGACGACGAGGAGGACATGGAAACAAATCTTGGTGACGATTCCGTTCCGCTGAGTACCGGCCCGGGCGGCCAGAATCCCGTGGGTCTGCCATGGCCGCAGGTGACCCGGGAACAGTGGAACGACTATCGCTGGCAGCTCTCCCACCGCATCACCTCCATCAAGGAACTGGCGGGGCTGCGATATTTCTCCCCCGAAGAAGCCGCCGTCCTCAACCGCGTGAACGACATCTACCACCTCGGCATCACCCCCTACTATCTCTCTCTCATCCGGTTCGACGATCCCGCCGACCCGATCGCCCTCCAGGCGATCCCCCGCACCGAGGAATACTTCGGCATGTCCGTCGGCGAGGACGACCCGCTGGACGAGGAGAAGGACAGCCCCGTGCCGGGCCTCACCCACCGCTACCCCGACCGCTGCCTCCTGGTGGTGACCAACTTCTGCTCGATGTACTGCCGGCACTGCACGCGGAAGCGGATCTGGGCGCTGGGCGAAGGGGCGAAGACCGAATTCGAGCTCAACAAGATGTTCAACTACATCAAGCGGCACGAAGAGATCCGGGACGTCATCATCTCCGGCGGCGATCCCCTCACGCTGCCCACCCCGCGCCTCGAATACATATTGAAGGGCTTGCGCAAGATCCAGCACGTGGAGATCATCCGGATCGGCACCCGCGTGCCGGTCGTCCTCCCGATGCGGATCGACGACGAGCTGTGCGCGTTGCTGGAGAAGTACGGCCCGATCTGGGTCAACACCCAGTTCAACCATCCCCGCGAGATCACCGAGGAGGCGCGCCGCGCGTGCGACCGGCTGCTCAAGGCCGGCGTCCCCGTGAACAACCAGACGGTGCTCCTGAAAGGGGTCAACGACCATCCGGAGATCCTGCGGCGGCTCAACACGCAGCTCCTCCGGGCGAAGGTGCGCCCCTACTACCTCTTCCAGTGCGACCAGGTGCGCGGGCTGGAGCACTTCCGAACGCGCCTTTCCAAGGGAGTGGAGATCATGGAGGCGCTGCGCGGGCACACGTCCGGCCTGGCGATCCCCACCTTCGTAGTGGATGTCCCGGGAGGCGGAGGAAAGATTCCCCTCATGCCCAACTACATCCTCTCGATGGGAGAGAAGCGGACGATCCTGCGCAACTACGAAGGAATCATCGTCAGCTACGAGGAGCCGCACGAAGACGGGCGGCCGTCGGCGCAGCCCGAGACGGAGGGGCTGCCGCCCCGGCAGGACGTGTACCGGCTGATGACCGGAGAGGTCAAGGCGCTCATCCCCGCGGGCAACGAGCGGATGGCCCGGAGAAGGAGACGGTGCGAGTCGGCCTCTCCTACAACGTAAAACCGGCCCATTCTCCCGCTCACCTCCCTGAAGACGCCTTCGAGGAGTACGACTCCGAGGCGACGGTGGGACACATCTGCAACGCCCTTGCAGCGCTCGGCCACGAGGTCGTCCGGCTCGGCGCGGGCCCCGGCATCATCGACGCCCTCCGGCAGCATCAGCCCGACATCGTCTTCAACATCGCGGAAGGAGAAGGCGGCCGGTGCCGCGAGGCGCACGTCCCCGCGCTCCTGGAGCTGCTGGGGATCCCCTACGTCGGCTCGGACCCTCTCACCTTAAGCGTCACGCTCGACAAGCCGGTCGCCAAGCGGCTGGTGGCGTCGGGCGGATTTCCCACCCCGGGGTTTCGCACGTTCCGGTCGGTCGCCGCGTTCTCCGCCGATGGACTCTCCTTCCCGGTGATCGTAAAGCCGGCGTTCGAGGGATCCAGCAAAGGGGTGCGGCTCTCCTCGCGCGCTTCGACGCCCGCCCAGGCGCAAGAGATGGTGAAGTTCGTCACGGAAACGTATCATCAGGATGCCATCGTCGAGGAGTTCGTCCCCGGCCCGGAAGTCACCGTGGGGATCGTGGGCAACGAGAACCCGCGGGTGGTCGGCGTCATGGAGATCGCTCCGAAAAAAATGCAGCTGGAGGAATTCGTCTACTCCCTCGAGGTCAAGCGGGACTGGGAGAACCAGGTCGAGTATCTCGTACCGCCGCCGGGGCCGGCGCGCCTGATCGCCGAGATCGAGGCGCTGGCCGTGGCCTGCTACCGGACGCTCGGCTGCCGGGACGTCTCGCGGGTCGACATCCGCCTCAAGAGCGGCGCACCGC
>JACRMU010000078.1:0-3297 GCA_016219515.1 Deltaproteobacteria bacterium
ACCCACATTCCGCTCGGAATCCATACCCACAACGACTCCGAGATGGCGGTGGCGACCACGCTGGCGGCGGTCGAAAGCGGCGCGACCCAGGTCCAGGGGACGATCAACGGGTACGGGGAGCGGTGCGGCAATGCCAACCTCTGCTCCATCATCCCCTGCCTTCAGTTGAAGATGGGGAAGGAAGCCCTCCCGGAAGGGCAGTTGAAGAAACTCACCGCCCTCTCCCGCTACATCGCGGAGATCGCCAACGTGGGGGCCCGGCTTCACCAGCCGTTCACGGGGAACGCCGCGTTCGCGCACAAGGGGGGGATGCACGTTTCGGCCATCCGGCGCCATCCCGGGACGTATGAGCACATCGAGCCGGAAGTGGTCGGCAACCACCGCCGCGTCCTCATCTCCGACCTGTCGGGCAGGAGCAACATCCTCTCGAAGGTCCAGGAAAAGGGGTTGAAATTCAAGGCGGGCGACCCCGCGGCGGAGCAGGTCCTCGAGCAGATCAAGGAGCTGGAGCACAAGGGGTACCAGTTCGAAGGGGCCGAGGCGTCGTTCGAGCTGCTGGTCCTCAAGGCGATGGGGAAGCACGAGCAGTTCTTCGAATTGAAAGGGTTCCGGGTGATCGACGAGAAGCGCTCGGAAAAGCAGCACCCGATCGCCGAGGCGACGATCCTGGTCGACGTGGACGGACGGCTGGAGCACACCGCGGCGATGGGGAACGGCCCCGTGAACGCGATGGACAACGCGCTGCGCAAGGCGCTCGAGAAGTTCTACCCCGAACTGTCGGAGATGAAGCTTCTCGATTACAAGGTGCGGGTGATCAACGCGGGGGGGACGGGCTCTTCGGTACGCGTTTTGATTCAATCCGGGGACAAGGATGCCACCTGGGGCACGGTCGGGGTCTCGCACAACATCATCGAGGCCTCGTGGCAGGCGCTGGTGGACAGCATCCGGTACAAGCTCTGGAGGTCGCGGCGTGGCGAGCAGAGGGGGGGAGGCGACTGACGGAAAGGGCGCAGGCGGCGTAACGTCCGCCGAAACGCACCTTTCCGTCCCTTCCCGCAAGCACGCCTGCCTTCTCATATCCCTGATTGTTCTTGTCTGGAATGTAGGCGCCACGGGGCGCCTTTTTCTTTTCGAAAATCATCGAAACATGGTCCTTCCGGCGGAAGGGCGGCGGGAGGCCGTATTGACGGCGACCGCGCTTCCGGCCGTCGACTGCGTGCCGTCGGGCGGTGCGGGGACGCTGACCGCACGGCAGAAGTACCTCCTCGGCAGGAAGGTGGACATCAACCGGGCCGGGACGCAGGAGATCTCGGGCCTGCCGGGGATCTCCGACGCCGTGGCGCTCTCCGTCGTGGAAACCAGAAACCGGATCGGGGGGTTCCGGCGGGCCGAGGACCTGCTGCTGGCACGGGGGATCAAGGAAAAGCGGCTGAAAAAAATCCTTCCCTTTCTTGCGGGATTTCATAATAATTGACATAATTAGTCAAGTTAATGCCCATGGAGGGGGAGTCGTATGTTCCGGAAAATCCGAAACGACATCAAGGTCATCTTCGAGCGCGACCCGGCGGCGCAAAGCGTATGGGAGATCTTTCTTTGCTACCCGGGGTTCCACGCCATGCGCTTCCACCACGTGGGCCACTGGCTCTGGACGCACAACTTCCGGCTCTTCGCGCGCTTCGTTTCCCATATCTCCCGCTGCCTGACGGGGATCGAGATCCATCCCGGGGCCCACCCCACGATCGAGGACAACGTGATCATCGGCGCGGGGGCCGCCATCCTGGGCGCCATCCGGATCGGGGAGAACTCCAAGATCGGTTCCGGTTCGGTGGTCAACCGGGAGGTTCCCTCCCATTCGACCGTGGTCGGCATCCCCGGCAGGATCGTGTACAGGGAGGGGAACGTCTACAGCGATCCGACGGGAGTCGCCGGGACCCCGGACCCGGAAGGGAAGGCGATCAAGTGCCTGACGGACCAGGTCATGGCGCTCGAGAAACAACTGGAAGAGCTGAAGAACCGGTTGGAGAAGACGGAAGAGGCGCCTGCCGCCCCCAAGGTGGAGTCGATCCGGTGAAGATCACGACACGGGGACGTTACGCCGTGATGGCGCTGGTGAGTCTGGCCGCCGCCTCCCGCGGAAACCCGGTCTCCCTGAAAGACATCGCGCGGCAGGAAGAGATCCCGGAGCCATATCTTCAGCAACTATTTTCGAGACTTAGGAAGCAAAACCTCGTGAAAAGCATTCGGGGCCCCGGGGGCGGATTCCTGCTCGCGAGGCACCCCTCCCGGATCACCATCGGTGAGATCATCCGGTCCGCGGAGGGCCGGGAAAAGGAGATGACCATCGGATGCCGCCGGTCCGGCCGGAAATGCGGAAGGATCGAGCGGTGCAAGACGCAAGGGATGTGGGATGCCCTGGAGTCCCGGATGGAGGAGTTCCTGGACTCGATTTCCATCGACGACCTTTTCCGTGAAACCCCCGAAGATATGCGCAGGGAGGTCAGGGCGTGAGAAAGGTCTACCTCGACAATAACGCGACGACGCCGGTCCATCCCGAAGTGAGGGAAGCGGTCGCTCCTTTCCTCTCCGAACTGTACGGGAATCCTTCCAGCATCCATTGGGCGGGGCGCGACGTCCGGAAGGCGGTGGAGGACGCGCGGCAGGAGATCGCGGCGTTTTTCGGATGCCAGCCGCTGGAGATCGTCTTCACGAGTTCCGGGACGGAAAGCGACAATCTGGCGGTCAAAGGGATCGCATACCGCAAGGGGAACGCGGGGAAGCACATTATCACCTCCGCCGTCGAACACCCCGCGATCGTCAACACCTGCAAATTTCTCGAAGGGCAGGGGTTTCGGGTGACCTATGTGCCGGTGAACCGGCAGGGGATCGTGGAGCCGGACGCTGTGCGGGGGGCGATCCAAAAAGACACCGTGCTGATCTCGATCATGTACGCGAACAACGAGACCGGGTGCATCATGCCGATCCCGGAGATCGGCCGCATCGCGCGCGAAGCGGGGGTCTTGATGCACACCGACGCCGTGCAGGCGACGGGGAAGGTCCCCATCGACTGGAAAGAGCTCCCCGTAGACCTGCTCACCTTTTCCGGACACAAGGTCAACGCGCTGAAGGGGGCGGGCGGGCTGATCGCGCGCAAGGGGGTCGAGACGACGGCCGTCATCCACGGCGGGCACCAGGAGCGGGGGAGGCGCGGCGGGACGGAAAACGTCGTGGGGATCGTCGGGATGGGGAAGGCGTTCTCCCTCCTGCGGGAGCACATGGCGGATGAGGTCCGCGAGATCC
>JACRMU010000078.1:3321-10556 GCA_016219515.1 Deltaproteobacteria bacterium
GGAGGCGCTCCTGTTGAACCTCGACATGATGGGGATCGCCTGTTCCTCCGGCTCGGCATGCACCTCCGGTTCCCTCGAGGCGTCCCCGGTCCTCATGGCGATGGGAGCCGACCCCGTCGATGCGCAGGGGGCGCTCCGGTTCAGCTTCGGGATGGGAAACACCGACGAGGACGTGGAGTACGCCGCGGGAGCCGTCGCGGCGGTCGTCGACAAGCTGCGGGCCATGTCGCCCCTGACCCGGCGGGAGGCGAAGGTCCGATGAAACGGCGCATCCTTGCCGCCATGAGCGGGGGTGTCGACTCCTCCGTCGCGGCGTTCCTTCTGCAAAAGGAAGGATACGAGGTGATCGGGGTCTCCATGGACCTCTACGACTTCTCCGAGGTCGCGAAAAACCGCTCGGGGACCTGCTGCTCGCTGGACGACCTGTACGACGCGCGCCGGGTGTGCGACCGGCTGGGGATCCCGTATTACGTCCTGAACTTGAGGGAAGAGTTCCGCAGGGAGGTCATCGACCCGTTCGTCCGGGAATATTCGAGCGGGCGGACGCCGAACCCGTGCATCCTCTGCAACGAGCACCTGAAGTTCCGCGCGCTCCTGCGGAAGGCCGACGAACTGGGCGCCGAGGGGGTGGCCACCGGACACTACGCCGTCATCCGCCGGGAAGGAACGGGAAAGTGCCGGCTGTTCGCCGCCCCCGACGCCTCCAAGGACCAGTCCTATTTCCTCTATTCGCTGGACGCCCCGCGGCTCGAGCGGATCCGGTTCCCGGTGGGAGGGATGATGAAGACCGAGGTCCGGCGCATCGCGGAGGAGGCGGGCCTCACCGTGTTCGAGAAGAAGGAGAGCCAGGACATCTGCTTCGTGACCGACGACACCTATTCCACTTTCTTGAGCCGCAAGGGGATCCGGGAGAAGGAAGGGCATTTCGTCGACCGGGAGGGAAACGTCCTGGGGGCGCACAAGGGGATCCTCCGGTACACGGTCGGCCAGCGCAAGGGGCTGGGGATCGCCGCCAAGGAGCCCCTCTACGTCGTGGCCGTCGACGCGGAACGGAACGAGGTGATCCTGGGGACGGAAAGCGAAAACCTTTCCGGGGGGGCGGTGGTGGCGCACTGCTCTTTCGTGGCGGGAGCGCCGCCGGCGCCGGCGTTCCGGGCGACGGTGAAGGTGCGGTTCCGTCACCAGGGAGTTCCGGCGGTCGTCCGCTGCGAAGGGGAAAAGGTCGAGGTCCGGTTCGACGTCCCGCAGAAAAGCGTGACCCCGGGGCAGGCCCTGGTCATCTACGAAGGGAACGAGGTGCTGGGCGGCGGCTGGATCGAATGCGCAAGCGCGTAACGGTCCTGACCGTCGGGTGCAAGGCGAACTTCGCCGACTCCGCGTCCATCGCGAAGGAAGCGGTCGCGGCGGGGTTCGATGTCGTGTCCTCCGCGGAACCCACGGACGTCGTCATCGTCAACGGCTGCACGGTGACCCTCCGGGCCGACCGGGACTGCCGGGCCCTCGCGCGGCGGGCGCGGCGGGACCACCCCGGCGCCACGGTCGTCATGACCGGATGCTACGCCCAGGGGTCCCCGGAGGCGAAGGAGTCGCTTCCCGAAATCGACCACTGGATCGGCATCGGCGATCCCGGCGCGATCGGTTCCCTGCTGCGGCGGATCGGCGGGAGCGGCCGCCCGGAGCCGCATCGCATCTCGGAACACGCGGCGGACCTTCTCCTGGGGCACCGGCGCACGTTCCTCAAGATCCAGGACGGATGCGATTTCTCCTGCGCCTATTGCGTCGTCCCCCTGGTGCGGGGGAGGAACCGATCCCTTCCGGAAAACGAGATCGTGGAAAAAGCGGCGGCGGCGGAAAACGACGGAGCCCGCGAGCTGGTGCTGACGGGGATCCACGCGGGGCTTTACGGCGCGGACCGGGGGGAGAGGGACGCCCTTGCCGGCCTGGTGCGGACCCTTCTCCGGGAGACGTCCCGGGCGCGCATCCGGCTCAGCTCCATCGAGCCGATGGAGGTCACGGACGCTCTCCTGGACGCGATCGCCGGAAGCCCGAGGGTGTGCAGCCATCTGCACATCCCGCTGCAAAGCGGGTGCGACCGGACCCTTTCCCGGATGCGGAGGCCGTACGCCGCGCGCCGGTTCGCGGAGATCGCCTTCCGCGTCGCCGCCACGCTTCCGGATGTACAGATCGGGGCCGACGTGATCGCGGGTTTCCCGGGGGAGTCGGAGGACGATTTCGAGGAGACGGTTCGATTCCTGGCCGTCGTTCCGGTAAACTACCTGCACGTTTTCCCCTATTCGGCACGGCCGGGAACGGAAAGCGCGAAATGGCCCGACGACGTTTCCCCCGGGGAGAAGAAGGATCGGGTCTCCCGCCTCCTTCGGATCGACGGGGAAAAGAGGGCCGCTTTTCTTCGCGGACAGGTCGGGAGGGTGCTGGAGGTCCTTGCGGAATCGGCGCATCCCGGGCGGAGAGAGCTGTCCGGAACCTCCGGAAACTACCTGGAGGTGACGTTCCGCGGAGAGAGTCGTGAGGCCGGGGAATTGATCCGGGTCCGCACTACCTCCCTCAATGGGAGAGGGCTGGCCGGAGAGCGAGAGGATCGGGATGTCGTCTGAACTGGAACTAAGGATCGGGTACCGTTTCGCTTCGCCGGTTCTCCTGGAGCAGGCGCTGCGGCACGCTTCTCTCGGCGGGGGAGAGAACGGGGAGATGTCCTACCAGCGGCTGGAATTCCTGGGGGATGCGGTGCTCAACCTGTGCGTGGCGCAGGAGATGTTCCGGATGATGCCGTCCGCCGGAGAAGGGGAGCTTTCGAAAGCGCGCGCCGCCGTCATCAACAACCGCAGCCTCGTTCGCGTCGGAGAGCGGATCGGCGTGCCGGAGTCCCTTCGGACCGACCCTTCCCTTCGGACGAGGGGGGGAGGGGTGACCCGGAAGATGGTGGCCGACGCCGTCGAGGCGATCGCCGGGGCGATCTTCCTGGACGGCGGGTACGACAAGGCGTGCGAGTTCATCCGCACCCATTTCCGGATGGAGGGCGGGGAGGAGACGGCCGCCGGGTTCGACGCCAAGAGCCGCCTCCAGGAGTGGTGCCAGAAGCGGCGGGTCGGGCTTCCGAAGTATCGCCTCCTCGATATTTCCGGGCCTCCCCACTCCCATGTCTTCACGGTGGCGGCGAACCTGGCGGACGGGACCGAGGCGACGGGCAGCGGGTCGACGAAAAAAGAGGCGGAGATGGAGGCGGCGGAGCGGATGCTCCTTCTCATCGGGACGGAGGAAAGTCCGGGATGACCGCGGGGAAAAAATCGGGGTTCGTCGCCCTTCTCGGACGCCCGAACGTCGGCAAGTCCACGCTCCTGAACCGCGTCCTGGGCGCGAAGGTCGCAATCGTCAGCCGGAAGCCGCAGACCACCAGGGACCGGATCGCGGGGATCCTGACCGAGGAAAGGGGACAGGTCGTCTTCCTCGACAGTCCCGGGATCCACCGGCCCAGGAAAGCCCTGAACGCCTACATGGTGAGGACGGCGCAACGGATCGCGGAGGAGGCGGACATCGCCGTACACGTGGTGGACGACCGGAAGGCGGCGGCCGGCGAGGAGGAATCCCTTGTCCGCGGCGTCGTGGCGAACCTCTCCGTCCCCCGCCTGCTCGTCGTGAACAAGGTGGACCGGATGGGGGAGGCCGAGGGAAGGCGGCGGCTCGGAGCCCTGATGGGCGGGGGATTATATAAGGAAGGGTTTCTCATGTCCGCGGCGACCGGAAAGGGGGTCCGGGATTTTCTCGACCGTCTCTTCTCCCTTCTGCCCGCTGGGCCTGCCTATTATCCCGAGGAAGACCTCACCGACCTCCCGATGCGGTTCATCGCCAAGGAGATCGTCCGGGAAAAGCTGTTCGAGGCGCTTTCGGAGGAGCTTCCGTACAGCGTCGCCGTGACGATCGAGGAGTACAAGGAGGAGCCGGGGCAGAACCTGGTCCGGATCCGGGGGGAGATCTGCGTGGAGCGGGAGTCGCAGAAGGGGATCATCATCGGGCGGGGCGGGCAGATGCTGAAAAAGATCGGAACGGAAGCGCGCCTGGAACTGGAGAAAGAAACCGGGGAACGGGTATACTTGGAGCTGTTCGTAAAGGTCGAGAGGGTCTGGAGCCGGCACGAGACGATGCTGCGGCGGCTGGGATATGTCTAAGACCGGGTTCACCGTTTCGCTGGTCGGACGGCCGAACGTCGGGAAATCGACGCTGTTCAACCGGATCGCGGGGAAGCGGCGGGCGATCATCTTCGGCCAGCCGGGGGTGACGCGCGACCTGGTGTCGCTCCCCGTCGAATGGGACGGGAAGCGGTTCCACCTGATCGATACCGGCGGGTATCTCTCCCCCGGCAAGGAAGACGACGACCTCCTTTCCAAGGTGCGCGGCCAGGTCCTGCGGGCGATCTACGAGTCCGACGCGGTCATCTTCCTGGTGGACGCGCGCGACGGCCTCCTGCCGCTGGACAAGGAGATCGCGCAGATGCTCCGGGAGCGGGAGAAGCGGTTCTTCCTGGCCGCCAACAAGGTGGACGCGCGCGCGGGAGCGGAAGGGGTCGACCAGTTCCACGAGCTGGCCGTCGGCCGCATCTATCCCGTCTCCGCGGAGCACGGAAGGGGAGTGGACGATCTCCTGCGGGAGATCGCCGCGCTCGTCCCCGAAACCGACGCGGCCGAGGCGGCGCCGCAAGAGGAAGCCGTTTCGCGGATCGCCGTCGTCGGGCGCCCGAACGTCGGGAAGTCCACGCTGGTCAACACGCTGGCGGGATACGAGAGGGTCATCGCCTCCGAAATCCCCGGGACGACCCGGGACGCGATCGACGTCCTGGTGAAGCACGAGGGGAAGCGGTACCTGCTCATCGACACGGCGGGGATCCGGGCGAAGCGAAAGACGGAGCACGTGCTGGAGAAGTTCTCCGTGTTGAAAAGTCTGGAATCCCTCAAGCGGTGCGACGTCGCCGTGCTGATGATCGACGGCCCCGAGGGGCTCACCCACCAGGACCAGCAGATCCTCCGGTACGTGCTGAACGAGGAGCGCGCGGTGGTGGTGGCCGCGAACAAGGCGGACAAGTGGAAGGGGGATGAGGGAAGGCGCGCGGGGCTCCACAAGATCCATGAAGGGCTTGGGTACGCCGCCTTCGCCTCGGTGGTCCCGGTGTCGTCGCTCAACGGGAAGGGGTTCCCGCTGCTCTTCCGGAAGATCGAGGAGGCGTTCAAAAGCTTCCGGCACAGGGTGCCCACCGCCGTCCTCAACCGGATGGCGGAGGCGTTCGTCTACACCGTTCCCATCCCGTCGAAGGAGGGGAGGAACCGGGCGCTCTACATGACGCAGATCGGCGTGATGCCGCCCTCGTTCGCAGTTTTCGTGAAGGACAAGAGCGGCATCCCGGAATCCTTCACCCGCTACCTGCAAAACAAGATCCGCGACAACTTCGGCTTCGACGGGTCGCCCCTCCGCATCGTGTACCGGGAACGATGAGACTGTCTTCGCAGCGGGCCCTGCGGGTGATCAAGGAAGGGGCCGCCCACTTCGTGCGAAGCCACGGATTCGTGTACAGCGCCGCGATCGCATTCAACCTGCTGCTTGCTTCGATCCCCGTCCTCTTCCTGGTGTTCGCCGCGACCTCCTTGTTTATCGGGCGCAACGAGCTCCCGTTCTCGATGCTCGCCGCCATCCTCAAGGAGACGTTCCCCTACGGAGCGCAGGTCCTCGTGCCGAACTTGCGGAAGCTCTTCGCGTCCGGCTCCACCTTCGGGGTCCTCGGGACCGTCCTGCTCCTGGCGTCCTCCTTTTCCGCCACCGACGCCGTGCACACCTCGCTCGCGGTGATGATGGGCACGCCCAGGGAGAAGCGGTTCTTGCGCTCCGCGACGTTCCACGTGGCGCTGGTGCTCGTCCTCATCGTCCTCTCGGCGGCGGCCATCGTGATCCCGCCTCTTTGGAAGGGGCTTTCCATTCTCACCAAGGGGATGTCCGCGGGATGGGACGCCGCGTTCCACTTTCTTCTCGCGGGGATCGCCGACGCGGCGCTGGCGGGAATCCTTTTCGCGGCGGGGGTTTTGAGCTACCGGCACCTTTCCCCGCAGCGCGTCCGGCTGGAAAACGCGATGGCGGGAAGTCTTGCGTTTCTGCTGTTCCTGTACGCCATCCGGGCCGGTTTTACCTTTTATGTCAAGAAATTCAGCAAGTTGAATGTAATTTACGGTTCCCTGTTCAGCATCGTCTGTTTTATAATCGTGGCTTACCTGTTCTCTGCCGCCTATCTCTTCTGCGCCAGCATCATCGGGTCGTTGGAAAAAGATGAAGATTCTGGCAGCCCTTGATATCGGGACCAACACGGTCCGCATGCTCGTCGCGGAGCGGAACCGGGGAAAGTTGCGCCCTGTGGAACGGATGCGGCGGATCACCGGGATGGGAAAGGAGATTCGGGCCACCGGCGGGATCGGCGAGAAGGAATTCGCGGATTCCGTATCCGCTCTTCGGGAATTCCGCGGGCGGATGGACGCCCTCGGCGTGGTACAGTACAGGGCATGCGGCACGGCGGCGCTGCGGGAAGCCCGGAACCGGGACGCGTTCCTTGAGGCGTCCGCCGCGGCGGGAGTGAAGGTCGAGGTCATCTCGGCCGCCGAAGAAGCGATGCGGACGTGGAACGGGATCGGTTCGCGCCTCCGCGGCGGGGGAAACGCCGTCGTGATGGACATCGGGGGGGGGAGCACGGAATTCATCGCGGGCCCGGGCAGGGGCGAATCGGTCAGCCTGCCCATCGGCGTGGTGGTTGCGTGCGGCCTGCTGCCTCTCTCCGATCCGCCGGAAGCCTGGCAGATTCGGAACATGCGGCTCTATTTTTCCGAGCGGATCCTCTCGGGGACGGCGGCGTGGGGGACGCGGAAGTTCCGGCGGCTGGTGGGCACCGCGGGGACCTTCACGACGCTTGCGGCGCTGGATCGGAGGATGAAGAGGTACCGTCCGGAAAAGATCGACGGGTACGAGATGTCGATCGAAAGACTGCGATACTGGAAGGAGCGGCTGGGGCGCCTCGATGAAAAGGAGCGCCTTCGCCTGCCGGGGATGGAAAAGGGGCGGGAGCGATACATCGTTCCCGGGGCCTGCCAGGCCGTTGCGGCGATGGAGAGGTTCGGCGCGGAAAAACTGGTGGTGAGCGACGCGGGGCTGCTGGAGGGGATCCTCCTGGGGCTTGCGAACGGAAAAGG
>JACRMU010000102.1 GCA_016219515.1 Deltaproteobacteria bacterium
CGATCCGTGTGCCCGGCGGAATCCCGGCGATCTCTCCCCTGCCTGCCGACCGGTCGAACCACGCCTCCATCGGCGTCGCGATGTGCGGTGCAAGCACCCGGATGAGGATGCGGTTCCCGGGCAACTTCGAATAGAGAGGCCGCGGCGCATCCCCCGCCGCGCGGCCGGACGGCGCGGAGAGGCTCCCCTCCTGCGGATATTGAAGCCGGACCGCGATCGTCCCGTCGTTTGTGCTGGAGCAGGCGGAAAGGACCAGCGCGAGGAGACACGCAGAAAGGAACGACCCCTGCAGGCGGACGGACAACGGACTACCGTCCGGCGCCGATCAGCGGATTGAGAAACTCCAACAGCTCGCCCCGGACGGCGAGCAGGCGGTAACGCGCCTCGTAAACATCGTACGCGGCGTTCTGCCGGTCGACCTTGGCGCGCGTGAGAAGCGTCTGGGCATCAAGCACCTCGGTGGAGATGGCCAGCCCCTCCATGTACCGGTCGTTCTGGATGCGCAGGTTCTCCTCGCCGCGCGCGACGGCCGTTTCGGCCACCGCTTTCCTCTTCTCCGCCTCGGCCACGAACAGGTGCGCCGCCTTCACCTCGAGCGCGATCTCGTCCCGCAGCTTGGAGAGCGACTCTTTCCGCCGGTCGACCGAAAGGAGCGCCTGCCGCTTCGCCGCCTCGTCGGAGAAGCCGGAGAACAGGTTCAGTTTCCCGCCGAGGACCAGCGAGAAGACGCTCTTGTGCGGATTCAAATCGTTGGCCTCGTACTGGTAGCCGCCCTGCCCGAAGAAGGTCGGGGCGAACTCGGATTTCGCTCCCGCGAGCGCCGCCTCTCCCTCCCGGATGGAGGCGTCCTGCGCCTGCAGCTCGCTGCGTTTGCCGAGCGCGGCGCGAAGACTCTCGCCCATCGGGGGAAGTCCATCCTGCGGGGCGGTGAAAGGCCCCCTGGCGGGCGTCACGGACCGATCCCCGGAATATCCCATCCGGAGCGCCAGCCGGGAGCGGGAAAGCTCCACCTGGTTCTCGGCTACGATGAGCACGGACTCCGCGTTGGCGACCTGCACATCCGCAGCGAGTACGTCGTTTTTCGCCACGACCCCGAATTCGTACTGGTCCCCCGCCACCCGCCGGTGGTCCTTCGCCGCGGCGAGCGATTCTTCGGCGACCAGCCGCAACTCCTCGGCCCGCCTCGCGGCCAGGAACGCCGAGATCGCATCGAGCGCCTGCCGTTCGCGGGTCAGCCCCTCCACCTTTTCCGCGGTTTCGACCCGCGCCTGCGCCTGGTCCACGCGGGACCGCGTCCGGCCGAAATCGTAGAGCGTCTGCTCGGCGGTGACCCTTGCGCGCCAGATGTTCTGGTCCGCCGTCTGCTGGGGAAGCCCCATGATAATCGCGGAAGGGGGCTCCGAGAGGGCGGTGTAGTCGCTGCTCGCATCCAGCCGGGGGAGCCACCCGGCTTGAGCGCGGGTCTTCCCCTCCGCGGTGATGCGGACGTCCTGACCCGCAAGCCGGACCTCCCGCGCGTTCGATAGCGTCGTGCGCACCGCTTCCTCGAGGGAAACCGTCGGCGACACCGCGGCGTTGTCCTGCTCCCCCGCGGAGGCGATAACCGGGCCAAGAAGCGCAAGAAAAAGAAGAACGACTACGGATTGGAAACATAGTCGAAATTGCATGCCGATTAGAATATTCAGATCGGATTGCGAAGGAAAGAACGAATTACGGAGGGCGGAGAAACGACAGGGGCCCCCGAAGGGGCCCCTTGATGCCGTTGGGTTGACGAGGGCCGGGCCTTAGCAGTCGAAGTAGAGGAAGAACTCGTGCGGGGTCGGCCGCATCTTGATCGGGTTGACCTCGGCGTCGATCTTGTACTCGATCCACTTCTCGATGACGTCCATCGTGAAGACGTCGCCCTTGAGCAGGAAGTCGTGGTC
>JACRMU010000103.1:0-778 GCA_016219515.1 Deltaproteobacteria bacterium
CAAGTGGGAGTCCCGGGCCGGTTCGGGGAGTTCGTTTCGCTGCTCCGGGAGGCTCTCGCGTACAGCCGGGAAAACGGGCCCGCCGTGGTCATCGCCCGGGAGCCGTGCGTGATGGACCTCGCGCGGTCGGGGAGGCTGCCCGCGGGAGTCACGATCGTCGTCACCGACGAATGCACCGGGTGCCGTCATTGCACGACGCAGTTCGAATGCCCCGCGCTCGTCTACGACGCGGAGGGGAACCGGGTGGACGTCGACGGGCTGCTCTGCACCGGGTGCGGCGTCTGCGTCGACGTGTGCCCCGTCGGCGCGATCGTATCCCGTCACGCGGAAGGGGAGGGACGGTGAGCCCGGTCGGAGGGGCGGAAGGGGCGGCCCGCCAGCAGATCCTCGTGAGCGGGGTCGGCGGGCAGGGGGTCCTCTTCATCACCCGCCTCCTCGCGGAGGCGGCCATCGCCGGCGGCCTTCCCGTCCTCACGTCCGAGACCCACGGGATGGCGCAGCGCGGGGGGATCGTCGTCTCTCATCTGAAGGTCGGCGCGTTCGAGAGCCCCCTGATCCGCGCGGGCACGGCCGACGGGCTCGTCGCGCTCAAAGAGGAGAACCTCTCGGCCCACAGCGGATTTCTCGCACCGTCCGGGTGGGCGGTGGTGGGCGCGAAGTCGTTCCGGGGGGAACGGTTTCCGTTCCCGGTGCACGCGATCGACGCCGAAGGGATCGCGCGCGACGTGGGGAATCCCCAGGGGGCGAACCTGGTGCTGCTCGGGTTCATCCTCGCGAG
>JACRMU010000103.1:809-2222 GCA_016219515.1 Deltaproteobacteria bacterium
GGAATGGAGCGCGGGAGGGTATAAGGTACCGGTGATGCTCACGCGATTTCCCCCGAAGTACGCCTCGAAGCGGGACCTTCCCGCGTTCCAGCTCGAAGGGCTGCGGTGGACGGTGTCCCACGCGTTCCGGAATTCGCCCTTTTACCGCGGCCGGCTGGAGGGGGCGGGCGTGTCGCCGGGCGACATCCGGTCGATCGGCGACCTCGCAAGGCTTCCGTTCACCGATGCGGACGATCTGCGGGACGGCTACCCCCTGCCGCTCCTCTCGGTCGACCCGCGGGAGATCGTCCGGATACACTCCTCTTCGGGGACCACCGGAAAGCGGAAGATCCTGTGCTACACGCAGAAGGACATCGACGACTGGCTCTACATGTTCGCCCGGTGCTACGAGCTGGCGGGGCTTTCCCGGGAGGACAGGGTCCAGATCTGCGTGGGGTACGGGTTGTGGACGGCGGGCGCGGGTTTCCAGCTGGGGGCGGAGAAGCTCGGCGCGATGACCATCCCGGCGGGACCCGGCAACCTGGACCTCCAGTGCACGTTCCTGCTGGACCTCCAGACGACCGCCCTCTGCTGCACCGCGTCGATGGGGCTGCTCCTGGCGGAAGAGGTCCAGGCGCGGGGGATCCGCGACCGGTTGAAGCTGCGCAAGGGCATCCTCGGCGCGGAGCGTACCAGCGACGCCATGATCGCGACCATCCGGGAGCTGCTCGGCGTGGACCGGGTATACGACATCCCGGGGTTGACCGAGCTGTACGGTCCGGGAACGGGGCTCTCCTGCGACGCCGAGTCCGGGATCCACTACTGGGCGGACCATTACATCCTGGAGCTGCTCGACCCGGAGACCCTTGCGCCGGTGGCTCCCGGCGAGATCGGGGAGATGGTGTACACCACGCTCTGCAAGGAGGCGGCGCCGCTCATCCGGTACCGTTCCCGGGACCTCACACGGTTCGTCGAGGGGGATTGCCCGTGCGGCTGCATCCTGCCGAGGCACGACCGGATCCTCGGGCGGTCCGACGACATGGTGGTATTCCGGGGCGTCAACATCTACCCGGGGCAGGTGGACGAGGTGCTCTCCCAGGTGAACGGGGCGGGGAGCGAGTACCAGTCCCACTTTACGCGCCGCGAGGACGGGAAGGATTACATGACCCTCAAGGTGGAACGCGCCACCCAGGCGGCGCAAATATCCGACGGGGCGCTATCCGGGGAGATCTCCCGGGAGATCAAGCGGAATCTGATGATCTCGTGCGCGGTGGAGATCCTGCCGTACGGATCCCTTCCGCGGTCGGAGAGAAAGACCCGCCGGACGTTCGACGACCGCCGGTATTAGGCGGCGCCTACTTCCTCGATACGAACGGATTCCCCCGGATGTAGAACCGGAGGAGCCTCCCCGCCCATTGCCCGGCGTACTGCACC
>JACRMU010000104.1 GCA_016219515.1 Deltaproteobacteria bacterium
AGCGGCGGGCCCTGATCCTTCGCCACGGAGAGGAGATGCACCGCCGCAAGGGGGACGCCGGGATCCGCGAAATGCGCAAGCACCTGGCGTGGTACAGCCGGGGGACCCCGGGGGCGGCTGCGTTCCGCGCCGAGCTGGTGAGGGTTTCCACTCTCGACGACTTCCGCGCCGCCGTCGAGCGTTTCTTTTGAGCGACCTCCATCAGTACGCGCTCGAATCGGTCAACACCGGGATCCTGGTGTTCGACGGGGACGGAAAACTCGTCTACATGAACCCCGCCGCGGAGGAGATCCTCCAGGGATCGGCGCAGGTCCTTAAAGGAAGGCATTACCGGACGCTTTTCCGCGGGAGCCCCTCGGCCGTCCGCATCACGCGGAAATCGCTGGAGGAGAACGCCGCCGTGACGGGGTTCGACGTCGAGCTCCGGCTCCCTCGCCGGGGACCGGAACTTCCCCCCCTGTCGGTCATCATCGGGGCCTCTCCCCTCTCCGGGCCGGGGGGAGAGCTGCAGGGCGCCGTGCTGTCGATGAAGCCGGCGGAGATTCTCACGATGGTGGAACGGGAGGAGCAGGCGGCGCTCAGCGCCGAAGAGATGCAGATGCTCGCCTACGGCATCGCCCACGAGATCAAGAATCCCCTCGGGGGGATCCTGGGCGCGGCCCAGTGGATCCTCCGGAAGGAGGCGTCCGAAGAGGAGCGCGGGGAGGGGATCCGCCTTCTCCACCGGGAGGCGGAGCGGATCAACGATCTCGTCGAGAAGATGCTCGAAATCGGAAAATCTCCCCGGAACCCCAGGCCATTCCCCCTGTATCCTCTCCTGCTCGAGGCCGAGGAGCTACTCAAGGCGGAGGTCCGCGCCCAGGGGAAGGAGATCGTCTTCGAGCGGCAGGTCGACCCGAGCCTCCCCGACGTTTCGGGCCATCCGGACACGATCTTCCGGGCGGTCGTCAACATCCTGAAGAACGCGGTGGAGGCGATCGAGCGGAAAGGGACGATCCGGATCCACGCCCGGATGAACGTCAATTTCCGGGTGAGCCGCGGAAGAGGGCGGAAGCGGTCCTTCCTCGAGATCTCCATCGCGGACGACGGGGCGGGGATGTCCGAGGAGGACTCCCGGAAGGCGTTTCTCCCCTTCTACACGACGAAGCCCAAGGGGACGGGCCTGGGGCTGGTGATGGCCCGCCAGGCCGTCACCCGCAACGGCGGAAAGCTGGAAATAAAGTCCGTGCGGGGAGCGGGAACGACGGTTAAAATATCCCTTCCCGTAGAACCCGGGAAGAAAGCGCCCCGTGGAAAAAAGTCCTGAGCGCAGACGACGGCGAGAGCATCCGCTGAGTCATAAAAAAAACGGTGACGGGGATGGGGTATTCCGCCGACCTCGCCGAGGACGGCGACAAGGCGCTCTCCCTGCTGTCGAAAACCCCCTATGCCGCCGCCTTCGTGGACATCCGGATGCCCGGGGTGGAGGGGATCGAGGTCCTCGAACGCGTCCAGGCGAGGAAGTCGCCGACACGGTTCTTCATCATGACCGCGGTCCGTCGCCCCGACGCGGCGGCGCGCTCCACCCGGGCGGGCGCGGCGGAATTCATCACCAAGCCCTTCGACATCGAGTACATCGAAAAGCTGCTCAAGGACCTGGAGAAGGAATCCTCCTCCCGGGAGCGCCCCTTCCGCGCGGAAGACGCCGAGGAGTGGCGGTCGGCCCGGATCGTGGGGAAGAGCCGCGCCATCCTGGAGGTGTTCCAGAGCGTCGGGAAGGTGGCCGACTCCGACGCCACGGTCCTCCTCCTGGGCGAGCGGGGCGTCGGCAAGGAGCTGGTGGCCCGATGCATCCACGACCTGGGCTCCCCCGGCGGCCCCTTCGTCGCGGTCAACACCTCCGCCATCCCGAGGGAATTGCAGGAGGCCGAGCTGTTCGGATTCGAGAAGGGGGCGTTCACCGGCGCGGAAACGGCGCGCGAGGGGAAGCTGGAAGCCGCCATGGGAGGGACGCTCTTCCTGGACGAAATCGGCGACACCCCCCTGGAGCTGCAGGCGAAGCTGCTGCGCGTCCTCCAGGAGAAGGAGTTCACGCGGCTGGGGTCGAACCGTCCGCTGAGGTTCCAGGGGCGGGTGATCGCGGCCACCAACCGGGACCTGCGGCGGCTGACGGCGGACGGGAAGTTCCGCGAGGACCTCTTCGACCGGCTGAACGTCTTCCCCGTCCGGGTTCCCCCGCTGTCCGAGCGGAAGGAAGACATCCCGCTCCTCTCCGATTTCTTTCTCCAGAAATATTGCACCCTCCTCGCCCGGCCCCCGAAGTCGTTCTCCAAGGAGGCGCTGGAGGAGCTCTCATCCCGCAACTGGAAGGGGAACGTCCGGGAGCTTGAGAATTTCGTCCAGCGGCTGGCGGTCCTCTCCGCCGGGAAGCTCCTGCGCCGGGAGGAGGTGGCCCGCGAGCTTGCGAAAGCGGAAGGGGCGCCCGACCTCGCCACCGCCCCCCTCGAGCAGGTGATCGAGGAGCGCGTCCGGGAATTCGTGCGCCGCTTAGGGGACTCCATCGAGGACGAGGAGGACCTTCACGCCCTCTTCCTGCGCCAGATGGAAAAGCCGCTCATCAAAGTGGTGATGGAGGCCGCCCGCGGGAACCAGATCAAGGCCGCCGGCATCCTGGGGATCAACCGGAACACGCTCCGGAAAAAATTGGCGGCGCTCTCGCTCCTCCCCAAACCGAAGAGCAAGAAGAAGAAAAGGAAGTCCCGTTGAGCGCCGGCAAGGCCGCGCGCATCTCCGGCCTGTATGGAATCCTCGACCCCTCCGTGGCGATCCGCGAGGGAGGCGACCCGGAAAAACTGCTCGACCGGGCGCTCGCGGAAGCGCTGGCCGGCGGATGCCGCCTGGTCCAGTACCGGGACAAGTTGGCCTTCCCGCGGCTCCTGCTCTCGCGGGCAAAACGATTCGCCCGGGCGTGCCGCGATGCGGGCGCATTTTTCGTGGTCAACGACCGGCTCGACGTCGCGCTCCTTTCCGGGGCCGGCGGCTGCCACCTGGGGCAGGACGATCTCCCGCTCCCCGCGGCGCGGCGGATCGTCCCGGAACATTTCCTGCTGGGGGCCTCCACCCACAACGTCCCCGAGGCGAAGAAAGCGGAAGCGGAGGGGGCCGACTACGTCGGCGTGGGGGCCGTCTTCCGGACGATGAGCAAGGGGGATGCGCTGGAGCCGCGCGGGCCCAAACTCGTCGCGGAAGTCGCCTCGGCGGTCTCCATCCCCGCGGTCGCCATTTCGGGCATCACGCGGGGAAACGTGCGCGAAGTGATCCGGGCGGGCGCCGCCGCCTTCGCCGTGATCTCGGACCTGTTCACCGGGCCGGGGGTCCGGGAACGGACCAGGGAGTTCCTGCGGATATGGGAAGAAGAAACGTCCCGCCGGTAATATTGGCCTTCGGCGGCTACGATCCGACCGGCGGCGCGGGGGTCCTGATGGACGCCAAGGCGATCCACGCCGCGGGCGGGTACGCCGCCGCCGTCCCCTCCTGCATCGCCGTCCAGTCGACGGCCGCATTTCTTCGCGTCGTCCCCATCCCGCGGGATGTCATCGACCGTTCCCTTGCGTGCGCCGTGAAGAGCTTCCCCGTCCGCGCGGTGAAAATCGGCATGGTGGGGACCCGGCCGGCGGCGGAGTCGATCCTCTCCTTCCTGGAGAGGAACCCGCGCCTCCCCGTCGTTCTCGATCCCGTTCTGCGCGCCTCCGCGGGGGGCGCCCTCCTCGCCCGGAACGCTCTACCGGCGTACCGGAAGCTGCTTCTGCGCGCGGACGTCCTCACCCCGAACCTGCCGGAAGCCGAGAAGATCCTCGACAGGAAAATCCGCTCGTTCGGCGAGGCGATCCTGGCGGCGAGGGACCTCTCCTTCGCCGCAGGCGCAGCCATCCTCCTCAAGGGCGGGCACTTCCCCTGGAAGGGGAAGCGGGGGGTCGACATCGTATTCGAGGAGCGCCTGGTGACGCTCCTCTCCCCGGGCGGGGGAACGCCGCGCGGCGACGCGCACGGCACCGGCTGCGCCCTTGCGTCGGCCCTGGCGGCCCGCATGGCCCTGGGGGAACCGCTCGCCGACGCGGCAAGGGCCGCAAAATCGATGGTCGAGCGGTGGATCGCGGAAGGATTCCCGTCGCTCGAAGGGCGCCGGACGCTCTTCGGCGGCTGAAGGAGGAGAAGGAACGATGCGGATTCACGGAGCGCATGGTATTCTTTTGGCAGCGCTTCTATTCTGCGCATCCTGCGCGCACCGGGAGGTAATCTCGCCGCCCGCCGTCCAACCGTCTCCCAAGGCACCGAAAGTGGCCCTCGCCCTCGGCGCCGGCTCGTCGAAAGGGTTTGCCCACATCGGCGTCCTGAAGGTCCTGGAAGCCAACAAGATCCCCGTCCACATGATCGTCGGCACGAGCGCGGGAAGTTTCGTGGGATGCTTCTACGCTTACGGCTACAACACCTACCAGTTGCAGCGGCTCGCCTTCTCCATCGAAAAAGGCGACATCGCCGACCTCACCGTCCCCGACAACGGCTTCATCAAGGGGGAAAAACTGGAGGAGTACGTGAACCGGGCCGTCCGGAACACGCCGCTGGAGAGCATGAGGATCCCCTTCTACGCCGTCGCCACCGACATCCAGAGCGGACAGGAAATGGTTTTCGGGACGGGGAACACGGGGAAGGCCGTGCGCGCGAGCTGCTCGATCCCCGGAATTTTCCGTCCCGTGCGAATCGGCGCCCGGACGTACGTGGACGGGGGCGTCGTGAGCCCCGTTGCGGTGGACGCGGCAAGGAGGCACGGGGCCGACATCGTCATCGCCGTGGATATCTCCGCGGACCACGACGGGGGATCGGCGCCCGAGAGCACGGTGGATACCCTCCTCCACTCGATCGGAATTATGTACGCGAAGCTCTCCTCCATACAGCTATCCCGGGCGGACATCGTGATCCGGCCCAAGGTGGGCCACATCGGGGCGAGCGACTTCAACAAGCGGCACGAAGCGATCCTGGAGGGAGAGAAAGCGGCGCAGGAAGCGCTCCCCCGCATCCGCGCAGCGATCGAAGCCGCCTCGGGCTCCGTCCCCCAACGATAAGCGTTACTTTAGGTCGCGACCTACTCGTAATCTTTCGCCAGGTCTTCGAAGCGGGTGTACGGGGAGAGGAAGGCGAGGTTGACTTCGCCCGTCGGGCCGTTGCGGTGCTTCCCGATGATCACCTCGGCGATCCCTTTCTTGTCCTCCGGGGTGTCCCCCTTTGTGTACATCTCCTCGCGATAGATAAATAGTATTAAGTCCGAATCCTGCTCTAAGGCCCCACTTTCACGAAGATCCGACATAAGTGGCCGTTTATCCGTGCGATTTTCCACGCTGCGGCTCAGCTGCGAAATGGCGAGCACCGGGATGTTGAGCTCCTTGGCCAGCCCCTTGAGCGAGCGGGAGATTTCCGACACTTCCTGGACGCGGTTGTCCGAGGAGCTGCGGAATGTCGCGCCGCCGCGCATGAGCTGCAGGTAGTCGACCACCATCAGCCCGATGTCCTTCTCCTTCTTGAGTCTGCGCGCCCTCGCCCGCAGCTCGAGGGCGGTGAGGGAATCCGAGGCGTCGATGTAGATCGGGGCCTCGGAGAGCCGGCCGACCGGCGCGACGATCCGGTTCATCTCGTCCTGCGCGAGGTACCCGCTGCGGAGACGCTTGGAGTTGACCCGCGCGTCCGAGCAGATCATCCGCAGCGCAAGCTGGTGGCGGCTCATTTCCAGGGAGAAGATCGCCACGGGGAGCTTGTGCTTGACCGATGCGTTTCGTGCGACATCGAGGCAGAAGGCGGTCTTCCCCATGCTGGGGCGCGCCGCAACGATGACCATGTCCGACCGCTGGAAGCCAGAGGTGAGCTGGTCGAGGTCGCGGAAGCCGGAGGGGACGCCGGTGATCAGCTCCTTTTTCTCGTAGAGCTTCTCGATCTCCTTCATCGACTCCTTGGCCATCTCGGCCATCGTGTAGTAGGAGGGCTTGATCTTCTCCTCGGCGATGGCGAAGATCGCCTGTTCCGTCTGGTCGAGGAACTCGTCGACCTCGGACACCCCCTGGAACGCGGACGTGGTGATCTGCTGGGCAACGGAGATCGCCTTCCTCAGGATCGCCGTGTTCTTCACCAGCCGGGCGTACTCGGAGACGTTTGCGGTGGTGGGAACGTTCTGGATGAGGTCGGAGAGGTAGGCAAGCCCGCCCACTTCCCCTTCCACCCCCCGGTCGCTGAGCGCCGTGGAGAGGGTGAGCTGGTCGATCGCCCTTCCCTTGTCGTAGAGGTCGAGCATCACGGAAAACAGCGTCCGGTGGGCGCCCTGGTAGAAGTCCTCCGGGCGGAGGATCTCCAGCGCGGAATTCATCAAATCGTTGTTGAGGAGAATGGAGGCGAGCACCGCCTGCTCGGCCGCCAGGTTGTGCGGCGGGACTCGGAGAAGGGAGGTGTCGGAGCCGGGAGCCGGCGTCGGCCGCGAACCGTTCATGGACACCCCCCTCCCCGGCCCGCATTTCTCACCAGGCTTCTGCTGCGGCAGCGGATACGGGCATGTCTACTGCGTTGCGCTCGGTCGGGCTCCTCGACGTAGTTTAAACTACGCCTGCGGTGCCCTCGGTCGCGACGCCTTGTATCCATACCCGTCTCCACCGCCTCGCGACGAACCCTGGTGAGAAATGCGGGATAGGGAT
>JACRMU010000133.1 GCA_016219515.1 Deltaproteobacteria bacterium
ATCCTGGAATTTGAAGTGGTACGCCTCGAAATCGAAAAACGGCGCTCCCTGCGGCGGACCGTAATAGATGGCGTACATCAGCCGCACGACTTCGATGCGGTCGCGTAAGAGTCCGTAGGCCCCTCCGCAGAGACCCCGGATCCTCTCCGCGGCGCTCCCTACCTCCCCGCGCAACGCGTCGCGGAGAGCGTCGAACCGGGAGAACCCCTCCCGCATCAGATCGAGGTAGATGCCTTCCTTGCTCCGGAAGTAGTAGTAGAGGACCGGCTTGGAGACCCCCGCCGCCTCCACGATTTCGCGGACGCTTGCCCCCGCGTACCCTTTGCGGTTGAAGAGCCCGAGCGCGCTTTTCAACAGGCGCTCCCGGACCGCGACGTCCTGCGCCGGAGCCGCCGCCGTTCTCACCGCCTTCTTCTTTCCGCTCACGAAAGGGACCTCCGTCATTGTTCTACCTACCGGTAGGTACAATAATGACGGCGCGATGTCAAGAGAAACTTACCGGGCGGTAGGTAAAGAGTCCCGGAAGTCGCTGCGCCTCCGAGGCCCCCTGCGGCGTACGCGGCTTCCGGGATCGGCAATCGGATACGGATTTGGAATTGTGAGAACGGGTGCCCGGCTGAGAACCGGGGCAAGAAGGGAAACGCGGGCGGACGGGGCCGCCGTCCGCCCGCGGGAAATCTACCCTTTTGTTACGGGGTTTGCCTCACGCCCCGCCGGCCTTCTTGGCGATGCGGGCGTTGAACTTCGCGTAGTCGACCGAGAACCGTTCGTGGGTCCCCTTGCCGATCGCCTCGACCTCGTCCTTCGCCTCGATCTCCCAGACGGTCCGCCGGCCTTCCACGCCGATGCACCGGACCTGGACCGTCACTTCCATCCCCGGCGGCGTGGCGGCCGTGTGCGTCACGTTGATCAGCGTTCCGACGCTCCCCTCCCCCGGATCCATGTGGGGGGCCATCGCCTCGATGCACGCCCACTCCATCAGCCCCACCATGAAGCCGGTGGCGAAAACCTTCGGCATCTCCTGGAACGCTTTCGACTCCGGGTAGAGGTGCGGCACCGTCTTGTTTTCCGGGACGCGGAACTTGTGGGTATGCGTGAGTCCGACCTTCAGCGTGTCCTTCATATCCCTCTCCTTCGACCCCGTAGTGGCGTTCAAAGCGCTACACGAAAAGATAATCGATCCCGGTGCGGAGGTAAAATGAAAGTAAGCGGATCAGGCAAAGGAAGGAAAGCGCCGATGCGCGAAAAGGAGGAGCCGCGATGAAGCCTCTGGCGGGAAAAAAGGTGCTGTTCGTCATCTGCCAGGAGAATTTCCGGGACGAGGAGCTCGCCCATCCGAGGGAGGAAGTGGCAAGCGCCGGCGCGAGCGTATCGGTCGCAGCCCGGGAGAAGGCGCCCGCCAAGGGGATGCTGGGCGCGGTGGAACACCCCGACCTGCGGATCAGGGACGCCAAAGCGGCCGACTACGACGCGGTGGTGGCGGTCGGAGGGCGGGGCACGCCCGAGCACCTCTGGAACGACGGGGACCTGCACAAATTGCTGCGGGATGCGAAAGCCGCCGGAAAAGTGGTCGGGGGGATCTGCCTGTCCGGGGCGACCCTGGCGATCGCGGGGGTCCTCAAGGGAATCGAAGCCACCTGCTACGAAACCGAAGAATCCCGGAAGGAGATGCAAAAAGGGGGCGCCGTGTTCGTACGGAAGCCCGTGGCGGTCTCCGGAAACGTGGTGACCGCCAACGGACCCCCCGCCGCCCGGGAGTTCGGAAAGGCCCTCGTGTCGACGATTTCCAGGGGTTGAGAAAGCGGCGATACCTCTTTCGCACGGCCCGGAACGGCTCCGCA
>JACRMU010000134.1:0-5258 GCA_016219515.1 Deltaproteobacteria bacterium
CGCGCCGCCGGGAGGACCCTTTCCGTTCGCCGGCCGAAGTGGCGTCGTTCCTTGCCGGGCAAGGCCTCCCGGCCGGGACGCTTTCGATCCTTTCCACGTCCCGGCTCTCCGGGGTCTACACGATCCGGTCGATCGGGAAGGCCGGCGGAAAGATCGCGCGATATGGCGAGTGCCAGGCGGAAACCGGCGGCGTCGGCCCGAAATCGGTCAAGATACGGCGCTGGACGGACTACGTTGCGGCGGGCGAGGAGGCGGTGAACCCGTGAATCTCTTCCGGACGGTGGTGGGGATCGATCCTTCGGGGAGGCGCCTTGCGCTTTCCGCGGTCCGGTCCGGTTTGGGCCGTTCTTCCGTCGCGGCGCCGCCGGCCGTATTCGAGCTGCGGGGCGACCGGGAGCAGGCGCGGCTGGAGGAGGCCGGGAATATCCTTTCCGATTTCGTCGCGCGCAACGGCCTGGCGGGCGGCGAGGCGCGGCTCGCCATCCCGGCCGACAAGGTGTTCTTCGCGCGGGTCTCCCTGCCGCCGTTGAAGGAGAAGGACCTGCGGCCCGCCCTCGCGCTGGAGCTGGACCGGCTCTTCCCGTTCCCCGCTTCGCGGCTGAAGTTCCATTGGCGTCGCGCGGCACCGACGGCGGGCGAAAAAAACGTCCCCCAGGTCGTCGCCGCCGCACCTTCGGATTACATCGGCCGATGGGAGGAGCTGGTTTCCCGGGCGGGGCTCACCCTCGTCGGGGCGGTCCCTTCCGCGTGCGCGCTTTCCGCGGCCTGCGAAGCGGCCGGCGAGACGGAGGGAAAAGCGGGAGATCTCCGCGCGGTCCTGCGGGGCCTCGACGGAATGGTGGAGTGCGCCGTGATGGAAAGTGCGGGCCCGCTCTTTTCCTCCGCGAGGGCCTGTTCTCCGGAATCGGCGCCGGAGGAAGCGATCTCCCTCCTGGAAGCTTCGCTGGTCGACGCTCCTCCTTCCGCGGCGCCCGGAGAGGTGAGGGTGATCGCCCCCGCCGGATGGCGCTTGGAGGGGAGGCTCCGGCATCCCGGGGAAGAAGTCCTCCGTCTGGTCGACGGCTTCGAGAGCCGCGCGGCGAACGCCATGGCGGGACCGGAAGGGTCCGCGAAGGGCGCTCCGGTGTGGGAGGCGCTGGGGGCGCACGGTGCGGCGTTGTGCGAGAACGGAATGGATCTCCTCTCCCCGGAAAAGGAGGGGGCCGGCTTCCGCGCGTGGTCCCGCACCGTCACAGGGGCGCTCGCCGCGGTCACGGCGCTGCTTGCGCTCTCCTGGCCCGCGGCCGTCGCCCTGAGGACGAACCAGGAATTGCGCCGGCTCGACGGGGAGATCGCCTCCCTGCAGCCCGCGGTCGCGCGCGTGGAGGATTCCCTTGCCGCGCTCGGCGAGATCGAGGGGAGGATCTTCGCCCTTCGGGAGGAAAAGGCAGGCGGCGACGCGCCCCTCCGGATCCTCCGCGACCTGACCGATTCCCTTCCCCCGGGGACCTGGCTGACCGGGCTGCGCATGGAGGACCGAAAGGTCGAAATGGACGGTTTATCCCCCTCCGCGAACGAGATCTTCCCTCTTCTTTCCCGGGACGGCCGGTTCCGAAAGGTCGAGTTCGTCTCTCCTATCACCCGGCAGGCCGACAACCTCGAACGGTTCCAGATCCGGTCCGAATACGCGCCTTCCTCCTCTCCGAATCAAGGCAAGGAAGGGGGGAAACCGTGAATCCTTTCGACCGCATCCGGGATAAGCTGCGCTCTCTTTCGCAGAGGGAACGCCTCCTCCTGCTGGCTTGCGCCGCCTTCGTTCTCCTGTTCGCTCTGGTCCGCTTCGGGGTTTTCCCGGCGGTCGATTCCTACCGGAAATCCCGGGCCGCCATCCCTCAGCGCCAGGGGACCCTTGCCCGATACCGCCTTGCCGCGCAGGGAGAGGAGAGGATCGACGAAGCGTTCGCGGAAGCGGCAGCCCGCCTGGAAGAGATGGAAGAGGGGATCCTGCCGGGCGACAACCCCGCCGCCGCCGGCTCGGCGCTGCAGGGGATCCTCAAGCCGTGGCTGGAGCGACCGGACACCCGCCTGACGTCCGTGCGCACCCTGGCTCCGGTGCAGAAAGGGGCGTACGCGGAGGTGGCGGTCCAGCTCGATCTCCAGACGACGACGGAGGGGCTCGCATCGCTGCTCGCCCAGATACCGCGGCATCCGAAAATACTCAAGGTGAAGAAGCTTTCCGTCAATTCCGGGTATTACGGCGCCGCGATGGCGAACCGGCGCGAGAACCTCGTGGCTTCGGTGGTCGTCGCCGGGATGGCCGCCGCCGAGGTGGAAGCGAAAGCGGGAGGGGCGAGGGAATGAACCGTCCGGGATTCGTGATCCCCGCGTTGGCGCTCGCGGCGCTTTTCTTCGGTTGGCGCGCGTACGAGGCCTGGACGGGGCCGATACGGACCGCCGGCGTCGTATCCTCGGCCCCGGCCGCCGTCCCCATCGGCGTCTCCACGGAAGAGGCGGCGCCTCCGTCGGATCTTTCCGCCCTCGCGGCTTCCGTCGGGGCGAGGCCGGTGTTCCGGCCGGACCGCCAGCCGTACCGGGAGGATGCGGCGGGACAGTCGAAGCGGAATTACGATGCGGAGATTTCCCGGTTCACGCTGCTGGGCGTCCTCCTGCTGGGCAACGACAAGAAGGGGGTCGTGGTCGGGAAGGGGACGGCCGGCCGGAGCGAGCGGTGGGAAGTCGCGCCCGGGGATGCTCTTCCCGGTTTCCTCGTAAAGGAAATCGGCTCGGATGGAATCACCCTTGCCGCGGACGAGCGGGAATTCCTGTTGCCGCTCTACGCGGGGGGGCCGAAGGGTCCGCCGGCGCAGGGTGCGGTGCGCACCGAGGTGGCTCCGGCGAGGCCATCCGCCTCTCCGGCGCAGCCGGTTCCCCCGAAGCAGGCCGGAAGCGCCGGCCCCGCGGCGCAACCCGCACGCGCAACGCCGCCTCCGGCGGTCGCGCCGCCCCCTGCGGCGGGGGCTCCGACGGCGGCAGAGCTGGAATCGAACCGTGCGAGACTCCGACGGCAGCGCATATTGTCTCCGATCGGCAGATAATCCCGGGAATTTCCCGAGGAGGACAGGATGAAACTCCGTAGGTGGGCCGTCATCATTGTCGTGGCCGTGTGGGGGTGCTTCGCAACCATGGCGTGGGCGGCGGACAACACGTCCCTTCCCCCCCAGGCGAACGACCGGATCGAGGATATACCGCTCGTCGAGACCGTCCCGCCCGCGTTGCAGGACGAGAATCCGCCGGCTCCGGCGGAATCCAACGGCGCCGCCGCGCCTTCGGCGGAAGCGCCCGTTGCGCCGCCCGCGCCGGCTGCGGCGCCTGCGCCTCTCGTCGCCCCGGCCCCGGCGACCCCCTCCGCCCCAGGTCGCGCCGTTCCCGCTCCTCGCCGCGCTCCCGGGAGCCGTGCCCCAGCACTCCCTGTCCAAGGCGCCGCTCCGTCGGTCCCCGCCGCCGCCCCCGCGGTCCCACCCGCCGTCCCCGCTCCTCGCCTTGTTCCCGCTACGGCCGGGGGGTTCCTGGTGAAGTTCAACAACGCCGACGTTTACGAAGTGATCCACACGCTGGGCCGGATCGCAGGGATCAATTACCTGATCGACCCGCGAGTGCGAGGCACCGTCAACGTCCACACCCAGGGGACGGTCCGGAAGGGGGAGGCCCTGGAGCTGCTGTTCTCCATCCTGCGCGTCAACGGCGCCACGGCGGTGCGGGAAGGGGACCTGTACCACATCGTTCCGATGGCCGAGGCGAAGATGGAGCCGATGGTCGAGGGCGGGAAGGAAGAACCGTTCTCCCCGAACCGTCCCACGATGCGGGCGTTTCCCCTGCAGTACATCGCCGCCGCGGAAATGTCGAAGGTGATCCGTCCCTTCCTGTCCACGGGCGGCGACGCCACGGAGGTGCCGCGGGCCAACATGCTTCTGGTGACGGACACGGCGGGGAACATGGAAAAGCATGCCCGCCTCGTGGAGCTGTTCGACGCCGACGCGTTCAAATCGGCGGGGGTGCGGCTGTTCCCGCTGAAGTTCCTGGATCCCGACGAGATGGCCAAAAGTTTGGACGCCATCTTCGGCGCCCTGGATTTCGGGACGAAGGGAGGCCGCCCCGCGGGGATCAATTTCGTCTCCCTGTCGCGGCTGAACGCGCTTCTCGTGGTCAGCGCCTCGCCGAAAACGATGGAAGACGTGGATCGGTGGATCAAGGAGCTCGACCGGGAGCCGTCCGGCGCCTCCCGGACGGTGCGCCTTTACCGCGTCCGGCATGGGAAGGTGAAGGACATCTCGGCGATCCTGGAGAAGCTCTACCCTGCCCGCGCGGCCTCCCTGCCCGCCAAGGCCACCGAGTTCAAGCCGCAGGTGGCGGAGCCCGTCAAGCCGTACCTGCTTTCTTCCCCGTCGGGGAGCGCGGCTCCCGCCGCCGCCCCGAAGTCTTCCGCGCCGGCAGGCCCCGAAAAGAAGGAGGGGGAAGGGTACGACATCATTCCCGACGAGCCTACGAACTCGCTCATCATCCGCGGGAGCGCCTCGGAGTACGCGGCGATCCTGGAGACTTTAAAGGCGATCGACGTCTACCCCCGCCAGGTGCTGCTCGAGGTTCTCGTCGGCGAAGTGCAGCTCGACGACACGCTGAAGCTGGGAATCGACTGGACCTACGCCAACAAGATCGGGGACCTCAGCGCCACCGCCACCATGGTCACGTCCCTGGCGAGCGCCACCTCCGGCCTGAAATACGTCGTGGACAAGACCAACCGGGTGACGGCCGCTTTCCGGGCGCTGGCGTCCGACGGGAAGGTCTCGATCCTCTCCTCCCCGAGCGTCATCGCCGCGAACGGAAGGAAGTCGAAGATCCAGGTGGCCGACTCCGTCCCCATCACGACGGCCTCGATCGTCGCCAATTCCAACCCTCCGGTGACCACGCAGACCGTGGAATACCGCGACGTGGGCGTCATCCTCACCTTTACCCCCTACATCAACGACAGGGGACTCGTCACGCTGGAGATCGAGCAGGAAGTGAGCGAGGTCAGCACCACGGAGGCGACCTCGACGACGAACCCGAGCTTCTTCAAGCGGAACATCCAGACGACGCTGATCGCCATGGAAGACCAGAGCATCGTCCTTGGGGGGCTGGTCAAGGAGCGGAAATCGCTGAACCGGGAAGGGGTCCCGTTCTTCTACAAGATCCCGCTGATCGGTTGGATCTTCGGTGCCCGGTCGGACATCATGACGCGGAAC
>JACRMU010000134.1:5278-20357 GCA_016219515.1 Deltaproteobacteria bacterium
ATCTTCATCACCCCGCGCGTGATCGGAAGCGTCGAGGAAGGGACGCGCTTGAGCCGCGAGTTCGAGGACCGGGTGGTGGAGCTCAAGGTGAGGATGGGGGAAGCCAAGGGGATCCGGCACACGCGCCCGCCCGCGCCCCCTCCTGCCCCCGCGGAGGAGAAGAAGTAGGGGCTTCCGCCCGTCAGAGAGCATGCCCATGTAGACATTATTTTGCTTGTGTGATGGTCTTCTATGCAGGTTGACTCACCGCACTCTGTAATATAAGTGTTTTACGGCCTCCCTGCCCTGCCCCCCATTGCATTATTCAAAAAATAATTGACAGAAACTTTTTTTTTCTTTATACAGTGTTCAAAATTCATCTTTGGCTGTTTGTCGTCCGCCGCTGCCGTGAGCCGCGCTCTGCCGGAGGACGCGATGGCTTCTTTCCACGCTTTTCCCTTCCCACTCATTTTAGAGAACCGGTATCTGATTTTCATAGGGGGGTGCTATGGAGCTCAGGTCAAGGATATTCGTGATTGCATCATGTCTATAGACACTCGTTTCCGTTCCGGCAAACTCCGAAATCGCTCCGGTTCAAAGCGAGACGGCGTCTTCCGAGATTTCCGCCGATAGCCTCCCGATAGATGCCTCGACGGAAAAGGAGGCAGACGCCTCCAAGGGGACGAAGACCTCCAGCATGGCAATGTCGTCGTCTACAGGCGGCGGCGCCTCCGGGAATCAGATCAATCAGCTCACCGTAACGAATTCCACCTTCACCGGAGCGGCCACAACCAGCATCCCGATCGAGGTTCCCCCCGGCAGAAACAGCATGGCGCCCAACCTCGCGCTGACCTACCTCAGTCAACGGGGTAACGGTTGGGTGGGAGTCGGCTGGAATATCGACATGGGTGCGATTCAAAGGTCGACGAAGTTCGGAGTGCATTACAACGACAATGCGTTCGTCGCAATAGCGAACGGATCTTCCTCGGACCTGGTGCCAAGGGGGGACTGGGGGGTAAATTATTACGGAGCCAAGATCGAAGGAGCGTTTCTGAAATATTTTGACAACACTGCAACCGGCGGAGGTTGGGTAGTTACGGCAAAGAACGGGACGAAATATTACTACGGCTCCACGTCCGCCTCGAGGCAGGACAACAATAGCGCGAGTACGGTATTCAAATGGTGCCTGGACAAGGTTCAGGATACGAACGGGAACTACATGACCGTCAGTTATGTGAAGGATCAGGGGGAGATCTACCTCGACCGGATCGATTATACGGGAAATTCCGGGTTGTCACCTACCAACTATGTCAAGTTTCACCGGGAAGGGCCTTACAACGCTCCGGATATGTATGTCCCGAACTTTCGGGTGAAGACCCAATACCTGTTGAGAACGATCGAAGTCGGCGTCGCTGCGAATATCGTGCGGGCATACCGCTTGCGGTACACCTCCAGCCCGCCGGTTTACAGATCGGTCCTGCAGCAGGTGGAATTTTACGGAAACAATGTACAGCTGGACAACGGAACGCCCGTTTCCGGCGAGATGTTGACGATTTTCGATTCCAGTTACGACCCGGGGGGCACGGGATTGACGACCCCGAACTTCAACAACCCCGCGCTTCCGGATAACCTCGGGTATCCGGCCTACGGAGCTCCGGGCAACATGTTCACGGGCGACTTCAACGGAGACGGCAAGTCTGACTACGCATGGTTCCCGGATGGCTATCAGCGGTTGCTGATCGCCTATGGCACCGACAACGGGCTAACCACCCCGATCTACAATCAACCTGCTCTTCCCGATAATCTCGGCTATCCGGCCTACGGAGCTCCGGGGTTCATGTTCACGGGCGACTTCAACGGAGACGGCAAGTCTGACTACGCATGGTTCCCGCATGGCTATCAGCGGTTGCTGATCGCCTATGGCACCGACAACGGGTTCACCATTCCGAATATCAACAATCCCGCGCTTCCGGACAACCTCGGGTATCCGGTTTACGGAGGTGCGGGCAACATGTTCATAGGCGACTTCAACGGAGACGGCAAGTCTGACTACGCATGGTTCCCGTATGGCCATCAGCGGTTGATGATCGCCTATGGCACCGACAACGGGCTAACCACCCCGATCTACAATCAACCTGCTCTTCCCGATAATCTCGGCTATCCGGCCTACGGAGCTCCGGGGTTCATGTTCACGGGCGACTTCAACGGGGACGGCAAGTCGGACTACGCATGGTTCCCGTATGGCCCTCAGCGGTTGCTGATTGCCTATAGTACGGGTAGGGGCTTTACCATCCCTGATTTCAACAACCCCGCCGTACCTGATAACTTGGGGTACCCGGCCTACGGCAGGGACGGCTACATGTTCATAGGCGACTATAACGGAGACGGCAAGGCGGACTACGCATGGTTCCCGTATAACTATCAGCGGCTTCTGATCGCCCAGGCCAATATTCCTGGGCACCTGCCTGATCTTCTCGAATCGATCACGAATTTAAGCCTTGGGACGACCACCATTGAATACAATCCGTCGACGAAATATGAGAATACGCTGTTGCCCTTTCCCGTCTACGTCGTCAAATCCATCACCGCGAACGACAACAACGGCAATGTTTCCACGACCTCGTATTCGTATGCGGATGGATACTACGACATCAAGGACAAAGAATTCCGGGGATTCGGGTACGCAAAGCAGACCAATCCGAACCTTTCGACCGTCGAGACCTGGTTCCATCAGGACAATGTGTTCAAGGGGCTCGTCGAGAAACAGGAGGTCAGGGACTCCATCGACAACGTCGTCTACACTCAGTCCTTAAACACATACCTGGCTTCAACGCCTTACGACAATTGCGCCTTCCCGTATCTGAGCCAAACGGACGAATATTTATACGATGGCACTCCAAACTATAAGCACGTCGCTGCATCGGTCGAATACGACAACTTCGGAAACGTCACGAGGAAATACAATCATGGCGATGTGGGGATCGTCGGGGACGAGCGAGACGATCGGATCGAGTATTACTACGACATAAACAAGTGGATTGTATCCCAACCAGCACGCACATATGTTGTTATATACAACAACGCGAGTAACAAAGCGGCCGAATCATTGTTTACGTACGACTCCGCGAACGGGAACTTGCTTGTAAAAACGGATTGGCTCAATGGAGGAACGAACCCGGTAACGAGCTTCACCTACAATGCCTACGGGAACCGGATTACGACCACGGATCCCAGAAACAACGTGACGACGGCTTCCGCCTATGACGCCACCTACACCTACCCCACGACGGTAACGGATCAGCAGACGGGTTTCGCCGCCTCGAAGACCTACGATTCCCGGTACGGCAGCCCCCTGACGGAAACTGACATAAACGGGAACATCACTACGTACCAGTACGACGTTTTCGGCAGGCCGAAAAAAGTTATCAACCCTTACGACAACGCCTCAACCGAGGGAACTCGGACGATCTACTATGAGAACTTCGGCCTGGGCACCGGCTACCAGCGGGTGGCGACGCATTCCACTGAACAGAGCGGCACGGGAAATTATCTCTGGAACGAGAATTACTTCGACGGGTTCGGAAGGACGGTCAAGACGCGGAGCGAAGGTCCTGACGGCAAAGTCATCGTCACAAAGACCGATGGGGCGTGTGTCCCGTTCGTCGCTGCCCTATTTCGAAGGTCTGGATAACACGCTTTGGGTTTCGTACGGATACGACCCGATGGGACGGGTGATAAGCGTCACCAACCCCGACGGCACATTTGCGACAAAGGACTACGTGCTGGGCACGACGGTTTCCATCGACGCCAACGGCCACAAGAAGGAAGCGGACAGCGACGCCTACGGCCGGCTGCGGCAGGTGCGGGAATACACGGGGGCCTATCCGAACTTCACTCTGTATGCGACCACTTCGTACAACTACAACGTCTTGGGTAACCTCGATAATGTCATCGACACTTCCGGCCACGTCACGACCATCGGCTACGACACGCTTTCGCGCAAGACCTCGATGTCCGATCCGGACATGGGGGACTGGACGTACCAGTACGATGCAAACAGCAACCTCACTTCCCAGACAGATGCGAAGGGTCAAACGATCACGTTCGTCTACGACGCGCTAAACCGCCTCACGACCAAACGTTACCCCACCGGCCCCGACGTGACCTACACCTACGACGAGACATTCTCCACGAACCCCAAGGGGCGGCTCACCACCGTAACCGACCTTTCCGGAACGACGAAGTTCTACTACGACAAGCTGGGCAGGACCACAAAGACGATCAAGACGGTGGACAGCGTCGATTACACGACCGAATCCGAATACGACGCCCTGGGGAGGACGACAAGCGTCACCTATCCCGACCCCGGAAGGGAGACCGTCAACTACACGTATGATAACGGCGGAAACTTAAGCACGGTTACCGGCTACGCGACGTACTCCAACTACAACGCTCTGGGTCAGGCGGGGCTGGTGACCTACGGAAACGGCGCCGACACGGTCTACCAGTTCGATTCCCTGAACAACCGCCTCTTCTCCATCACGACGAACAGCCAGGGACAAGGGCGGCAGAATCTCACCTACGCCTACGACAACGTGGGCAACATCCAGACGATCACGGACCTGCTCGATTCCAACCGATCGCAGGGTTTTCAATACGACGAGCTGAACCGGCTCACCCAGGCGCAAAGCACCTCCTACGGGACGATTACGCACACCTTCGATCCGATCGGGAACATCACCTACAACTCCCAGGTGGGCAACTACACATACAGCACCACCCAGCCCCACGCTGTCGTGCAGGCTGGGGCGTATACGTATTCCTACGATGCCAACGGGAACATGACGGGGCGACTGGGGGGCACGCTCACGTACGACTACGAGAATCGCCTGTCGAGTTTGACCAACGGCGGGTCGACGACCAGCTTCGTCTACGACGCATCGGGCGGTCGGGTGAAGAAGATCACCCCTTCCTCTACGACCGCCTATATCGGGAATCTGTATGAATGTACCAGCGGCGTCTGTACGAAGCACATCTTCGCGGGAGGGAACCGGATCGTCACGAAAAACCCCTCAGCCACGTACTTCTACCACACCGACCACCTGCGCAGCTCAAGCGTCATCACGGACGCTTCAGGAGCCAAGGTGGAGGAAATCTACTACTTCCCCTTCGGCGCGACACGGCTAAACTCCGGGAGCGTGAACCTCAAACACAAATACACGGGCCAGGAGGAGGACGCCGAGACCGGTTTGTACTACTACGGGGCGAGATACTACGACCCGGCCATTGGGAGATTCGTCAGCGCAGACACGATCATTCCCGATCCGACTAACCCTCAAGCCTTCAATCGCTACAGCTATGTTCTAAACAACCCCCTGATTTACATCGATCCCACTGGGCATGGGAATTTCTTCCGTGATATAGCGAAGCCGTTTGAGCATCTCGGACATTGGGTAAAAGAACATAAAAGGGAGGTCATAACCGCGGCAATAATCGTATTAGCATACGAGTTCGGACCGGGGTTGATAGATTCAATACAGGCAGGAGCGTCAGATACAGCCTATCTTCCCACGCAGGTAGCAGGGCCGGATATGATTACAGTAGAAACTTCTCCTTCCGCAGGGGGTGTTAGAATTTCGTTGGGTAAGGTAGGAGAAACAATTGGTAAGGTAGGGGAAGCTATTGGGGGAGCATTAAAAAGTGCTGCTACTTACATAGCTAATAACCCTGGAATCGCGGCTATTCCCGCTGCTGCTGGTGGCGCATATTATGCGTCAGACGCGTTCGCTGCAGGAGGAGGCGGTAATAATGGTGGTTCTGGAAAATCTGCGGGTACTGGAAATAACCATTTCCAAAATTTTGGGAACAATCCAACTCATAGTAAAGATCATTCTATCCCATGGTATCTTGATATGAACGTTTCGTATGGGACCCCAATTGGAATTGGGCCAACAGGTGGAATCCAAATTAATGATTCAGGTAATTATCCATACTTGGGTGGAGGATTTATGTTCCCTGGTCCAAGCGGTTCCCTTACAGTATCTCCCATGAGTCCTTCACCAGGTTGGAATTTTGCAGTCCAAGGACAAAGAGGTATTTCTGGTCAATTGGGCACTGACCGTTTTGGCAACCCATTTGCTGAGGGAGGGTTGGCTTGGAAACGAGGATGGTCAATAACTGCATTCTATGTATTTGGCCCGTTTACTCCCATCGAGCCAATGCCAGCACCATAAACTTATATGAAAAATATACTTATTGGAACAGCAGGAATAGCTATTGGTATATTTGTAATAATATTTAGAAGGTCAATTTCCAAATCTGTTATTGAAGAAAGGAACATAGATTTTGGATATGACTTTGGGAAACGTGAGATTAAACGTGGTTCGATAATGTTGATATTCGTTGGTATCTGTGCCATAGTGCTAGGAATATATATAATATTTAAATAAGTGGTTTATGTTCGAATTATAAATTATTGTGTTATTGGCTATGTTCCATGATGATATTTGCAAATACTGTTGTACAGACATGATTATTCCCCGACATCAGGTCCGCTGGACGTATTCTTGGTGAAAATATCTTGCTGTTTCGTAGGAGACTGGACTTCCCCCGATATCGTAGACAACCTTCAGGCCTGATTTGAGACTGCCCTTTCGAAGTCACGAGGACTCATTTGGCCGATGTGGCTGTGACGACGAGTCCGGTTGTAGAAAACCTCGATGTAGTCGAACACGTCCGCCCGTGCCTCCTCCGGCCCCGCGGAGGAGAAGAAGTAGGGACTTCCGCCCGTCAGAGAGCATACCCATATTGGGATTATTTTGCTTGCCGGATGGTCTTCTGCGTAGATTGAATCGCCGTACTCCGTAATCTGAGAGGGCGACAAGTCCACCTTGCGAGGCCCACGCTTGCTGCGCGCGGAGCCCTTGCCATAATCGCCGCGCCTGGCTATACCGCAACGCATAATACTCGGAGGAGAATAGGTGGGGCCTGATCAAAAGCTTCAAGAGCAAGGAAACGGAGATGCTCTTCAACGATCAATCGGTAATCCGCTTCAGGGCCTTCGAGCGACCGGCGCGCCGCAAGCTCCTCTATCTGCACCGGGCGAAGACGTTGCACGACTTGGCCGTCCCGCCTGCGAATCAGTTGGAAGCGCTGAAGAGGGACCGGAAAGGGCAGCACAGCATTCGGATCAACGACCAGTGGCGTATCTGCTTCCGCTGGCATGAAGGCGATGCGTACGACGTGGAGATCGTGGATTACCACTGATACCGTAAGACGAGCGAACCGGAAAAACAAGAAGGAGGCCGTTGTGCCCAAGAAACTGCTGGACCCCATTACCCCGGGAGAAATTCTCCTCGAAGAGTTCATGAAGCCTCTGGGCGTCAGCATCAACAAGCTGGCCCGCGACATCGATGTGCCGCCAGGGCGGATCAGCGAGATTGTCAACGGCAAGCGGGGCGTCACGGCGGATACCGCGCTACGGCTGGGCCGCTACTTCGGCGTCTCGCCCGAGATCTGGCTGAACCTGCAGGCGGACTACGAACTGCGCGTGGCCAAGCGCGACGCGGGAAAAAAGATCGAAGCTCACGTCCGACCATTCAGGGCCGCATCGTAGAATCCCGTTCTTCGCGCTGCTTGGCAGTCTTACCGCACTTGTGCGTTCGAGCTGCGCATCTTCTTCCTTGTACAGACATGATTATTCCCCGACGTTCGGTCCGAAAGGGTAGTTTGCACAGTGAAACTCACTACGACTTACAGGACAACATTACGTGGATAATAGGTCCGCCGGCCCCCGCGGAGGAGAAGAAGTAGCGTTCACCGTTTCCCGGTAAACGAGGGCCAGGGCCGTTTGGTCGTCAGAGCCGCTTTTCGATGTCGGGGGGAAGGATGTTGTCGAAGTAGACGATCTTCCCCTTCCGGTCGAGAAGGACGAAGGTAGGGATCCCGACGACCCGGTATTGCCGCGCCACGCTGCCGTTGCTGTCGAACAGCACGGGGTACGCGACGCCCTTCGCTTTCATGAAGGTTGCCACCTTCTCGCGGCTCTCCTTGAAATCGATGGCAAGGATCTGGAGCCGGTTCGACAGGCGCGACTGGAGGTCGTTGATCTCGGGGACCGCCGCGTTGCAGTAGGGGCACCAGGTCGCCCAGAAGACGAGCAGGACCGGCTTCCGCCCGGCGTACTGGCTCAGCGACACGGTCTCGCCGTTTGCGGACTCCAGCCGGAATTCCGGCCCTTCCGCGCCGCACGCCGTCCGGACGATCGCCGCAAGCAGCAGGGACGCCAGCAGCGGCGCAAGAATCCTTTTTCCGGTTTGCACCCGTCCTCCTTTTTTCAGGCGAGCAGCCGGTACGCCTGAACGAGAAAATATCCTCCGGCAAGAACCATCATAACCCCGAATCCTCTTTTCACGATGACAAGCCACCTTCCCGATTTCGGCAGGCCGGCGAGAAAGCCCGAGAACGTCCCCAGGAGGAGGAGCAGGGTGCCCATCCCGAGGGCGAACGCGAAGAGGAGCGACATCCCGAGGGCCACGTTTTGCCGGGAGGCGACGAAGAGAAGAAGCCCCCCCAGGACGGGAGCGGTGCAGGGTCCGACGACCAGGCCGGATGCCATTCCGATTCCCAATGCGCCGACGATGCCGCCCGACCAGCGGGACGCCCCGCCCCCCGAGGCGAAGGAGGGGAGGGGGATGTTGAGGAAATCGAAAAGAGAGAGTGCGAAGAGGATGCAGAGCGCCCCCACGACCAGGTTGGGGAGAGGGCTTGCCGCCACTTCGCCGAAGACCCGACCCGTCAGCGCGGCTACTCCCCCCAGAACGGCATAGGTGGCGGCCATGCCGACCACGTAGGCGGTCGTCAGCACGAACCCTCTTGCGCGCGATCCCATGCTCCGGCTTCCGATGAATCCGACGGTGATCGGGACGACGGGGTAGATGCAGGGGGTGAAACTGATGAGAAACCCCCCGGCGAACGCGACTGCGTAGGCAAGGAGGGACCCCGACTGCAGATACCGCGGGAGGGAATCGATCAGTTCGTGCATCAATTTATTCCGTTTCCGGTGTTTTCCTGCGTTGTTCCGCCGTCCTTTCCATTAGACGCCGAAACGGCCGCCGACGATCCGGGATTTCAGCGGAATCCGGCCCAATTAGGGCATGCGAGGGGAATCGAAGATGGGATCGCCGGGAAAAAATTTCGTGGTGGAGGTTATTCCTGCAGACGCGCGAATCGGCTGGGCTCCTCGCATCGTGCCGCGTGTTGTAATTCGCCGGGACGGTCTCCCGCCCGCCTCTTCCCTATTTCTTTTCCCCGGGTTTTTTCTCCCCGGTCCCGCTTTTTCCCCCGGCCGCCGTTCCGGGTTTCCCTTCCGAGAGGAGCTGGAGCAGCACGTCGGCGGGCCGGTACCCGCTGACGACCTTGCCGTTCGGAAGGACCAGCGCGGGCGTCCCACGGATATTCAGTTTCTCCGCGAGTTTGAAGGTCTCTTCCACCGCATTCGTCGTGCACGTGGGGGACGGGAGCTTCTTTCCCGCGTAGGCGTCTTCCATCATCGAAAGGGACTGGGAGCAGATGACCGCCTTGGCCTTTTCGACGGAGGCGGGGTTGTTGTTCCTTGAATAGATCTTGATGTAGAACGCCACGCCCGGGTCGATCGCCACGGCGGTCTTCATTTCCTGGTGCAGCTTTCCGCAGAAATGGCAGTCCGGGTCGCTGAACACGATGACCATTTTCTTGGCGTCGGGGCTCCCCACCAGGAGCGTGTCCTTCAGCGGGATCTCTGCGGGATTGACCGTAACGGCGTTGAGGTTTTCGTACCTCGTCCCGGTGATGTCTTCCTTCGTGCTGAGCCGCACCACCTGTCCGCTGATCAGGAACTTCTTCGAGAAGTCGATGTAGATGGGAAATTTCTTTCCCTGCTTCAAGATGTCCACCACCCAGAGACCCTGCACGGGGCTCGCCTCCACCTTCAGGACGTTGTCCACCAGGTTGCCGAGGATGCCGGAGACCTCTTTCGGGGTAAGGGTATGGCAATCCCGGCATTCGCCCATTCCGCACCCTTCCTTCTGGAATGCGGATGCATCGGACGCCCAGAGCGGCAGCACCAGCGAAATTCCCAGCGCCAGGACAACGAGCGGTTTCATCATGATCCTCCCGGCCATACGAATATTTCCCATCAATGATTTTACACGGTTTCCGTTTCGCCCCGCGTCTTTTTCCCGGGGAGGAATTCGAATGAAACGCTTTCTCTATATCGACATCTTACTTTCGAAATTCTGTCGCGGGACCGCGACGGGGCTTCCATTTTCCCTGCGGAACACAGCTCCTCGATCGAAACAATGGGAGCTGTATTCGATACGTAGCAGCGGCAACGGCTGTCGTCCAACGGCCGACCAAATAAAAAAGAAGAATCCGGCAACGATCGGGGGACGATGATGGTGTATTCCATGGCAGGGGAACGCGTCGGGAAGCGGATAACCTTCTTTTTCGTCGCTTTCCTGCTTCTTCCTGCCTTCCTTTTCCCGTATCCCTCCCGCGCGGCGGACGTCTCCCTCTCCTCCAAAACGTACTTTCTTTTGTACCAGCGGGATGTTCCCGGCAACCCGACGCAAAATCTCGCCCCGTTGTACGAATATCTCTCCGCCGATGCGGGCAACCTGGGGGGCACCCCTTTCTCCTTCCATTTTTATGGATGGGGGCGGCAGGACCTTGGGGATGAAACGGGCAGCGGGAAAACGACCGGAGAGCTGGGAAGCGCCTACCTGCAGTACCTCCATCCGACGGGGAACGGGGAGATGCGCCTGGGGCGGTTCTTCCTCTCGGAAGGGGCCGCCATGGAGACGATGGACGGAATCTTCCTCAAGGCCAGGACCCCGGTCGGGCTGGGCCTGTCGGTCTTCGGCGGCGTCCCGGCGGAGGCCACCATCACCGCGACGAAAACCGGCGACTCGATCTACGGCGGACGGCTCTTCTACGCCAGGCCCGGCGTCGCCGAAATCGGCGTGAGCTACCTCCAGGAGAAGGGGAATTTCCAGGGAGAGGACCGCAAGGAGATCGGGGGGGACCTCTGGCTTCGGCCCGTGCGAGCGGTCGAGCTCGTCGGCCGCGCCACCTACAACGAGGCCACACGCGCCATGGCGTATCAGCGCCACATGGTTCGACTGACGCCGTTCGCGAGCGTCGACCTGGCCGCCGGATACGAGGAGTACAAGTACAAGGATTATTTCCAGACGACGCTCCACCCGGCGTTCCAGTTTCCGTCGATCGACAACAGCGACCGGGTCCGCGCGGTGTTCGCCGTCCTCGATTGGGAAGCGGTGAAAAACGTCACGCTGACGCTGGGGGGGAAGAAGATCCGGCACGACAAAAACAACCCCGGCGACGCCACCCGGGGAGAACTGGGAGTTAAGTATTCCTTCAACGACCACAAGGATGCGGCCGGCCTGTCGGCCGCCGGTGTCACCGCGGACAGGGAAGAAAACGCCTACCGGGAGTACCGCGGCTTCGCCTCCTATTCCCCCGCGAAGTGGCGGTTTTCCCTGGATGCCCTGACGCAGCAGTACAAGCAGGCGATCAGCGGGGTGAAGAACGCTTACCAGGTCGTGGGGTCGGCGGGATATCGGCTGCTCGACATTCTCCATCTGACGGGGGACCTGATCTACACAAGGAGCCCGAGGTTCAAGGAGGATTACGCCGGGCTCCTCCGGGTTTCGCTGTCATACGGGACCGGCGCGGGAGGGAAGAAATGATGCGACGCGCGTGGCTTGGGATCGTTTTCGGAGCGGCCGTTCTCGCGCTGCTCGCGGGGTGCTCGGCCGTTTCCAAGACCCCGTCGGTGCCGCCGAAGCACCCGGAGGATCTCGCCGGATGGACCCGGGTCGATTGCCGGGAGTGCCATTCCGACCTTTCCACGGGGGCGCTCAAGCCGTACGACTCTTTCCGGCATTCCACCGCGTTCGCCCGGAACCACGGGCTGTACAGCCGGCAGGGGCAGAACCTTTGCCAGGCGTGCCACGGGCCCTCGTTCTGCCAGGGGTGCCACGCCCGGAAAGAGGAGCTCACCCCGAATACCCGGATGGGGGACCGCCCCGACATGGCGCTGCCGCACCGGGGAGACTACATCTCGCTGCATCCGCTGGACGGGAGGATGGACCCCGGGTCCTGCTTCCGGTGCCACGGGAACAAGAACGACGCCAGGTGCCGGGCGTGCCACAAGTGAGCCGGAGAGCACCGGAAGGCGCATCGAGGATGATCGGTCGGGAGGAAGAGAGACGATGAAGCAAACGCGGAACCTCCGGAAGGCGTGGCCGGGCGCAGCATTGCTCTTCGCGGGGGTGTTTTTCGCCGCCGGGTGCTCGACGGGCAACAGCGGTTCGGGCCTGAATCTCATCACCCCGGGTGGAAGCCATCCCGCGGGGTTCGCCTCCACCCATCCCTCGCTGGTCCTGTCGTCTTCCGACACGAGTCTCTGCCAGCCGTGCCACGGGGACGCGCTGGATGGCGGGATCGCGAAGGTCTCCTGTTTCTCCACGTCCCGCAACGGCGTTGCCTGCCATCACTTCTCTCCCACCTGGGGGGATCCGACGGAGCACGGCGCCTCCGCCAAGAGGGCGCCGGGCAATTCGAGCTTTCTCGTCTGCCGGATCTGCCACGGGAACGATTTCTCGGGAGGAGGTTCCGCCGTTTCCTGCTTCGATTGCCACGGCGTAAGCGCGCCGCACCCCTCGCGGCCCTGGCTTGGGACGTCGCCGGCGGTTACGCATACGAACACGGATTCCGTGAACGCGGCCGTCTGCATCGACTGCCACGCCGGCGGGGCCAACACGAATCCTCCCCATCCGCCCCCCACGCCGGCTGCGGCGGGAACCGCCCCCGGGTGCTTCAACGGCACCCTGTGCCACAACTTTGTCGCAGGCGGGGCCAATCATGCCGTTCCCTTCTTCGACAACACCCATTTCCAGGCGACGCAGACGAACTTCTCGAATAACTGCTCGAACTGCCATGCGGTAACGGGGACTTCCCCGGTCTCCGCCGCCCCGCTTTGCACGGTCTGCCACGCGGCGGGGTCGCCGCTGACGCTGACCGGCTGCACCTCCTGCCACGCCAACCCGCCGAACGGCGGGACGGGGAGCGCGTACCCGACCATCGCGGGGGCGCACGCCGCGCACATCGCCTTGAACGCCGCGGTGACGCCGGTTTCCTGCGACACGTGCCACAACGGCCTGGGGACCAATACGCTGAACCATTACAATCGGGCAAACGCGCGGTCGGGATCGAACGCCCTTCGGGTTCCTCCCGGGGACGCGGCGTTTCCGGCCACGTACAACGCGAAGACCGGGGCATCGTCGTTCAGCAACACGGCGTTGACCTGCTCGAACATGAGCTGCCACGGCGGGCAGGCCACCCCCAACTGGCAGACCGGCTCGCTGACCGTGAACACGCAGTGCACGAGCTGCCACGCCCAGGGCACGGCCCAGTTCAACAGCTACAATTCGGGCCAGCACAGCCGCAGCGAACACGTGAGCGCCGGCTGCACCGCCTGCCACAACACGACGAAACTCGCCGACCCGGCCGCGGGGAAGCATTTCCTGAACTTGAGCACGACGGCGCTCGATGTGCGGGCGTCGGCGACGATCGCGGGGACCGGGACGAGCATTCCGGAAGGGAACTACGTCCCCGGAGCGACGGTGGGCACGGGATCCTGCAATCCCAGCTGTCACGGAACGGAGAGCTGGTAGGGAAAACGGCGGGTCAGCCGGCATCGGCGCGCCGGCGGTGCGTCAGGCCCCGAGGATCTTTCGAAGGCCGTCGATCAGCCGGTCGATCCCTACCGTTGCGGTTTCGAGGGTCAGGCTTCCGTAGGATATCCGAAGGCAGCACTCTTTCCCGACTCCGAACGTCCTTCCGGGGATCGCCGCGACCCCGTGCTCCCGGACCAGCCGCTCCGCAAGTTGAAGGTCGTCCATCGCGGCGCGCACCTTTGCAAAGAAGTAAAACGCTCCCCGGGAAGGGGGGACCGACAGCAGGTCCGAAGCGCTCTCCAGCCGGCGCAACACCTGCCGGCGGACCCCGGCGATCGTCTCCCGGTGCGTTTCGCAGTATCCGCGCCCGATGCGCAACGCCTCCCGCGCGACCGCCTGCGAGATCGCGGGCGCGCATACGATGACCGTGTCCTGGACCTTGATCAGGTCGTCGAAGAGACGCTCCGGCGCCACCAGGAAGCCGATCCGCCAGCTCGCCATCCCGTACGCCTTGGAAAGACTGTAGATCGAGATCGTGTGTGCGTCCCCGACCAGCGAGCCCGGAGAGAAGTGCTCCGCGCGGTCGTAGGTGAAATACTCGTACGCCTCGTCGCTTATGTGGTAGATCCCGCGCCTTGCGCAAAGGGAATTGATCTCCGTGAGGACTTCTCTTGAATAGACCGCCCCGGTGGGGTTGTTGGGGGACACCGTGACGACGGCGCGCGTCCTCGGAGTGACGGCGGCTTCGATCGCGTCGAGCCGGGGTTGGAAGTTCCCGTCCGTCGGCACGCAGACCGGGCGGCAGCCGGCCAGCGCGATCGCCATCTCGTGGTTGAAGTAGTAGGGCACAAGGAGAATGACCTCGTCCCCGGGGTCGCAGATCGCCAGCACGGCGTTGATAAAGGCCTGGTTGGCGCCCGCGGTGACGATGATCCTGCGCTCGAAGGGGGCGTCGATCCCGTTTTCCCCGCGGAGCTTCTCCTCGAACGCCGCCCGGAGGTCCGTCATCCCGGCGTCCGGCTGGTACGGGTGGCTCCCCGGCGCCGCCAGAAAACGGTCGATGGCCCGCATCGCTTCCGGCGGCGGGCCGTAGTACGCCACCCCCTGTCCAAGCGATATGGTGCCCGGGGTTTCCGCGATCCAGCCCGCCACCGTCGGGATGATCGGAAGCTGAACGTTCCTTGCGCGCTCCGAAGGGGCGAGGGGCATCATGGCGCGACGACCCGCCGCTCGAACTCCATCGTTTCCAGGTTCCCGTACACCACCGTGAGGCCGGCCGTGGATTGGCCCGGCTGGATCACGACGGTGCGGCCGACGGCCGCTTTCCAGACGCCGCTCTCCTCGGGCGATTCGTGGATGTG
>JACRMU010000045.1 GCA_016219515.1 Deltaproteobacteria bacterium
AGATGCGCGACCTGGAGACGATGGAGACGGCGCTCATGGCCGCCGAGACGGGGCACCTCGTCCTTTCGACGCTGCACACGCTGGACGCCGCCGAGACGATCAACCGGATCGTCGGTGCGTTTCCCCCCTACCAGCAGAAGCAGGTGCGGAACCAGCTCGCCGTCATCCTCCGGGCGGTCATCTCCCAGCGGCTGGTCCCGCGGGCCGACGGGAAGGGCCGCGTTCCGGCCATCGAGGTCATGATCAACACGGCCCGCGTCCGGGAATACATCGAGGACAAGGACAAGACGAAGAAGATCCGGGAGGCGATCGTCCAGGGGTATGTGAGCTACGGGATGCAGACCTTCGACCAGTCCCTCATGATGCTCTACAAGGACGGGCTGATCACCCTGGACGAGGCGCTGCGGCAGGCATCGAATCCCGACGATTTCGCGCTCCGCGTCCGGGGCGTTTCGTCGACCTCGGACCTGAGCTGGGAGGATTTTGACAAGAGCGTCCAGGAGCCGAAGAAGCCGTAACGTCGAGAACGGAGAGGCGGCCTCCTCCCCCCGAGCGGCGATGGAGGCGGCGATGCGGATGCTGGCCCGGCGGGCGTTGAGCGAGGGGGAGATCCGCGGCCGGCTGGAGAAGAAGGGATTTTCCGGCGGTCCTGCGGAGGCCGCGATCCGCCGGCTGCGGGAGCTCGGCCTGGCGGACGACCCGGGGCTGTGCGGGCGGCTGGCCGTCCACTACCGCGAGACGCGCGGCTACGGACCGGCGAAGATCGCCTGGACCTTGCGGAGGCGCGGTTTCCCGCGGGAGCTGATCGAGGAAACCGTGCGGCGGAGTTGCTCCCCGGAAGAGGAGATCGAGGCGGCCGCCGCGGCACTGCGGAAAAAGTTCCGGGGCGGATTGCCCCCGGGGCGGGAAGGGGCCGCCCGCGCGTACCGTTTTCTCGCGGGGCGCGGGTTTTCCCCGGACGCCTGCCGGAGGGCCGTCGGGAGAATACCGAAAGATATCCAGGAAGGAGAGGACCCAAACCCTTGACGATGACCGGAGCCGATCTTCGAGCCGCATTCCTTTCCTATTTCGAACGGCAAGGCCACCGGGTCCTTCCCGGGTCCTCGCTGGTCCCGGGGAACGACCCCACCCTGCTGTTCACGAACGCCGGGATGGTGCAGTTCAAGGAGAACTTCCTTGGGATGGGGCCCGCCGACCTGAAGCGGGCAGCCACGTCCCAGCGATGCCTGCGCGTCAGCGGAAAGCACAACGACCTCGAAAACGTCGGCTACACGGCGCGGCACCACACCCTCTTCGAAATGCTGGGGAACTTCTCCTTCGGCGACTACTTCAAGACCGATGCGATCTTCTTCGGGTGGGATTTCCTCACCCGCGAGGTCGGTCTCGACGGAAAGCGGATGACGGTATCCGTCTTCCGGGAGGACGACGAGGCGTACGACATCTGGCACAAGAAGATGGGGATCCCCGCTTCCCGGCTCGTGCGGTTCGACGAGAAGGACAACTTCTGGGCGATGGGGCCGACGGGCCCCTGCGGGCCGTGCTCGGAGATCATCTACGACCAGGGAGAGGGGATCGGCTGCGGACGGCCTGAATGCAAGGTGGGGTGCGACTGCGACCGGTTCCTGGAGATCTGGAACCTCGTTTTCATGCAGTTCAACCAGGACGACAGCGGCAAGCGGACACCGCTGCCCAAGCCGAGCATCGACACGGGGATGGGGCTGGAGCGGCTGGCCGCGGTGTCGCAGGGAGTGACCAGCAACTACGACACCGACCTTTTCCTGCCGATCCTCGCGGAGATCTCCGCCTTAAGCGAAGTTCCGGCGGGGAAATCGAAGGCGACCGACGCCGCGATGCGGGTGATCGCCGACCACGCCCGGGCGACGGCGTTTCTCATCGCCGACGGCATTCTCCCCTCCAACGAGGGCCGCGGGTACGTCCTTCGGCGCATCATGCGGCGCGCGTTGCGCCACGGGAAGAAGCTCGGGTTCGACGGGCCGTTCCTCCACCGGGTGGCCGCAGCGGTGGTGAAGGAGTTCTCGCCGGCCTACCCGGAGCTGGCCAAGAGCGCCTCCTTCATCGACACCATGGCGCTGCACGAGGAGAAGCGGTTCCTCGAAACGCTCGACGCGGGCCTGCGGATGGTCGAGGAGGAGTTCACGCGCATCGGCAAGGCGGGGGGCGCCGTCTTCGCGGGCGAGGTGGCGTTCAAGCTCTACGACACGTACGGGTTCCCCATGGATCTCACGGCCGACCTCTGCCGCGAGCGCGGGGTTGCCCTCGACACGCAAGGGTTCGAGACGGAGATGGAAAAGCAGCGGACCCAGTCCAGGGTTTCCTGGAAGGGAGGCGAAGCCGCCGCTTCCGACGCAGCCGCGAACATCCTGGCCGGGGCCGGGATTGCCGTGGAGTTCGTCGGGTACGACCGGACCGCGGCGCCCGCGAAGGTGACGGCCCTGTTCCGCACGGGAGAGCGGATCGCGAAGGCCGCGGCGGGAGAGGAGATCGACTTCGTGACCGACGTCACCCCCTTCTACGGGGAGTCGGGAGGGCAGGCCGGGGATGTGGGGACCGGCGCCGGCAAGGGGTTCCGGATCCAGGTCCTCTCCACCCGGAAACCCTCCGCCGACATCATTGTCCATCACGCGAAGGTGATGGATGGATCCGTCGGAGAAGGAGAGGTCGTCGAGCTGTCCGTCGATGAGGAGGTCCGCGGGCGGACGCAGGCCAATCACACCGCGACGCACCTGCTCCAGGCGGGCTTGCGCAAGGTGCTGGGTTCCCATGTAAAGCAGGCGGGCTCCTACGTGGGGCCGGACAAGCTGCGGTTCGACTTCACCCACTTCGAGGCGGTTCCCGCCGAGGCGCTGTCCCAGGTGGAGGAATTCGTCAACGACGCGGTCTTCGCGGCGACGCCGGTCGCCTGGGAGTTCCTGCCGTACGACCGGGCGATCTCCGCCGGGGCGATGGCGTTCTTCGGGGAGAAGTACAGCGACACCGTCCGGATGGTCAGCGTGCCGGGAGTGAGCCGGGAGCTCTGCGGCGGGACGCACGTCCGGAACACGGGGGAAATCGGACTTTTCCGCATCGTCTCGGAAGGCGCGCTCGCCGCGGGAGTAAGGCGCATCGAGGCGCTCACCGGAAAGGCGGCCCTTCGGGCCTTGCGGGACGAAGCCGCCCTCCTGCACACGGTTTCCCGCGACCTAAAGGTTTCCCCTGCCGACGTGCCGGAGCGCGCCCGGAAGCTGCTCGCCCAGATCAAGGCGCTCGATAAGGATCTCCAGGAGTCCCGGCGCAGGGGGGCGAAAGACCTCCTCGGGGAGGTGATGGGCAAGGCGTCCCAGGCGGGGGCCCTGACCCTCGTGGCCGCGGAGGTCGAGCCGATGGACGCCGCGGCGCTGCGGGAGCTTGCCGACCGGGTCAAGGGGAAGCTGAAAAGCGGGATCCTGCTGCTGGGGAGCGTCCAGGAAGACCGGTGCCACCTCGTCGCGGGCGTGACCGGGGATCTGACGGCCGCGTTTTCCGCCAACGACATCGTAAAGAAGGCGGCGGCGTTTGTGGGCGGCGGCGGCGGCGGCCGCAAGGACATGGCCCAGGCGGGCGGGTCGAAGACCGGCGGCCTTCCGGAGGCGCTTGCGTCGCTTTCGTCCTGGGTGAAGTGATCCCCTCGGCGGCGCGGCGTTGGCTTACGGGGCGGCGATCTCGCGATCGAGCGTGTTGAGGTAGAGCTGGACCAGCTTGTTCGTGGGGTCCCTGTAGAGCGCCTTTTCCCAGGCCAGCCGCGCGTCTTCTTTTTTCCCGGACAGGTAGAGAAGGATCCCCTGCTGGATCATCGCCTGGATGCTGCCCGGATGGCTGGCAAGGACCCGCGTCACTTCCGCCAGCCCATCCGCCGGCCTCCCCGCCTCCCGCAGCGCCACGGCCATCCGGATGCGCAGATCGGGGTATTCGGGAGCGACCGTGAGCGCTTTCCGGTACTCCCCGATGGCGTCCTCGTACTGCCCCAGAGCGAGATAGAGCTCTCCCAGCTCCGCGTGGAGGTTGGCGATCTTCCCGCGGAAGAGGCTCCCTTTCGCGGGGTCGCCCGCGCGGTCGACGGAAACGCTTGCGCGCCGGTAGACGGCCTTCGCTTCCTCGTACCGGCCCATGTCGTTGAGCGTGATGGAGAGCGAAAGGAGGACCTCCGTATACTCTGGGTTGAGGGCGAGCGCTTTCTCGAAATGCTCGACGGCCTGGAGAAGCTTTCCCCACTGGTGGTAGATCAGGCCGAGAATGTACTGGATGTCGGCATAGTTCGCCCCGCCCTCGATCGCCTCCCGAAGGAGCTTCTCCGCGCGGAAGAAGTCCTTCTCCTCGAAGGCCCGCTTGCCGATGGTAATCAGCGTGGCGAGGTCCCGGCTCACGGCTTTTTCTTCCCGAAGGAGGGGAACTTTTCCGCAAGGGTTTTCCGCGCCGCCGCCGCCTCATCCTTCTTTCCCTGCTTTTCCAGCGCCGTCGCGAGAGAGGACAGCAGGGAGGGGGCGGCCGCGGTTGCCGGGTATTCGGCAAGGGCGCGCCGGGCGCGGGCCTCCGCGCTTGCATAGCGCTTCCGGCCGAGGTAGTGGGTCACCACCCGGTTTTCGTGTTCCGCCAACCGGTTCCGAAGCTCGGCGATCCGCGTGGCGGCCTTCCCCGCGTAGGGCCCCTTGGGGCTCTTCTCCCTCGCCTGCGTGAGCGCCTTGATCGCCTCGGTCGTCTTGCTCTGGTCCCGGCCGGGGTCCGCAGCCTGCCGCGCGAGGAGCTCCCCCTTCCGGTAGAAGGCGTAGGGGACGTTGTCGCTCGCGGGGTAGAGGCGAAGGAAATCGTCGAAGGCGACCTCCGCTTCGAGGTCCTCCTTGCTATCCATCTTCGCGTCGGCAAGCGCGAGCTGGGCCTTCCCCGCCAGGGGGGAGTTGGGGAACCGGTCCAGGAGCACCTGGTACGCTTCGATCGCGTCCTTGTATTTCCTTGCCGCCTGCCGCTGCTGGCCCCGCGCGAAAAGATCCTGCGCGGTGAGCCCCGTTTGCTTGGCCAGTTTTTCGGAGCAGGCGGGGAAGAGGAACAACAGGAGAAGAACCCCGACGGCGGGGAAAAGGCGAGTCCTGAACATGGGGGGAAACGGTAGTATAGCCAGCGGAAATTGTCAATGTTACCCTGCTTCGGGGGGACCCTCCTCTCGATAGAAGGCGCAAAGATCGGGGATGTCCCCACTGACAGGAGGTTTCTTTTTATGAGGGGGAAAGTTGCGGTTGTCACTGGAGGATCCCGGGGGATCGGTTTCGCCATCGCGCAGCGGTTCTTGAGGGAAGGGACGCACGTGGCGGTCGCGGACCTGCACGACGAGGTAATGGATCATCTCCGCCTGATCGGGCAGAAGGCGGGAGCGCGTCTGCTCTTCCTGCAGACGGACGTGCGGCATCTGGGCCAGGTTGAGGAGACGGGGAAACGGGTGGTCAGGGAGCTGGGCGGGATCGACATCTGGGTGAACAACGCGGGGTGGGACCGGATCATGCCGTTTCTTTCGACCGTTCCGGGGGATTGGGACAAGGTGGTGGAAGTGAACCTGATGGGGGTCGTGCACGGGACGCGCGTCGCCCTGGACGCCATGGTGGCCCGGAAGGAGGGAGGGGCGATCGTCAACATCGCCTCCGACGCGGGGCGCGTCGGCAGCTCCGGCGAGGCGGTCTATTCCGCCGCGAAGGGGGGGGTGATCGCCTTCACCAAGGCGATCGCGCGCGAGGTGGCGCAGCACGGGATCCGGGTCAACTGCGTCTGCCCGGGGCCGACGGAAACCCCGCTGCTCGCGGAAAACTTCGGGACGGAGGAAGGCGGAAAGATCATCGAG
>JACRMU010000132.1 GCA_016219515.1 Deltaproteobacteria bacterium
ACATCCGCTCGAGATACCGCACCGCGTCCGTCCCGTATTCCCGCTCCTTCCTCTCGTAGGCCGCCTCCGCCCCCTCCCGGATCCGGTCCGCGAGGGACTCCGGCGTGAGCTTTGCGACGTCCTCCTTCGGAAGGTCGGGCCGGTATCCGAACTGCGCGTACGTCGCGTCGCCGAGCGCCGACAGGTCCCAATCCTCGGGGTGCTCCTTGGCGTCGGAGAACCGCTGGGCCAGCTCCTCGGCCACCTCCCCGGCCATCTCCATCACCATTTCCCGGAGGTCCTCGCCCGCGAGCACCTCCTTGCGCAGGTCGTAGACGACGGTCCGCTGCTTGTTCATCACGTCGTCGTATTCGAGGAGGTGCTTCCGGATGTCGAAGTTGTGGGCCTCCACCTTCTTCTGGGCGTTCTCGACCGCCTTGTTGATGAGGTTGTGCTCGATCGGCTCCCCTTCCTCCATCCCCAGCTTCGACATGATCGGCGCAATCCGGTCCGACCCGAAGATCCGCAGCAGGTCGTCCTCGAGGGAGAGGTAGAACCGCGAGGATCCCGGGTCCCCCTGGCGTCCCGCGCGGCCGCGGAGCTGGTTGTCCACGCGGCGGGACTCGTGCCGCTCGGTGCCGACGATGTGGAGGCCGCCTTTCCCCACGACCCCCTCGCCCAGCTTGATGTCCACACCGCGCCCCGCCATGTTGGTGGCGATCGTGACCCTTCCGGGATGCCCGGCCTCCGCGATGATCTGCGCCTCTTTTTCGTGGTGCTTGGCGTTCAGCACGTTGTGGGGGATCCCGTGCCGGGAAAGGATGTCGGACAGCTTCTCCGATTTCTCGATGGAGACGGTCCCCACCAGGACCGGGCGCTCCTCCTCGTGGAGCTGCTTGACCTCCTCCAGCACGGCCTGGAACTTCTCCCGCTCGGTGCGATAGATCTGGTCCCCGAAGTCCTCCCGTACCATCGGCTGGTTCGTGGGGACCACGACCACGTCCAGCTTGTAGATCTGCTGGAACTCCGCGGCCTCGGTGTCGGCGGTGCCGGTCATCCCCGCCAGCTTCTCGAACATCCGGAAGTAGTTCTGGAAGGTGATCGTCGCCAGCGTCTGGTTCTCGTTCTCGATCTTGACCCCTTCCTTGGCCTCCACGGCCTGGTGCAGCCCGTCGGACCAGCGCCGCCCCGGCATGAGGCGCCCCGTGAACTCGTCCACGATGACGACCTCGCCGTCCTTCATCATGTAATCGACGTCCCGCTTGAACAGCACGTGGGCCTTGAGGGCCTGGTTGACGTGGTGAAGGATCTCGATGTTCCGCGGATCGTAGAGATTTTCCACTCCGAGCAGGCGTTCCACCTTGGGGATCCCGCTTTCCTCGGTGAGCATCACGCTGCGGGTCTTCTCTTCCACCTTGTAGTCCGCGTCCTTCTTCATGTACCCGATGATCGAGTTCACCCGCACATACTTGTCGGTGGCCTCTTCCGCGGGGCCGGAGATGATGAGCGGCGTGCGCGCCTCGTCGATGAGGATCGAGTCCACCTCGTCCACGATCGCGTAGTGGAGCTCCCGCTGGACCATGTCCTCCAGCCGGAACTTCATGTTGTCCCGCAGGTAGTCGAAGCCGTACTCGTTGTTCGTCCCGTAGGTGATGTCGCAGCGGTAGGACGCCTGCCGCTCGGTGTCGTCCATCCCGTGGACGATCACCCCCACCGACAGCCCCAGAAACCGGTAGATGGCCCCCATCCAATCCGCGTCGCGCCGGGCGAGGTAGTCGTTGACGGTGATCAGGTGCACTCCGCGGCCGGTGAGCGCGTTCAGGACGATGGGGAGGGTGGCGACGAGCGTCTTCCCCTCGCCCGTCCGCATCTCGGCGATCTTTCCCTCGTGGAGGACGACGCCGCCCACCATCTGGACGTCGAAGTGCCGCATCGACAGGACGCGCCGGGAGGCCTCCCGGACCGTGGCGAACACCTCCGGAAGGAGGGAATCGAGTGGCTCCCCGTTCTCGATGCGAAGCTTGAACTCCGCCGTCTGCGCCGCCAGCCGGTCGTCGGGCAGGGCCATTATCCGGGGCTCCAGCTCGTTGATCCGGCGAACGAGGGGGGCGATGCGATCCAGCACGCGCTCGTTCTGCGTGCCGAACATTTTTTTGAGGAAGTTTCCGATCATCAGGTCGTCATCCCGCCCATCATTCTACTTTAGCGCTCCATTCCGGATTACGGCAATATGGTATCGCCTAATATCCGGACTCCGGGCTCGCAGCCGAATTATTGAATGGAGCGCCTGACTCAAAAAAAAACCCCCGCGCAGGGGGCTTGTTGCCGCCGCGGGTTTTCGTTCCTCAGTTGAGGAATCGGAACGGGTTCACCGGAAGGCCGTTCACGTGGACTTCGTAGTGGAGATGGGGCCCAGTGGTCCGGCCGGTCGCCCCCACCGTTCCGAGGGGGTCACCCTTCTGCACGATGTCGTCCGCGGCCACCCGCCGCTCTCCCAGATGTGCGTACAGCGTCCTGTACCCGTACCCGTGGTCCACGACGACGAGGTTGCCGAAGAGCGACTCGTAACCGCTCCGCACCACTTTTCCCGCGGCTGCCGCCCTCACGGGGGAGCCGGTCCGGGCGATGATGTCCAGCCCGTGATGGAACACCTTCGTTTCCGTGAAGGGAGAGGTGCGAACCCCGAACCCCGAGGAGAGGATCCCCCGCACCGGCCAGATGGCGGGCGCGCTCTCCAGGACGATCCGGCGGCTGTCCAGTTCCTCGCAGAGGACTTCCAGGTCCTTTACGTCCACCAGGACATCCTTTTTCAACTGCTCGAACCGAAAGTCCAGGAGGCGGTCGAGGCGACCCGCCGCGGAGGCCTCCTGGGTTTCCATCCCTCCCATGCCCGCGGAACGGCCCGCCTTCCCGGCGGCGCCGGGCCGCAACGACTGGTTGATGCGGGCAAGGGACCTCACCCTGGCGTCCAGCGCCCGAAGGCGCTCCACCTCGGTTTCCAGGCTTTCGAACTTCGAGTGAAGGTCGTAAAGAGTGAGGTTCTGCTCGCTCACCCTTTGCCGGAGGGCGCGCAAGTCCCTGAGTTTCGAGAGATTCTCCCGATAATCGTAGAGGAAATGCGTAAGCGCGAAGAACAGGAGCGCAAGCGTGGCGACCGCGGCGATGAGGCCGGTACGTCCGATGCGGAAATCCCGGGCACGGTCCCCGTATCCGATCCGCAGAGAAACGTCGTGCGGTGCACGCACCAACCCCATGGCCTCCTAAGGGTAAAAAACGCAGAGGGAAACCGTAACACAGAAAACGCGATGGTGTCAATGAAAGGAAAACGTCAATGAAATCGGCCAGATATGCGTATTTCAGCTCATCGCCCGCTTCTTGGGCTTCTTCTCCTGGCCGCGGTTCCTGACCACCACGGGGTCCACGATCTCCCCGCAGTTCAGGCATCTCCATGCGTAGAACAGGTCGAGCATGTCCTGGAAACGCTCATAAACCATCGCCCCGTTGCACCGGGGGCATCGGATCTGTCGGACCGCCCTGGGCATGATTCTTCCCCCTCTTTCACCCCTTCGATGCCCGATGTCCGAATTCGGTTCCATCGATAACGCCGCCCGGAGAAAAAACAAGACTCCCGGGAAAGTTCTCTGATAAAATTCCCTAATTGGATCGAGGGAAGGGGAGGCTCGACACATGGGGAAGAAACGGTTGGGGGAACTCCTCGTCGAAACCGGGCTGCTGACGGAGGAGAACCTGACGCGGGCGCTCACCGAGCAGCGGCTCAAGCGCGGCAAGCTGGGGGAAGTGATCGTCGCCCTCGGATTGGCCACAGAGGATGAGATCGCCCAGACCCTCTCCGTCCAATTGGGAATTCCTTTCATCGACCTCACCCAGACCCCCGTGGAGCCCCAGGCGATCGACCTGATCACGGAAAAGGTCGCCCGGAAGCACCTGATCCTCCCGGTCTCGATCGACCAGAAAGACCTTCACATCGCCATGGCGGACCCCTTGAGCTTCGAAGCGTTCGAGGACGTCCGGTTCGCATCGGGGTACACCATCAAGCCGGCCATCGCCACCCGCACCAACATCCTCTGGGGGATCGAGCAGCACTACCATCTGGGCTCTTCGCTCGACACCATCGTCAAGGACATCGCCGAGGAGCGGTTCGTCGAGGTCGTCCAGGAACGGAAGGAAGGGGACTCGAAAGAGGCCGAAGACCTCCGGAAGAAGAGCGAGGCCGCTCCCATCATCCGGATGGTGAACCTGATCGTTTCCGAGGCGGTCGAAAAGGGCGCATCCGACATCCACGTGGAGCCGACCCGGTCCGAGCTCATGATCCGGAACCGCGTCGACGGGCTCCTCCGGAAGTCGCTGGACCTGCCCAAGTGGGTGCAGGGCGCGGTGATCTCCCGGATCAAGATCATGGCCAAGATGGACATCGCCGAGAAGCGCCTCCCCCAGGACGGGCGGATCGGCGTCCGGGTGGGGGCCAAGACGCTCGACCTCCGCGTGTCCACGATGCCGACGAATTACGGGGAGAAGGTGGTCATCCGGATCCTGGACTCCGCCAATTCGCAGATCCCGCTGGAAGCGATGGGGCTGACCTCCGAAGAGCTCCTCCAGCTGGAAGGGCTGATCCGCAGGCCCCAGGGGATCATGCTCGTCACCGGTCCGACGGGGTCGGGAAAGACGACCACCCTCTACGGCATCCTCAACCGGATCAAGAGCGTGGAGCAGAACATCACGACGATCGAGGACCCGGTGGAGTACGAAATCACCGGGATCAACCAGGTGGCGATCCAGGAAAAGATCGGGATGACCTTCGCATCGACCCTGCGGTCGATGCTGCGGCAGGACCCGGACATCATCATGCTCGGCGAGATGCGCGACCTGGAGACGGTGACCATCGCCATGCAGGCGGCCCTGACCGGGCACTTCGTCCTGTCCACGATCCACACGAACAGCTGCACGGCCACGATCACGCGGCTGCGGAACCTGGGGGCCGCTTCCTACCTCATCGCATCGACGATCAACTGCATCATGGCGCAGCGCCTGGTGCGGGTCATCTGCACGAAGTGCCGGGTGCCGTACGACCCGCCCGAGCACGACCTGGCCAAGATCGGGTTCCACCGGAAGAAGGGGAAGGTGGAGTTCACCTTCTACCGCGGAGAGGGGTGCACCGCGTGCGAGGGGACGGGATACAAGGGCCGCATCGGGATCTACGAGATCCTCCCGTTCACCCAGCCGATCCGCGACCTGGTGGTCACCAACGCCTCCGAGAGCATCCTTCGCCAGCAGGCCATCGCGTCGGGGATGCTGACGCTGGCCCGCGGCGCCCTCGAAAAGGTGCAGGCGGGGGTGACCACGCTCTCGGAGCTTTTCCGGGTGGTGGAGACGGAAGAGGATTTCGGCACCATCTGCCCCGAATGCAACGGCATCCTGGGGGCGGATTTCGTCATGTGCCCCCACTGCGGGCATTCCCTGCTGGCCACCTGTCCCGGCTGCCAGAAAACGGTTTCCCCGGAGTGGAAGTTCTGCCCCTACTGCCGGCACGACTTCGTCAAGCCGGCCACGGGGCGCTCGTTCGCGTAAACGCCTCCGATCGCCGATCCGGTCGCACACGCAGAACGCATCCGCGCTTCCGGTGCGCGGCGGCATTTCCGTTGCGGACCGGCGCGCCCAAGCGTCAGGCGATCATCTTCTCCAGCTTCGTCCTCTGGCGTTCGAGCTTCTTCCGGCCTTCCTCGATGGCTCCGATCAGTTCCTTCTTCGCCTCGTGGGTAAGGTCCTTCCCATGGTCGAGGATGTCCTCGGCCTTGTCTCCCACGGCGTCGACCATCTCGGAAACGGAGTCCGTGAATTCCCCGACGACGCCTTCCGCCTTGCGCCTCGCATGTTTCGCGTAGCGGGCGATGTCCTTGCGCGTGTCCTTTCCCGATTTCGGCGCCAGCAGAAGAGCCGCGCCGGCCCCGATCAGCGCCCCCGCCGCCAGCAGGAGGGTGCCCGTCATCGCGCCGTTCCCCTTGTGTTCCATATAGCACCTCCCGGTTGTCTGGTTGTTGGATGCAACCGCCCGCACGATGGTGCATTTCCATTGTACCGCCAATCCCGCCGGTAGCGTAGCGACGGTTTTCTTCATTTCTTTCGATGGGATGCGACAGGTGCTCTGGCTATACGAAGTGGCAGGCGGTAAAGCGCCCGGGGGCGGACTCGCGGAACGCCGGGCAGACCTCCTCGCAGACCTTCTCCGCCATGAAGCAGCGGGTGTGGAACCGGCAGCCGGGAGGAGGCGCGAGGGGGCTCGGGATCTCCCCGCGGAGCACGATCTTCTCCCGCGGGGCACCGCCGATCATCGGAACCGCCGCCAGCAGGCTGCGAGTGTACGGGTGCAGCGGCCTGCCGAACAGTTCCTCCGCCGGGGAGACCTCCATCAGCTTCCCCAGGTACATCACGGCCACGACGTCGCTCACGTGCCGGATCACCCGCAGGTCGTGCGAAACGAACAGGTAGGCCATCCCGTACTCTTCCTGGATGTCTTTCAGAAGGTTCAGGATCTGCGCCTGGACGGAGACGTCGAGCGCGGACACCGGCTCGTCCGCGACCACCAGCTTCGGCGGCAGGGCGATCGCCCGCGCGATCCCGATGCGCTGCCGCTGGCCGCCGGAAAACTCGTGGGGGTACTTGTCGGCGGCGTCTTCCGACAGCCCCACGCGCAGCAGCAGCCGCAACGCCATTTCCCGGATCTCCCCGCGGTTCGCGATCCCGTGGACGAGCCATCCCTCGCCGACGATGTCGCGGACCCGCATCCGCGGGTTCAGCGAGGAGTACGGATCCTGGAAGATGATCTGCATCATCCTCCGGGTGCGCCGCATCTCCTCCCCGGACAAGTTTGTGATGTCCCGGCCGTCGAACCGGATCGTGCCGCCGTCGGGGGAGATCAGACGGAGGGCGACGCGTCCCAGCGTGGTCTTGCCGCATCCCGACTCCCCTACCAGCCCGACGGTCTTCCCCTCCGGAACGTCGAGCGACACGCCGTCGACCGCGTGCACCCGCAGCATCTCCCGGGAGAAGAACGACGCCTTCACGGGAAAATGCTTGTAGATGTTCTCCAGGGAAAGAAGAATTCCGTTGCCGCCGGTCATGCCTTGCCCCCCGGGGCTCCATCCCCGCTTCGGGGACCCCCCTTGCGCACCGACTTCTGGTAATGACACGCCGCGAAATGCCCCGGCGCGTATTCCTCCAGCGGCGGGTCCGCGCGGTCGCAGACCGCCAGCGCGTCTTCCGCCGTCTCCCCGGCGCGGAACCGTTCCCGCGCCTTTTGCCGGAACGGGCACCGGTCGGAAAACGGGCAACCGGGGGGGATCGCGGTGAGGTCGGGCACCGTGCCGGGGATCGACGGAAGCCGCGTCTCCCCGACCGTCGTCCCCGGAAGCGACCGGAGCAGTCCCTGCGCGTACGGGTGGATCGGATCGGCGAACAGGTCCGCCGTCTTCGCGATCTCGACGATCCGGCCCAGGTACATGATGGCCACCCGGTCGGCGAATTCGTGGACCACCCCCAGGTCGTGGGTGATGAGCAGGACCGCCATCTTCCGTTCCCGCTCCCGCATCTCCGAAAGGAGCGCGAGGATCTGCGCCTGGATGGTGACGTCGAGCGCGGTGGTGGGCTCGTCGGCAATAAGAAGCGCGGGCTCCAGGGCGAGCGCCATCGCGATCATCGCCCGCTGCCGCATCCCCCCGCTCAACTGGTGGGGATACTCCCGCGCGCGCCGCTCCGGGTCCGGGACCTTCACGCGGCGCATCCATTCGACCGCGCGCTCCGCGGCCTCCCGCTTCCCGCACGTCCCGTGCGCCGTGAACACTTCGGCCACCTGGTCACCGATCGTCAGCACGGGGTTCAACGAGGTCATCGGCTCCTGGAAGATCATCGAGATCTCCTTCCCCCGCACGGCGCACATCTCCCCTTCGGACATCGCAAGCAGGTCGCGCCCCCGGAAATCGACGCTCCCTCCCTCGATCGCCGCCTGCGGCTGCGGAAGGAGCCGCAGGATCGAGAGCGCCGTGACGGTCTTGCCGCACCCCGATTCCCCGACGAGTCCGAGCGTTTCCCCGGCATCTACGGTGAAGGAGACGCCGAAGAGGGCGCGGACCGTGCCGCCTTCCGTTCGGAAAGCCACCTTGAGACCGGAAACCGAGAGCAGAGGTTCCGCCATCCCCTACCTCCCCCGCAACCGGGGATCCACTGCATCTCTTATCCCCTCGCCCAGCAGGTTGTACCCCAAGACGGTGAACAGGATCGCCAGCCCCGGGTAGACGGAGAGCCACCAGGCGAACTCGATGTTGTCCTTCCCCGCGGTCAGGATGTTCCCCCACGACGGCGTCGGCGGCTGCACGCCGATCCCTAAGAAAGAGAGCGCCGATTCCGTGAGGATCGCCCCGGCCACCCCCAGCGTCGCGGCCACGAGCACGGGCGCCAGCGTGTTCGGCAGGATGTGGCGGAACAGGATCCGCCCGGTCTCCGCCCCCTGGGCGCGCGCCGCCGCGATGAAGTCCCGCTCCTTCAGCGACAGCGTCTCGGCCCGCACCAGGCGCGCCACCCCCATCCAGCCGGTCAGCCCGAT
>JACRMU010000129.1 GCA_016219515.1 Deltaproteobacteria bacterium
GAACATCAACGACCAGTGCGGATCCCTCTACCCGGAGATCGTGGCGGCGAAGGTGAAGGACGCGCGCGCGGACCTTGGGATCTCGCTTGACGGCGACGCGGACCGCGTGATCGTGGTGGACCAGAAGGGGGAGATCCTGGACGGCGACCGGATCATGGCGATCTGCGCCGGGGAGCTGGCGCGGAAGAAAAAGCTTGCGAAGAATACGGTGGTGGCCACCGTCATGAGCAACATCGGCCTCGAACTGTACCTCAAGGAGCGGAAGATCCGCCTCCTGCGCGCCCCGGTAGGGGACCGGTACGTCGTCGAGGCGATGCGGGCGGGAGGATACAATTTCGGAGGGGAGCAGTCGGGCCACCTCATTTTCCTCGACCATGCGAGGACGGGGGATGGGGTCCTGGCCGCGCTCCAATTATTGGCGGTCATGATGGAGTCGGGGAAAAAGATCGCGGACCTGGGGAAGTCGCTGGCCACGTTCCCCCAGGTGCTGGTGAACGTAAAGCTCAAGCACCGTGTCCCGCTCGAAAATCTGCGCGGGTTCCAGAAGGCAAAGGCGGAGTTCGAGAAGAAGTTGGGCAAAAAGGGGAGGATCGTCGTCCGGTACAGCGGCACCGAGCCATTACTTAGGATCATGGCGGAAGGGGAGAGCCAGGCGGAGATCGACCGCATCGCCAAGGCCCTTGCCGAAAAAGCCCGCGCCGAAATACTTTAATATCTTGGTATGTTCATGGAGCTCTGTTAAAGGTGGAGTTTAAGGGGCGATGCGCAGGCTTGGAGTAAACATCGATCACGTCGCGACGCTGAGGCAGGCGCGGGGCGGTATTGCGCCGGAGCCGGTGGTGGCGGCGGGGATCGCGGAACTCAACGGGGCGGACGGGATCACGGTCCACCTGAGGGAGGACCGCAGGCACATCCAGGACCGGGACCTCGATATCCTCATGCAAACGGTCCAGACGAGGATCAATCTCGAAATGGCGGCCACGGAGGAGATGATCGGGATCGCGACGCGGCTTCGGCCGTATTCGGTCACCCTTGTCCCGGAAAAGCGCCAGGAACTGACGACCGAAGGCGGGCTGAACGTGCTGGGGCAGCGCGAGGCGTTGCATAATGCGGTTTCCAGGCTGCGGGACGCGGGGATTCTCGTGAGTCTTTTCATCGATCCCGACCTTGCACAGGTTCGCGCATCGAAACAGGTCGGTGCGGACGCCTTCGAGATTCACACGGGAACCTACTGCGAGGCGTTTCATGCCGGGAAGCAGGTCGGAGTTCTTGGAAACGTCCCGGTTCTAAGGGAGGAGATGGGGAAGATACGGGTGGCGGCGTCGTACGGGAAGAACGTCGGGCTGAAGGTGTTCGCGGGGCATGGGCTCGACGTCCGCAACATCGTGCCGATCCTGGAATTGCCGGAGATCGAGGAGTTCAACATAGGCCACAGCATCATCGCCAGGGCGGTATTCATCGGGCTTGGGGCGGCGGTGCGGGAGATGGCCGATCTCATCCACGGAGCACCCTTAAGCAGATGATCGTCGGCATCGGGACCGATATCGTCGACATCGAAAGGGTGAGCCGGCTGCTCGAAAGGTACAAGGAACGATTCGTCCGGCGGGTGTTCACGGAAGCCGAGGAGCAGTACGCGAACCGCAGCGTGAAACCGGCGGAGCGGCTTGCCGGCCGGTTTGCCGTCAAGGAAGCGGTGATGAAGGCCTTCGGCACGGGAAAGTCCAACGGGATCCTTTGGCGCGATGTCGAGACGGTCCGCGGGCGAATGGGTAGACCTGAGGTAAAACTTTATGGCAACGCGGATAAATGCTTGAAACTGCTGAATGCAGATACCGTACACGTTTCGATCACGCACGACGGCGGCAAGGCGGTCGCGTTCGTGATCATAGAGAGAGCGGGGTAATGGGATGAAAGTGGCTTCTGCAAGCCAGATGGCCGAGCTGGACCGGTTGACGACCGAAAAGTACGGAATTCCCACCCTTCTCCTGATGGAGAACGCGGGACGGTCGTGCGCCGAGAGGATCCTGCATATTCTCGAGGATAAGGTCGGGGCCCCCGAGGAAGCGTCGGTCGCCGTGGTCTGCGGCCGGGGGAACAACGGCGGCGACGGGATGGTGATCGCGAGGCACCTGCACAACCGGGGCGTGTACGTCGAGGTGTTCCTCATGTCGGAAGAGGAACGCTTAAGCCACGATGCCAAGGTCCAGTACGAAATCCTCGGAAAGCTGGACGTCGAGCGCAGGATCATCCGCAACGTGGAAGGGGTGGAGGACCTCCGCGTGTACCTGGAGGAAGTCCACCTGTGCGTGGACGCCATTCTCGGCACGGGGCTTTCCTCCCCGCTGGACGGGATCGTCCGCGAGGTGGTGGAGGTCATCAACCTGTCGATGGCTCCGGTCTACGCGGTGGACATCCCCAGCGGGATCGACGCCACCACGGGACGGTTGCTGGGGGAGGCGGTCCGCGCCGACTACACCGGGTCGTTCGGGCTGCTCAAATTGGGGCACGTCCTGCTGCCCGGCTCCCTGCACTGCGGGGAAACAGACGTCTTCGACATCGGCATCCCCTCCAAAGCCGTGTTCGACGCGCAGATCAAGACCGAGGCGCTCGACGAGCGCGTGGTGAAAAGCGTGCTCTCCATCCGGCCGCCCGGCTTCCACAAAGGGGACGCGGGCCGGGTGTTCATCATCGGCGGATATCCGGGTCTGACCGGGGCTCCCTGCCTGGCGGGGCAGGCGGCGCTTAGGATGGGTGCGGGGCTGATCACCGTGGTCGTCCCGGAGTCGCTCAGGCCCATCGTCGAGTCGAAGCTCATGGAGGTGATGTCGATCGGGATCCCCGACGGCGGATCGGGGTGCTTCCGGAAGGATATGGTTCCCGAACTGATGGAAAAGATCGCCAAGGCGGACGTTGTGGTCGTCGGTCCCGGGCTGGGAGCGTATCCCGGCGTGGGGGAGTTCGTCGCGGACCTGTTCCCGCGCATCCGTGTCCCTTTCATCGTGGACGCGGACGGGCTGAACGCCCTTGCGGGGCAGGTGGAGGTCTTGAAGAAAACGGTCGCGCACTGCACCCTCACGCCGCACCCGGGAGAGATGTCCCGCCTGACGCGGGAGCCGATCGAGGCCATCGAGGCGTCGCGGATCGGTTCGGCGCAGCATCTTGCCGAGGAGCAGAACGTCACGGTGATCCTGAAGGGGGCCCGGACGGTCATCGCCACCCCCAAGGGGGACGTCTTCATCAACACGACCGGGAATCCCTATATGGCTTCCGGCGGGATGGGAGACGCCCTCTCGGGGATGCTGTCCGCACTCGCTTCCCAGGGACTTTCGCCCACCGACGCCGCCTGCGCCGGGGTGTTCCTCCACGGGATGTCGGCGGACCTCCTCGTCCGGAAGCACCCGATGTCGGCGGTCTCCGCGACGGACGTCATCGAGAACGTCCGGGAAGCCCTCCAGCACATCCTCGGCGAGCGGCCCCCGGAAGACAACGCATAGATTGGTTGATTTCTTCGGGTGAAATCTTCCCACGTTGAGTTTTCCGGAGTGGCCTTGCAGTTGGAGTTTCAATCTTTTTCCGTCGAAGACACGATGGAAATCGCGCGATCCTTGGGCGCGGCCCTGGTCCCCGGCGACGTCGTGGCGCTTTCGGGGGAGCTGGGGGCCGGCAAGACGGTCTTCTGCAAGGGGATCGGCGAGGCGCTGGGAATCTCGCCGGACCGGATCGTCTCCCCGAGTTTCACCATCGTCACCGAGCACCCGGGGAACGTCACCCTGTATCACGTCGACGTCTATCGGCTTTCCGGGGAGCGGGAAGCGGAAGGGATCGGGCTGGACGAGATCCTGTACGGCGACGGGGTCTACGTGGTGGAGTGGGCGGAAAAAATCGCCGCCATGTTGCCAAATTGTTGTATAAAAGTTAAATTTCTCTTTTTGGACGATTCCGGGCGGACCCTGGTCGTCACCGCGGAGGACTCCCCGCGGATGCGGGAATTCGCCTCTCGCTGTACACGCTACCTATCAGGAGGGTGACCCAGGATATGGCACTCATTGTCCAGAAGTACGGAGGCACCTCGGTCGGCACCATCGAGAAGATCAAAAACGTGGCCAAGAGGGCGGCGCGCACCAAGGACCAGGGACACGACGTCGTCGTGGTGGTCTCTGCGATGTCGGGGGAGACGAACCGCCTCCTCGGGCTGGCGCACCAGCTTGCGGAGATCCCCAACGAGCGGGAGCTGGACGTGGTCGCGTCCACGGGCGAGCAGGTGACGATCGGCCTGCTGGCGATCGCGCTCACCGAGATGGGGTACAAGGCAAGGTCGTTCTGCGGGTTCCAGATCCCGGTCCTCACCGATTCGGCCTTCGTGAAGGCGCGGATCAAGAAGATCGAGGGAGAGACGATCCAGGCGGCGCTCAAGGAAGGGATGATCGCGGTCGTGGCCGGCTTCCAGGGGATCGACGATACGGGGGCGATCACGACGCTGGGGCGCGGCGGCTCGGACACGAGCGCGGTGGCGGTGGCGGCGGCGCTGAAAGCCGACGTGTGCGAGATCTACACGGACGTCGACGGCGTGTACACCACGGACCCCAACATCTGCGCCGACGCGAGGAAGCTGGAAAAGATCTCCTTCGAGGAAATGCTGGAGCTGGCGAGCCTGGGGGCCAAGGTCCTCCAGATACGATCGGTGGAGTTCGGGATGAAATACGGCGTGCGTATCCACGTACGCTCCTCGTTCAACGATAATCCGGGAACGATAGTAACCAGGGAGGAGGAAATCATGGAGACGGCAGTCGTATCCGGCGTGGCATACAGCAAGAGCGAGGCGAAGATCACCATCGTGAAGGTCCCCGACAAGCCCGGCATCGCCGCCAAGATCTTCAAGCCGCTGTCGGATGCCAATATCGTGGTGGACGTGATCGTGCAGAACGTTTCCGTCACCGGCTTCACGGACCTCACCTTCACGGTCGGGCGCACCGACTACAAGAAGGCGATGCTGGTCACAGGGAAGACGGCGAAGGAGGTCGGCGCGGAGAAGGTCGTGGGCGACGACAAGATCGCCAAGGTCTCCATCGTCGGGATGGCGATGCGCTCCCACTCCGGGGTGGCCACCAAGGTGTTCGAGACGCTCGCCGCCGAGGGGATCAACATCCTGGGCATCACGACCTCCGAGATCAAGATTTCCTGCCTGATCGAGGAGAAGTACACGGAGCTGGCGGTGCGGGTCCTGCACAGGGCATTCGACCTGGGGAATCCCGTAGAGGCGTAATATAAAGGATAGGCGGACGGAGAGCGGGAAAACGCGATGAAAAAGATCTACCTGTACGATACGACGCTTCGGGACGGCACGCAGGCCGAGGAGATCTCCCTTTCCGTGATGGACAAGATCGCCGTCACGGAGAAATTGGACGATTTCGGGTTTCATTTCATCGAGGGGGGATACCCGGGGTCCAACCCGAAGGACAAGGAGTTCTTCGAGTACGCCAAGCGGCTGCCGCTGAAGAACGCGAAGCTGTGCGCGTTCGGGATGACGCGGCGGGTGGGGAAGAAGGCGGAAGAAGACTCCAACATGAAGTCCCTCGTCGCCGCCGAAACGCCCGTCATCACGGTGGTGGGCAAGGCGTGGGACTTCCACGTGACCGAGGCGCTGCGAACCACCCTGGACGAGAACCTGAAGGCGATCCGGGAGACCGTCGAGTTCCTCAAAAAGCACGCGGAGCAGGTCTTCTTCGACGCGGAGCACTTTTTCGACGGGTACCAGCGCAACCCGAAATACGCGCTCAAGGCGATCGCCGCAGCGGAGGACGGAGGGGCGGACTGGATCGTCCTGTGCGACACGAACGGCGGGTCGCTCCCTTCCGACGTGGGGAGGATCGTCCGCGAAGTCCGGAAAACGACCCACATTCCGCTCGGAATCCATACCCACAACGACTCCGAGATGGCGGTCGCCACCACCATCGCGGCCGTGGAAAGCGGCGTCACCCAGGTGCAGGGGACGATCAACGGCTACGGGGAGCGGTGCGGAAATGCGAATCTTTGCTCGATAATCCCGTGCCTGCAATTGAAGATGGGGAAAGAGGCGTTGCCGGAAGGGCAGTTAAAGAAACTGACCGCGCTTTCGC
>JACRMU010000130.1 GCA_016219515.1 Deltaproteobacteria bacterium
CCAGCCAGAAGAGGGCGTTGGAGAGGAGGAAGTTCGCCACCTCCCGACGGCCGTAGTTGAAGATGAGCGTCCCCCAGTCGGTGTGCTCCCCTTTCCGCGGGTCAGCGTGTTCGTAAAGGTGGGTCCCGTCGAAGTAGTTCAGGCCGTGCCCGTCCTTGGGGAAGTGGGCGGGCACCCAGTCGAGGATGACGCCGATCCCTTCCCGGTGGCACCGGTCCACGAACGCCATGAAATCCTTCGGGGAGCCGAACCGGGAAGTGGGCGCGAAATATCCGAGCGTCTGGTACCCCCAGGAGCCGTCGAAGGGGTGTTCCGTGACGGGGAGCAGCTCGATATGCGTGTATCCCATGTCGCGGACGTAAGGGATGAGTTCCTCCGCGAGCTCCCGATAGGTGAGGTACCGGTTCCCCTCTTCCTCCTTCCGTTTCCACGAGCCCAGGTGGACTTCGTAGACGGCCATCGGCGCATCCAGGAGATCCCGTGCGGCGCGGGCGGCCAGCCAATCCGCGTCGCCCCAATCGTACCCGTCGATGCCGCAGACGATCGATCCCGTGCGCGGCGGCGGCTCGAAGCGGAAGGCGAACGGGTCGGACTTGGTGAACAGCGCGCCCGTCCCGCGGGAGCGGATCTCGTACTTGTAGATTTCCCCCTCCGCGAGGCCGGGGATGAAGATCTCCCAGACGCCGCCCGGCCCGCGATTTCGCATCGGGTGGGCCCGGCCGTCCCAGTGGTTGAAGTTGCCGACGACGGAGACGCGCTCTGCGTTGGGCGCCCAGACGGCGAAGGAGACGCCGTCCGCTCCATCCGCCCGCGTCAGGTGGCTTCCGAGCCGCTCGTACTGGTGGAGGTGGGTCCCTTCGCCCAGGAGGTGGAGGTCGAAGTCGGACAGGACGCAGCCGAAGGCATACGGATCGTCCTGCTGCCACCGGTGCCCTTCGTAATCGATGATCTCGAGCCGGTAGCGGAAGAGCTCCCGCACGTGAGGGAAAACCGCCTCGAAGACGCCCTCGGGGTGGAGGCGTTCCATCTCCGTGCGGCGTTTCTTCCCCTCCTCGAACGTCAACACGTACGCGTGGGCGGCGAGGGGGAGGATCGCCCGGATCGCCACGGCTTTTTTCCGGCCGAGGTCGATGACGTGAGGACCCAGGACGGAGAAGGGGTCCCAGTGTCTTGCCCCGGCGAGCAGGTCGATGTCTTTTTTACTGACGGTTCCGGGCATACCCGAACATTCTATAGGAAAAGGACCGGCGGGACACTCCTTCGACCGGGGGCCGCGATCCTATCGGGAAGATGCCCGGAAGGCGCTGCGCCTTCCGGGGCGGATGCAGCGGGGCTCATATGTAGGCGTAATGATGAAACGCAGCGCTTAGGGTCGCACTTTGAAGAAGGTCTCCCCCACGTCCTTCCCGCCGCCGGTACCCTCGACCGAGGCGACGACGCGGTATTTCCCCTCCGGCGCGTTGGCGGGCAGGGTGACGGGGACGGTGCTCTTCCAGGTCCCCCCCTCGCGGGCGATCTCGATCGAGGTCTTTCCCACGGAGGTCCCGTTGACGAGGATTTCCCGCGTTTCCCGGACGAGGATCTGTTGGTCGGCCGAAGGGGTGAGAACGGCGTAGGTCAGGTTGATGTTGATCGTCTCGCCCGGCGCCAGGACCGCAGGATTCGACCGGACGGACTCGATCTTGAGCCGGTTCCCCTGCGAGGGGGTATAGGCGTATTCCCTGCTGGTCTGGGCAAGGGTCTTCTCTTTCTGGTCGAGATGGCGGCCGATCGCGCCTCCCGCCAGCCCGCCGAGGAGACCGCCGACCACGGCGCCGCGCTTCCCGCCGATGAGGCCGCCCACCACGGCGCCCCCCACGACGCCGGCTCCCGCGCCGATCGCCGTCTTCGGGTTTTCCCGAAGAGTCTGGCCCGTTTCCGCGCACCCGTGGAAAAGCGTTGCAAGGAAAACCGCGGCGACCGCGGTGCACAGGATCTTCCGCATGGGAGCCCTCCCCGATGCATTTGACGTTACCACCGGATTATATATTCATCTCCGGCCCGCCTCCATCGCGAAAAAGCGCGGGGAGGGGCCGTTCCGGCGCGCCGCGTGCACCGGGACGGCGCCGAATCCGTATCCCGCGAGGATCTCCCGGACGGTCGCGACGGCCAGCGCCGGCGTGTTGTGGTCGGCGCTCAGGTGGCAAAGGATCACCGCCCGCGGGAGTCTCCGGCTCTCCTGCATCGCCCTTACGAGGAACTTCCCCGCCTGTTCGTTGGAGAGGTGGCCCACGTCGGAGTCGACCCGCGCGCGGTCGATATGGTTCCGGTGGCTTCCGGCGAGCATCGCCGGATCGTAGTTCGATTCGATGAGGATGAGGTCGCTGTCGATGAACCGCTCGAAGAGCCCGTTTCCGCCCGTCCCGAGGTCGGTCGCCATGGCGACGCTTGCCTCGCGTTCCCCGGAGCGGGCGGAGAGGAGAAATCCGCAGGTCAGCCCTTCCGCGTCGTGTGGGACGGGAAACGGCGCTACGCCGATGCTTCCGACGGAGAACGGCTCGCCGCCGAAGGTCCGCAGCGGCCCGGACGCGGGGGAGCGGGAGAGGATCCTTCGGGAGAACGCCCGCACGTTTTTCTCATGAAGGAGGATCGGCACGTCGTGGCGGGCGCAGCAGGCCACCGCCGACGGGTGGATGTGGTCCCCGTGGAGGTGGGAAACCAGGACGGCGTCGACGTCGTCCCATGTGATCCCCGCATCGGAAAGCGCCGAGGAGAGTCCCCGCTGGGAGGGAAGTCCCGCGTCCACCAGGAGCGTCGTACCGGCATGCTCCACCAGCGTAAGGTTTCCCGAGCTTCCGCTGCGGAGCGGCCTCACGGAAAAGTCACTCAACGGAGAGCAGCTCCAGCCCGGACCGGGCGTCCGGCTTTCTCGTGGCCGACAGGCCGGTGATCTGGAGGACCAGCGCCTCCACCACCAGGAAGACCTCCCCTTCCTTCCGGATGCAACCGGTCAGGACCTCTTTTCCCCTGCCCAGCGAAGCGTGGAGGTGGAGGGAGGGGGCGCCGTCCTTTTCCGCGACGCTTCCCATCCCGACGATCTCGTGCGGCTGCGGGAACTCCGTCCAGACGGGCTCGGGCGGCAGGCGATCCTCCCGCGGCCCGGTGACCATGTTCCCCTTCGTCACGGCCCCCATGAGGAAGAACCAGCCCGACAGGACCCCTTCCTTCCCGCACAGGTCGGCGAGGGCAGGGACGATCGGCTCCCCGTGTTCGAACCGCGCCAGGAGGACCTTCCCTATGGATCCCGCTTTGTACTTCATCGGCTCCGGCGCTTTCTCACGGTGCGAACCGGGTAAAGACGAAGTCGCGATCCTTCACGTTCGCCTGGTGGCAGGGGAAGCAGGTCTTGTGCGCCGCCTCTTCCGCCGGTTTCCCGTCGATGAACCGTCCGAACCCCCACCCGCCGGTGGAAGCATATTTTTTCGAATCCTTGACCATGAATTCGATCCGGGGGGCGACTCCCGGGACCCACGCCCCGGCGAACTCCTTCATCGGCTCCCGCTTCCACGCCAGCTTCGCGAAGATCGACCCGTCGGGAAAGGGGAGCGTGTTCGTCCGGAACGCCTTCATGGCGATGTCGTTGGCCAGGATCGCCCGGAGCTCGTCCTTGTTGTCCGTGCGGTGGGAGACGGCGATGAGCGGCCAGTCCCGGTATCCCTCCGGAACGGTCACGCCGAAGATCGGCGAGGCCGGCGGGCCTGCAGGCGCGGCCGCCTTTTCCTCGGCGGTCCCCGGACCCGCAAGAAGTGCCATGGAAAGCACTGCGAATCCCGTGAGGAGAAGATTCCTGGCGGCGAGGCAATGCATGGCGGGCTCCTTTCCTCCCTGGCGGGGAATGGGAATGGACGTATTATATCAGAGCCCCGCGCCTTCGCCGTCTCCGGTATAATCCCCCCCATGAATCCGCCCCGTCGGGAGGAGGTGCGGGGATGAGTCGACGGACGCTCGTTCTCCTGTTCCTGGCCTTCTCCCTTTTCTATTTTTCGGAGCTTGGGACGATGCCGCTCCTGGAGCCGGACGAGGGGAGGTACGCCGAAATTCCCCGCGAGATGCTGGCCTCGGGAGATTTCGTGACCCCGCACCTCAACGGCGTCGCCTATCTGGAAAAGCCCCCGTTCTTCTACTGGGGGAACGCGCTTTCCCTGCGGCTCCTCGGCGAGAACGAATTCGCGGCCCGCGGTTTCACTGCGGCGGCGTCCGTGGCGGGGATCCTGCTGACGTACTGGATGGGCTCCGCGCTCGCGGGCTGGCGCACGGGCCTCTTCTCCGCGATCGTGCTCTCCACCTCCCTGTATTACTACGTCATCGGGCGGCTCAACACGCTCGACATGACCCTGGCGATTTCGCTCCTCCTCGCGATCTTTCCCGCCTACCTCTACCTTTCGGGAAAGCGGGAGAGCCGCGGCTATCTTCACCTCTCGTACGCCGCCGCGGGGATCGCATTCCTCACCAAGGGGCTCGTGGGAATGGTCTTTCCCGCCGCGATCCTTGTGAGCTGGCTGGCGCTCTCCCGGAAGCACCGGGAAATCCCCCGGGGCATCTCCCTCCCCGGGATCCTCCTCTTCCTCGGCGTCGTCCTTCCGTGGATTTTCCTCGTGCAGCGGAAGAACCCCGATTTCCTCTGGTTCTTCTTCGTGCACGAGCAGTTCCTGCGGTACACGACGAAGATCCACCACCGGGCGGCGCCGTTCTGGTACTTTCTTCCGATCGTTTTCGGAGGATTCGTCCCCTGGATCGCCTTCCTGCGCCGCATCTTCCTTGCGGCGCGGGACGCGGGAAAGGATTTCTTCCCGCGCGAAGACCTGATCTTCCTGCTCTCCTGGGTCCTGTTCATCTTCCTTTTCTTTTCCTTCTCCGGGTCGAAGCTGGCGACGTACGCGGCGCCGATCTTCCCGCCGCTGGCCGTTCTGTTCGGGAGAGGGCTCGACCTGTGGGCGGAACGGGAAGACGGGGCGGTGCGCTGCCGCTCTCCGCTGGCGCTCGCTGCGCTGATGGCGGCCGCGATCTTCTGGCTCCCCTCCTTTTCCCGGCATGCCGTCGACCCCTCCGTCTGGCTCAAGCTCACCGCGCTCCCGATCTTTCTTGTCCTCCTCTGGGGAACCGTTCCGCTCTTCCTCCGGCGGCTTTCGGCCGAGCGGGTGGTCCTTCTTTCCTTTCTTCTCCTGGCGCTCTTTCTGACCTCGCTGAACCGTCCCGCCGCGCGCTACATCGGGGCGTACAAATCCGCGAAGGAGATGGCGGCCGTCCTCAATTCCTCCCTGCGGCCGGGGGACGTCGTCGCCCAGTACGACACGTACCGGCAGGGGATCCCGTTCTACACGAAGCGCCGGAGCGTCCTCGTCGAAGAGGTGGGGGAGATGGAATTCGGGGCGGACCGCGCGAAGGACCGGGAGGAATATTTTCTGAACGATGCCGCGTTCCAGCGCCTGTGGACCTCCGGCGCGAGGGTCTTCTGCGTGTTCAAGCGGGACGCGATGCCGCTTCTCAGGGAGAAATTCCCGGGTCACCGGTTGCTCTACCGGTCTGATGCGGGTATCCTCGTTGTGAACCGTCCCTGACGGGACGTAACGACGCGCGAGGCCGCTTTTTTGGATATCCGGAAAGACTTCCTGCCCCTTTCCCGCCCGTGGCTGGATGACGAAGAGATCGACGCCGTGGCGGCGTCGATCCGGTCCGGCTGGATCACCAGCGGGCCGAAGACGGCGGAGCTCGAGGAACGGTTCCGGGCGCTGACCGGGGCGCCCCACGCCGTGGCGGTATCCTCCGCCACCGCCGGGCTGCACATCGTGCTGGCGGCGCTGGGGATCGGCGAGGGGGACGAGGTGGTGACCCCCTCGATGACGTTCGCCTCCACGGTGAATCAAATCGCTCTCCGGGGGGCGCGTCCGGTCTTCGTCGACAGCGACTACGGCACCCTTCAGGCGCTGCCCGGCGAGGTCGAGCGCGCGATCACGCCGCGGACCCGGGCGGTCATCCCCGTGCATTTCGCCGGCGCCCCCGCCGACCTCGACCCTATCCGCGCCGCCGCCGGCCGCGCGGGCGTGCCGGTGATCGAAGACGCCGCCCACGCGGTGGGGACTTCCTACAAGGGGAAACCCGCGGGAGGGCACGGCGACATCGCGGTCTACTCGTTCCACCCGATCAAGAACATCACCACCGGCGAGGGCGGCATGGTGACCTGTTCCGACGGGGAGCTCGCGAAGAAGCTCCGCCTGCTCCGGTTCCACGGGATCGAGCGCGACGCGTGGAAGCGGTACGGGAAGGGGGGCACGCCGCATTACGACATCCGGGAGCCGGGCTACAAGTACAACCTCACCGACCTCCAGGCGGCGATCGGCGTCGTCCAGATGCGCAAGCTGGAGCGGATGAACGGGCGCCGGGCGGCCCTCGCCGCGCGCTACCTCGACGGGCTGCGCGGCGTCGGCGGGATCGATCTGCCGGAGTCCGTCGCCTACCCGCACGAGCATTCGTGGCACCTGTTCATCGTGAAGGTGACGTCGATGGACCGGGACGCGTTCCTCGGGCGGCTTGCGGACTACAACATCGGGACGGGGCTCCATTTCCCGCCGTGCCACCTGCTCTCCTACGTGCGGGAGCGGTTCGGGACGAAGGAAGGGGACCTGCCGGAATGCGAGCGCGCGGGCGCCCGCATCCTGTCGCTCCCCCTCTTCCCCGGGATGGCCGACGCGGACGTCGACTACGTCTGCGCGGCGATCCGGGAGATCCTTCCGGAGAACGCGGCATGATCTCCGTCGTCGTCCCCGTCTACAACGAGGAGAAAAACCTCCCCCTGCTCATGGACCGAATGGAAGCCGCGCTCCGCGCGATGGAACGGCCCTACGAGATCGTCTTCGTCGACGACGGGAGCCGCGACCGTTCGCTCGAGATCCTCGAGGGGTTCGTGGGGCGGAAGGGGGTGCGCGTCGTGGAGCTGACGCGGAACTACGGCCAGCATTCGGCGATCATGTCGGGGTTCTCGATCGTGCGCGGCCGCATCGTGGTGACGCTCGACGCCGACCTGCAGAATCCCCCCGAGGAAATCCCCGGGCTGGTCCGCGCGATGGAAGAGGGGAGCTACGAGGTCGTGGGGACGGTCCGGGTGATGCGGCAGGATTCCCTCTTCCGGAAGGTCCCTTCGCGCGTCGTGAACGCGATGACGCGGAGGATCACCGGCGTCCGCATGACCGATTGGGGATGCATGCTGCGCGCCTACCGGCGCGAGGTGGTCGACCGGATGGTGGAGAGCCAGGAGTACTCGACCTTCATCCCCGCCCTGGCGACCCTCTACGCGAAGCGGATGACGGAGATCCCCGTTTCCCACGCGGACCGGCACGGCGGGGTTTCCAACTACACCCTCGCGCGGCTGCTCAGCCTCCAGTTCGACCTTCTCACCTCGTTCTCCGAGTTCCCGCTCAAGGTCCTGCTGTACCTGGGAACCTTGCTGGCGTTCGGCGGCATGGCGCTCGGCCTCCTGCTCGGCGTGCTGCGCCTGTGGTACGGGCCGGCGTGGGCGGAGTACGGCGTCTTCACCCTGTTCGCCATCCTGTTCTTCTTCGTTGGGGGCCTCTTCCTCGCCCTGGGGATCATGGGGCAATACGTGGGCCGCATCTACCACGAGGTACGGAAACGGCCGAGGTTCACCATCCGCAAGGTGCACGGGGAGTGAAGCGCGTGCGCGCGGTCGCCTTCGCCTACCACAACATGGGTGTCCTCGGCGTCCGGGCGCTGCTTTCGCACGGGTTCGACGTGCCGATGGTCTTTTCCCACGCCGACGACCCGAACGAGAACTGCTGGTTCGGCTCCGTGGCGGATTTCTGCCGGGAGAGGGGGATCCCCGTCCACGTTCCGGCGAAAGTGAACGATCCCCCCTGGCCGGAGACCGTCCGCGCCGCCGCGCCCGACCTGCTGTTCTCCTTCTACTACCGCTCGATGCTGGGGAAGGAGATCCTGTCCGCTCCCCGGTTGTGCGGATTGAACCTGCACGGCTCCCTCCTGCCGAAATACCGGGGACGCGCGCCGGTGAACTGGGTGCTGGTCAACGGCGAGACGGAGACCGGGGTGACCCTGCACGTGATGACCGGGAAGCCCGACGCGGGGGACATCGTGGCGCAGGAGGCGGTGCCGATCGCCTTCGAGGACACCGTCCTCACGCTGTACGGAAAGATGGAGGAGGCCGCGGAGCGCCTCCTGGCGGGGATCCTCCCCGGGATCGCCGCGGGGGAGATCCCGAGGCGCCGGAACGAGATCGAAAAGGGGAGCTACTACGGGGGGCGCAAGCCCGAAGACGGCCGGATCGACTGGACCCGGCCCGCCGTCGAGATCTACAACCTCGTACGGGCGGTCACGCGTCCTTACCCCGGGGCGTTCTCGCAGCTCCGCGGGGAAACCTGTTTTCTCTGGCGGGCGAAGCCGGTTTCGCCGGAAGGGTATCCCGATGCGCCGGCGCCCGGGAAGTTCGTGGTGGCGGGCGGGCCCTCGCTTCGGACCGCGGGCGGATGTCTCACGACGGTGCGCACTCCGGTGCGGGTCCTCGTGGGCACCGGCTCGGGCCTCCTCCAGCTCGAGGAGGTGGAGTGGAACGGAAAAACCGCGAAGGGGGAGGCGATCGCTTCCCTTTTCGGGAAAGCAATCACAGGGGGGTTTGCATGAAAATTCTGATCCTCGGCGTCAACGGCTTCATCGGGCATCACCTGACGGCCCGAATCCTTGCGGGCACCGATTGGAAAATCTACGGGATGGACCTCTCCGCCGAGCGGCTTGGGGGAATGGTCGACCATCCGAGGTTCGAGTTCGTCGAAGGGGACATCTCCATCAACAAGGAGTGGATCGAGTACCATATCAAGAAGTCCGACGTGGTGCTCCCGCTTGTCGCCATCGCCACCCCGAAGGTCTACGTGGAACGCCCTCTCTCCGTCTTCGAGCTGGACTTCGAGGAGAACCTGCGGATCGTCCGGCAGGCCCACCGCTACGGGAAGCGGGTCGTCTTCCCCTCCACCTCCGAGGTGTACGGGATGTGCCCCGACGAGGAGTTCGACGAGGAGACCTCCCCCCTGGTGCTGGGGCCCATCCCCAAGCAGCGGTGGATCTACTCCTGCAGCAAGCAACTGCTGGACCGGGTCATCTGGGCCTACGGCCGCCAGGGGCTCTCGTTCACCCTCTTCCGCCCCTTCAACTGGATCGGGCCCCGGCTCGACTCCATCGAGACGGCGAAGGAGGGGAGCTCCCGGGTGGTGACCCAGTTCATCGCGAACCTCGTCCTCGGCGAGCCCATCCAGGTGGTGGACGGAGGGCGGCAGCGCCGCTGCTTCACCTATGTCGACGACGGAATCTCCGGGCTGATGAAGATCCTGGAGAACCGCAACGGGTGCGCCACGGGCAGGATCTTCAACATCGGGAACCCGAAGAACGACTGCTCCGTCCGCGACCTGGCCCGCATGCTGCGGGACCTCTTTGCCCGCCACCCCGCCGCCAAGGGAAGGAAGGTCCCGAAGATCGTCGAGGCGGACTCGAAGCGGTTCTACGGAGAAGGGTACCAGGACATCCAGACGCGGACGCCTTCCATCGCCCGGGCGAAGGAGTTCCTCGGGTGGAGCCCGAAGGTGGGCCTTCAGGATGCGTTGAAGAGGACGCTGGACGCTTTCCTGGAGGAGAACGAGCCCCCGAAGCGGCGGCCGGCGCCGCCCTCCGGGGGGAAACGCGCGGCGAAGTAGCGGTGGCGTGGGCGGCGAGCGGATCTTAGGGCTGAAGATCGACGTCGACACCCGGCGGGGGATGGAGGAGGGGGTCCCCGTGCTTTTGTCCGCGTTGGCGTCGGCCTCGGCATCCGCGACGTTTTTCCTCTCCTTCGGGCCCGACAACTCCGGGAAAGCCGTGCTCCAGCTGCTCCGCAATCCCCGTTTCCTTGCCAAGATGGTCCGCACGAACGCGCCGGGGCTTTATCGATGGAGGACCGCCCTCTACGGGACCCTCCTTCCGGCCCCGATGATCGCACGGGCGTTTCCCGGACTGTGCCGTGAAATCGAGGCCAGGGGGTTCGACAAGGGGATTGCCGCCTACGAAGGCTGCCTGGGCCACCCCCCGAAGGCGTTCGGAGCGCCTGCGTGGATGCTTACGGAACGGGCGGTATCGGTCCTTGAAGCGTATCCATGGCGCTACCTGAGCTGCACGCGCGCCTCTTCTCCCTTCCTCCTCGCGGGAACGGGGAGGGTGGAGCTTTCCTCCGATCTCCCCTGCCTGGAGGAGGCGGGAGGACCGAGGGGGGTCGGGAAGATCCTCGATGCCCTTTCGGCGGGCGGGATCCACGTCCTGCCCGTCCACGCGGAGGCGGAAGGAGGGATCTGGCGGAACGCCTTCGCGGAAATCCTCCGCGGGGCGGCGGAGCGGGGATACCGGGTCGTTCCGCTTTCCGGAATCGCGGACATCCTGCGGGGCAGGGATCTCCCCGAGCGTCCCTTCCGGATGTCCCTTCTGCCCGGCAGGGCGGTCCCCTGCGCAGTATGATGAAAAAGGATGAATTTTCTTCACCAGGTCCGGTGTAAGGAGTAAAATAGTGGTTTATGGGAAAGGGGAGGCAGTGAAGCTTCCGGAACTGAAAATCGGCAATTTCACGGCGCGTATCCCGCTGGTGCAGGGAGGGATGTCGGTGCGCGTCTCCACCTCTTCTCTTGCGTCGGCGGTGGCCGAATGCGGGGGGATCGGGACGATCGGCGGTTCCGGCATCCCGATCGAGGATTTGAAGGAAGACATCCGCAAGGCGAAGCGGATGACCCAGGGGATCGTCGCGGTAAACATCATGTTCGCCATCCGGGAATTCATGGAGGCGGTGAAGGCGTCGATCGAGGCCGGGGTGGACATGATCGTCACCGGCGCCGGGTTCTCCCGCGACATCTTCAAGATCGGCAAGGAACACGGCGTCCCCATCGTCTCCATCGTCTCCTCGCCCGAGTTCGGCAAGCTGGCGGAGAGGAGCGGGGCCGATGCGATCGTGGTGGAAGCCAGTGAGGCGGGGGGCCATCTGGGCACCGACCGTCCCCTGCGCGAGCTGTTCCCCGAGGTCCGGAAGGTGGTGAAAAAGGTCCCGCTGATCGCCGCGGGGGGGATCTCGGACGGGTACGAAATCGGCGAGATGATGAGCAAGTACGGCGCGGACGCGATCGTCGTGGAGGCGAAGGAGGCGGGCGGGCACCTGGGGACCGACCGGCCGCTGCGGGAACTGTTCCCCGAAGTTCGCAAAGTGGTGAAAAAGGTCCCGCTGATCGCCGCGGGCGGAA
>JACRMU010000046.1 GCA_016219515.1 Deltaproteobacteria bacterium
ATCTTGTAGTTGATCGTCCCCGCGACGAGCAGCATGTCGGCCTGCCGGGGGGAGAAGCGCACCACCTCGGCGCCGAACCGGGACATGTCGTAGTGCGTGCCGAACGCCCCCATCACCTCGATCCCGCAGCAAGCGGTGGCGCACGTGAAGGGATAGATCGAATACTTCCGTCCCCACGCGATCATCGAATCGAGCGTGGTCAGCGCGTAGCCGCCCCCGGGGGGGTTGCCTGCCGGATGTTTCTCTACTGCCATTCCAGCGCTCCCTTTTTCCAGGCGTAGACCAGCCCCGCCAGGAGGATCAGGAGGAAGATCCCCATCTCGATGAAGCCGAACCACCCGAGCTGCCGGAAGAGGACCGCCCACGGGTAGAGAAACGCCGACTCCAGGTCGAAGAGGATGAACAATATCGCGATCAGGTAGAACTTGACCGAAACGCGCACCGATGCGGTGGTGAAGGGATCGACCCCGCACTCGTAGACGCTGTACTTTACCCGGTCGTACTTTTTGGGACCCAGGGCCTGGGAAAGGAACACGAACCCCACCGACATCGCCAGGGCGATCACCAGCAGCAACAGGACGGAAAAATACGGGTCCGAGAACTGTATTGAAGAAACGAAGTCCAGCACGGCGCTCCTTCCTTAAAAAGGAACTAAAACGCCAGAAGCTTCACGGAGTTCGCGGCCACCCTCGCGACGGGCTCCCAGTAAACGCCGAGCAGCAGCGTGGGGATCGCCAGGAAGCAGAGCACCGACCTGGGAAACAGGGGGACCGGCAGCTCCGTGCTGTCCTTGGGGTCCTCGAGGAACATGACCTTGACGATCCGTGCGTAATAATACAACGAAACGACGCTGTTGAGCGCCGCGACCACGGCCAGCCAGTAGACCCCGCGGTTGATGACCTCGGCGAAGAGGTAAACTTTCCCGATGAACCCGGAGAAGGGGGGGATGCCCGTCAGCGCGAACAGGAAGATCGCAAGGGAAACGGCGGCGAACGGCGCGCGGCTGCCGAGCCCCGAGTAGTCCGAGATGTTCTCGCTCCGTGTGCCGTTGGCCACCAGGATCACCACGTAGAAGGCGCCCAGGTTCATGAACAGGTACACCACGAGGTAGAACAGGATCGCCTGGAGGCCCGCCGGCGTGAGGAGGACGAACCCCATCAGCATGTACCCCGCGTGGGCGATCGAGGAGTAGGCCAGAAGCCGCTTCACGTTCGTCTGGTTGACGGCGACCAGGTTCCCCACCGACATCGTCACCGCGGAGAGGACGCCGAAGAGCAGGGTCCAGTCCACGCGGGAGGAGATCTTCCACACCCCCGCCGCCACGTCCGGGGAGGCGAAGACCGTGTAGAAGAACCGCACGAGCACCGCGAACCCCGCGGCCTTCGGCCCCACCGACAGGAAGGCGGTGATGGGCGTCGGCGCCCCTTCGTACACGTCGGGGCTCCACATGTGGAACGGGACCGCCGCGATCTTGAACCCGAACCCGACCGTCACCATCACCGCGGCGAGGAGCACCGGCAGCGGGGCATCCCCCGTCGCCAGCGCCCGGCCGATCTCGCCGATCTGGGTGGTGCCGGTCAGCCCGTACAGCAGGGAGAAGCCGTAGATCATCACGCCCGAGGCGGTCGCCCCGTACACGACGTATTTCATCGCGGCCTCGGTCGACGACTCCCGCCCCTTGAGGTAGCCGGCGAGGAGGTACGACGGGATCGAGACCAGCTCGAGGGAAAGGTACAGCATCACGATGTCGGTCGAGGCCGTGAGCAGGAACATCCCCAGCAGGACGGACAAAAGGAAGATGTAGTATTCGGCCTGGCTCCTGCCGGCGAGCTCCCCGCTGTCCATCGACATGAAGATCACCACGATCGTCGCCAGGGCGGTCAGCGCCTTGAAGAAGATCGCGAAGCCGTCCAGCGCCACCATCCCTTCGAACAGGGACCTGCCCGCCGACGCGGGCTGGAGGGCCGCAAGGAGCAGCGCCGCCCCGACTCCGGCGAGGGAGAGGAGCGCGGGGGCCGCCGACTGCCGGTTTTTCCCGGCGACGTGCACGACGACGAGCAGAAGGATCGTCGCCGTGACGGCGAGCTCCGGCAGGAAGTGGATCAGGCTGGCGAAGTTCCCCAGGGGCATCCTACATCACCGTCTTCACGACATCGACGAGCTTGATGAGCGAGGTGTTCATGAGGTTGAGCACCGGCATCGGGTAGATGCCGAAGTAAAGGGTCATCAGCGCCAGCGGGGTGAGGCAGAAGATCTCGCGGGCGTTGATCTCCTCGAGCTGGGCGTACTTGGGGTTGAGCGGCCCCAGGAAGACCCGCTGGAGCGCCCAAAGGTGGAACGCGGCGACGATGATGATCCCCGACGCGGCGATCAGGACGATCGTCCGGAAGACGGTGAACGCGCCCAGGAAGACCATCGACTCGGCGATGAACCCGGACAGGCCCGGCAGGCCGAGCGACGCGAAGAACGCCACGGTGATGAAGAAGGTGTAGACCGGCACGACGGCCCCGAGCCCCCCGAACCCGTCGATGTCGCGGTGGTGCGCGCGGTCGTAGACGACGCCGACCAGGAAGAAGAGCATGGACGTGATCATGCCGTGGCTGAACATCTGGAACGATGCGCCGATCATCCCGGCCGGGGTGAGCGCCGCCATCCCCAGGAGGCAGAACCCCATGTGGCTGACCGAGGAGTAGGCGACCATTTTTTTCAGGTCCGACTGCGCCATGGCGCACAAGGCGCCGTAGACGATGTTGATCACCCCCAGGATCGCCATCGGGACGGCGAACCACACCGTCACGTCGGGAAAGATCGGGAAGGAGATCCGCATCAGCCCGTACGTCCCCATCTTCAGGAGGATCCCCGCCAGGATGACGGAGATGGCGGTCGGCGCCTCGACGTGGGCGTCGGGGAGCCACGTGTGGAACGGGAAGAGTGGGACCTTGATCGCGAAGCCGATGAAGAGCCCCAGGAACAGGAGGATACGGACGTCGAAACCC
>JACRMU010000131.1 GCA_016219515.1 Deltaproteobacteria bacterium
GCGGATCGCCATGAAGGCCCGACCTGTCCGCGTGCGGATGAGGTTCGTCGCGAACAGGATCATCACGACGGTGATGGCCAGGACGATGTAGTAGTACGACAGGTCGGATGCGAACGTGAACTCGCCGATGGAAGGGCGCGGAATCGTGATGCCGTAGCTCCCGCCGGTCACCGCCTCCCAGCGGACGAAGATCCATTCCAGGATGAACTGCGACGCCAGCGTCGCGATGGCCAGGTAAAGCCCTTTCAGCCGGAGGGAGGGGATTCCGAACACCATGCCGCAAAGGGCGGTGACGACCCCGGCAGCCGGGACCCCCACCCAGAAGGAGAGCCCCAGCTTGGCCGTGATGTAGGCCGACGTGTAGGCCCCCACGCCGAGGAACGCCCCCTGCCCGAGGGAAATCTGGCCGGTGAAGCCGGTAAGGATGTTGATGCCGACGGCCCCGATCGAAGCGATCAATATCTGAAGGAGGATCCAGAGGTACTCTCCCTTGAGCAGGTGCGGCACGACAAGGAGGAACACGAGGAACAGCCCCATGCACACCTTGATGAAGGGTGTCTGGAAGATCTCCGCGTCCTTCTCGTAGGATGTTCGATAATCTCCGCAATAATGCATCCGCTAACCCCTTGGGCAAATGGCTTGCATTTTCAGACCCGCTCGATCTCCTTGGTCCCGAACAGCCCGTACGGCTTGATCATCAGGATGATGACCAGGAAAACGAACGGGACGACTTCCTTCACGCCGCTCAGGTCGAAGTAGTTCTTGCAGATCCCGTCGGACAGATTTTCGAGGAGCCCGATGATCAGCCCCCCCAGCGCCGCGCCCAGGATGGAATCGAGCCCTCCCAGGATCGTGGCCGGGAACACCTTGAGCCCGAAGTGGTAGAGGGAGCTGTTGATCCCGTTGATGTTGCCGATCAGCACCCCGCCGATTCCCGAAACGACCGCCGAGATTACCCAGGAAAGGGCGAAGATCTGCTTGACGGAGATCCCCATCGACTGCGCGACCTGCTGGTTGAAGGCGGTGGCCCGCATCGCGACGCCGGCCTTGGAGTACTTGAAGAACAGGGAGAAGACGGCCAGCAGGAACAGCGACAGGACGAAGCACCAGACGAACTCCTGGGAGATGGGGAGCCCGCCGATCTCGATCATCTGCTGGGGGAAAAGCTTCGGCTCGTAGACCAGGATCTCCGTCCCCCAGATGGCGGAAACGATGGACCGGAACACGAGCGCCAGGCCGATCGTGACCATGATGATCGAGATGATCGGCTCGCCGATCATCGGCCGCAGGATCAGCCGCTCCAGGAAAAGGGCCAGGATCAGGCCGAAGAGGACCGTGAGCAGCAGGGCCGCCCAGAAGGGGATGCCCATCTGCACCACGAAGGCGTAGCAGACGTAGGCGCCCACCATCAGCAGCTCGCCCTGCGCGAAGTTCACGACGCGCGTCGCCTTGTAGATGATCGTGAACCCCAGCGCCACGGCCGAGTAGATGCTGCCGATGACCAGCCCGCTGATGACGAGCTGCAGCAGGTATTGCGTCGTCATGCCGTCCTCCTCACAGGTCTTTCACCACGAGCGTCGTCTTGATCTTCGAGGTCTTTCCGTCCTGGTACTTGATCACCGCGTCGATGGGGATCGACATCTCGCCCGCGTACATCCCCTCGATCACGTGCTTGTACCGCTCGCCGACGAAGGCGCGCCGGACCTTCCGCGTGCGGGTCAGCTCGTCGTCGTCCGCGTCCAGCTCTTTATACAGGAGGCAGAATTTCTTGATCCGAGTGGTCGCCGGAAGCGTCTCGTTGACCTTGGCCGTTTCTTTCATGATCAGGTCGACGACCTCGGGCTTGGAGGCGAGGTCGGTGTACGTCGTGTAGGAGATCCTGCGGCTTTCCGCCCATTTCCCCACGTTGGGGTAGTCGATGCAGATCATCGAGGCGATGAAGTCCCGCTCGTTCCCTAAGCAGACGCACTCTTTTATATAAGGAGAGAACTTCAGCTTGTTCTCGATGAACTGGGGGGAGAACCGCGTGGCGTCGTTCAGGTGCATGACGTCCTTCACGCGGTCGATGACGATGAGGTGCCCGTCCTCGGTGAAGTAGCCCGCGTCCCCGGAGTGCAGCCAGCCGCCGGAGAGCGTTTTCGCCGTTTCCTCCGGGTTCTTGTAATACCCCAGGAACACCGAGGAGCTGCGGGAGAGGATCTCCCCGGATTCCGAAAGGGTGATCTCCGTCTCGGGAATCGGCTTTCCCACGGAATCGAAGTTGATGTCGCCTTCCCGGTGGATGCAGGAGATCCCCGAGATCTCGGTCTGGCCGTAGATCTGCTTGAGGTTCACCCCCATCGCGTTGAAGAACTTGAAGACGTCCGGCCCCAGCGCGGCCCCGCCGGTCGACGCGGTCCGGATCCGCAGGAGGCCCAGCCGGTCCTTCAGCGCCCGGAACACGAGGTAATAGGCAAGGCGGTGGCGCAACAGGAGCCCGGCGGACGGCTTCTGCTTCCGGAAGACGGTGTCGGCGTACTCGTACCCGACGGGCACCGCCCAGTGGTACATCGCCCGCTTGAGCCAGGAGGCGTCCATCACCTTCACCTGGACCGTGGAGGTCATGTTCTCCCAGATCCGTGGCGGGGAGAACATGATCGTCGGGCCGACTTCGCGGATGTTCTCCTGCACGGTCTCCGGCTTCTCGGGGAAATTCACGGTGAAGCCCGTCAGGAGGGCGCTGGAGAGGCACATCATCTGCTCGCCGATCCAGGCCAGCGGGAGGAAGGAGACGAACTCGTCCTTTTCCCCCTTGTGGTCGACCTCTATCAGATTCGCGGCCATCGTGAGGAGGTTCCGGAAGGAGAGCATCGCCCCCTTGGGGAAGCCCGTCGTCCCGGAGGTGTAGCAGATCAGCGCCAGGTCTTCCAGCTTCGTGGCGGCGACCTTCTTCTCGTAGAGCCCGGGTTCCCTCTGTTCCAGCTCCCGCCCGAAGTTCTCCACCTCCTTGAAATCGAGGAGGAAGGGCTCCTTGTAGCCGCGCATCCCCCGCGGGTCGCTGTAGACGATGTACCGGACCTTGGGGAGCTGCTCCTTCATGTCGAGGATCTTGTCCACCTGCTCCTGGTCCTCGGCCACCACGAACGTGGAATCGGAGTGGTCGATGATGTAGGCGACCTCTTTCAGCGTCGAGTCCTGGTAGAGCCCCAGAGGGATCGCGCCGGCCGCCTGCGCGTCGACTTCCGCCCAGACCCATTCGGGCTGGTTGTCGCCGATGATGGCGACCTTGTCGTTCGGAGCCAGCCCCAGCGATACGAGGCCCAGGGAGAAATACTTGACGTGCTCGTGGTATTCCTTCCAGGTGAACTCCTGCCAGATACCGAACTCCTTCTCGCGCATGGCGATCTTCCGGTCGCCGAACCTCTCCGCGTTGCGGGCGAGGAGCTTGGGAAACGAATCGTGCCGGGCCAGGATCTCCTTCATCGCCGTTTAGCGCTCCTCCAGCTTCCGCAGGAAATCGTCTTCCTCGCCGATGTAGGCGCGGATCACGTGGGGGTTGTTCGCGACCTCGGCCGGCTCCCCTTCCGCGATCTTCACGCCGAAGTCAAGGACGCTCACCCGGTGGCTGATGTCCATCACCACTCCGAGGTCGTGCTCGATGAGCAGGATCGTCACCCCCCACTCCTCGTTGATGTCCAGTACGAAGCGGGCCATATCCTCCTTTTCCTCGAGGTTCATCCCCGCCATCGGCTCGTCGAGCAGGAGGAGCTTCGGCTTGAGGGAAAGGGCGCGGGCCAGCTCCACGCGCTTGCGCAGGCCGTACGCCAGCGTCCCGACCGGCTTCTTGCGGATGTTCTCGATCTCCAGGAAGTCGATGATGTCCTCCACCGCCCTCCGGTTCTCGATCTCCTCGGAGCGCGCGGGCCCAAGGTAGATCCCGCCTGCGAAGAACCCCCGCTTCAGGTACATGTGCCGGCCCAGCATCAGGTTGTCCAGGACCGTCATGTGGTGGAAGAGGGCGATGTTCTGGAACGTCCGCGCGATCCCCAGGTGCGCGACGTGGTCGGGTTTCATCCCCGTAAGTTTGTTTCCTTCGAAGAAGACCGCCCCCTGCTGCGGCTTGTAGACACAGGAGATGCAGTTGAAGACCGACGTCTTGCCGGCGCCGTTCGGGCCGATGATGGCGTGGATCTTCCCCTTCGCGACATCGACCGAGACGCCGTTGATGGCCTTGACGCCACCGAACGAAAGATGGACGTCATCGATTTTCAATAGCGGCATTAAATGATTCCCCCGAGGTGATCGTGAAATATAACAGCAATCCCCATGCCACCGTCAAACCGATGTTTGATTGTTTTTCGAAGAAATAAATCTTCTGTTTTGTCTATTGGTTACGTGTCAAAACGTGATGATAAGCTTACCAGGAAATCGTGCGATTATTCCGCGCGGGTGGCACCGATGCCAAGAAACGGGGGCTATCTTTTGGTAAAAACGCCAAGGCGAGCAACAGTACTTATGAACATCCCGGCTCTTAGGTCGCCGGAGTTCCGAGGAATGTCCCGGTTCTCAGGTGCGGTAGTCGTCGAGGGCGATCCCGTACCGCTTCATCTTCTCGGAGAAGTTCTTGTTGTCCATCCCCGCGGCCCTCGCGGCGTCCGTCAGCTTCCCCCCCGACTTTCGCAGCAGGTCCTCGATGTACCGTTTCTCGAAGGACGACACGACGCGCTCCTTGGCCTCCTTGAACGGCATCTCGGAAGAAAACGACAGCGCCTCGCCGGCCCCCGAAGGGTACAGGAGGTCCGGAGGGATGCGTAGTTCCTCCCCCTTTTCCCGGATCACCGCGCGCTCGACGATGTTCTCCAGCTCCCGGACGTTTCCCGGCCAGTCGTACGAATGGATCGCCGCGACGCTTGCGGGGCTCATCCGCACGATCCGCTTCCCGCACTTGCGGGCGTACCGCCGCAGGAAGATATCGGCCAGCACGGGGATGTCCTCCTTCCGTTCGCGGAGCGGTGGGACCCGGATCGGGAAAACGTTCAGCCGGAAGAAGAGGTCCTTCCGGAAGCGTCCCGCCGCGATCTCCTCATCGAGGGACTTGTTCGTCGCGGCGATGATGCGGACGTCCACGTCGATCTGCCGGCTCCCGCCGATCCGTATGAACTTGCGCTCCTGGATGGCGGAGAGCAGCTTCGACTGGAGGGCCAGCGGCACCTCCCCGATCTCGTCGAGGAAGAGCGTCCCGCCGTCCGCCAGGTGGAACAGCCCTTTCCGTTCGTTCGTCGCGCCGGTGAAGGAGCCCTTCGCGAACCCGAACAATTCGGACTCGAAGAGCGTTTCCGGGATCGCCGCGCAGTTGATCTCGATCAGCGGCCCGTTCTTCCTCGGCCCGCTGTAGTGGATTCCCCGGGCGATGAGCTGCTTCCCCGTGCCGGTCTCCCCCGAGAGGAGCACCGTGGTGTCCAGGGGGAGGATATTCTCCACGTCCTCCTGGAGGCGCCGCATCGCGCCGCTTTCGCAGACCACCGACTTGCGGAACTCGAACGCCTCCTGGTTCCGGCTGACGCGGTACTTGTCGGCCACGCGCAGGTCGTGGATCTCCATCGTCCGCCGGACCAGGAGCAGCATCTCGTCCGGCTCGAAGGGCTTCAGGAGGTAATCCCCCGCCCCCGCCTTCATCGCGTCCACTGCGGTCCGGATGCTGCCGTAGGCCGTCATCAGGATCACGGGGAGATCGGGGAACTCCTCGTGGAGGGAGCGCGTGAAGGCGATGCCGTCGGTGCCCGGCATCCGGACGTCGCTCACCACGAGGTCGAACTCGTCGTTCCGCAGCTTTTCCCGCGCCTCGGGGACCGAGGACGCCGTGTCCACGAGGAAGCCCGCGGCGAGGATCGTCTTGGCCAGCGGACGGAGGAAGATCTCCTCGTCGTCCACCAGGAGGATCTTGCGCTTCATGGATTTCTCCCTCCCGCCCCGAAGGGGAAGCGGGGCAGCTTGACCGTCACCAGGGTGCCCTTGCCTTCTTCCGAAGCCACGCGCACCTCGCCGCCGTGCAACTCCACGAGCCGCTTGACGATGGGCATCCCCAGGCCCACTCCCTGCGCCTTCGTGGTGTAGAACGGCTGGAACACCTTCGCCAGCTCCCCGGGGGGCATCCCCGGCCCGTTGTCCTCGACCGCCAGGCGGACGAACCCGTCCTTCCCGGAGACGCGAATGCTCACCCGCCCCTCTCCGGAGGGGGCCGCCTCGACGGCGTTCTTGACGACGTTGGTGATCACCTGCTTGATGCGCACGCCGTCCACCGTCGCCGCGAAGGGGCCTCCGTCGGCGCTTACCTCCACTTCCACGCCTCTCCGCTTCCAGTCCTCCTCCAGGCCGAACACCGCGGACTTCGCGATCCCCTGCACGTCGTACTCGTCCACCTGGAGGGTGATCTCCCGCGTGTAGTCCAGCAATTCGTTGACGATCACCTCCATCGATCCTACCGCGTCCCGGATGTGCTCGACCACACCGGCCTCTTCCTCTCCGCGCATCTCGTCCCGCAGCAGCCGCAGGCTCATCTTGATGGACCCGAGCGGGTTCCGGATCTCGTGCGCCACCCCCGCGGCCATCTGGCCCAGGGTCGCCAGCTTCTCGCTCTGGCTCATCCGGTTCTGCAGCGCCTTGATCTCGGTGAGGTCCTTGAAGGAGGAGACGAACCCCATCGGCTTTCCCCGCTCGTCGATGATCTTCGCGGTGGACAGGAGGGCGTCCGCGGACGTCCCGTCCTTCCGAACGATCTCCACCTCGCCCCGCCAGAAGCCGGTCCGGTAGGTGGAGCGCGCGATGATCCGGCGCTTTTCGCGGTACTCCGTGTCGCGGATCAGCAGGTTGAAGTCGTGCCCGATCATCTCGGGCTCCGTCCGCTGGAAGAGCCGGCAGGCGCCTTCGTTGACGTTGATGATCCTTCCGTCGAAGTCGAGCGAGACGATGCCGTCGTCGATGCTCCGCACGACGCTGGCCAGAAACCTCTCCCTCGCGCGGATCTCCCCCTCCTTGTGCTCCACTTCCTCCCGGGTGGTCGCCAGGTCCTTCTCCATCTCCCGGTACGATTCGACCAGCGTGCGGGCGTCGGCTAAGGAAAGGGGGAGCATGTCCCGCAGGACGTTCCGGGCGGCGATGACGCCGATGGAGCCGGTGAGGATCCTTTCCAGCCGCTGCGGGAGGTCCATCTGCCGGATCACCGCCTCGCGCGTCTCCCCCCGCTTCTTGACGTCGCGGATCTCCCGGACCACTTCCCCGATCTCCCGGTCCTTCTCGTGCCCGGCGTAGCGCGTCACCACCTCCTCGACGTCCTCCAAGGAAAGGTAGTGCGCGCCGACGGCCGAGGCGGAGGGCGGGGCGGCCGCGATCGAAGGATGGCTTGCCGCCGCGGGGTCGATCCGCTCGAACCGGTGCGCCTCTTCGCGGGTCGGGGCGGACAGGTAGGAGCCGGCGACGAAACCGAGGCAGTTCAGGAACAAGCTCCAGAATACCGCATTGCCCACCGGGTCCGCGATCCCCAGCCCCAGCAGCCGGGTGGGCGCGAGTGCAACGATCCCGAAGGGGCCGTCGGCGAGAATGGCGCCTCCGACGAAGCCCGCCTTGACCATCGCGGGAAGGACCAGCGTGTAGAACCAGGCGGCGAACCCCATGCAGATCCCCAGCAGGGCGCCCCGCGTTCCGGCGCGCTTCCAGTAGAGCCCTCCGAACACCGCGGGGCCGAACTGGGCGACCGCGACGAAGGAGATGACGCCGATCTCCATCAGGACCATGTTGCGGGACATCAGAATTGCGTATAGATATCCCAGCATGAGCACGACCAGCATCGAGCCGCGGGCCGCGGCCAGCAGGTAGGCGTAGGCGTGGAACCCTTTCCGCATCCTCAGGATCGCCGGGATCACCAGGTTGTTGGCCACCATCTTCCCCAGCGCCACGGAGGAGACCATCACCATTGCGGTGGCCGCCGAGAACCCTCCCAGGAACACGGCGAGACTCAGCGCCTTCCTGCCCGCCAGCATCGGGATGGAGAGGATGTACTTGTCGCCGGCGGAGGCCGGCAGGCCGAGGAGGATCCCTCCGAAGGCGATCGGGATGACGAAGAGGTTGATCGCCAGGAGGTACAGGGGGAACATCCACATCGCCGTCTTGATGTGCTTCTCGTCGCCGTTCTGGACGACGAGGATGTGGAACTGCCGGGGGAGCAGGACGACGTCGATCGTTGCGATGGCCATGTACGCCAGATACCGGGAGTAGCCGCCTCCCGGGGCGTCCCTGACGGTGGCGAGCTTCTGCCCCTCCGGGTGGGAGAGGATCCGCCCGTAGATGTCCCCCATCCCGTCGAAGATTCCGTAGCAGACGAAGAGCCCCGCGGCGATAAAGATCACCAGCTTGACCACCGACTCCAGCGCGACCGCCGTCAGCAGCCCTCCCTGGGGCTTCGTGAAATCGAGGTACCGCCCGCCGAAGAAGAGGGCGAAGGCCCCCAGGAAGAGGAACACCAGCAGCATCGGCTCCGCGAAGCCGGCCCTCCCCCCCGCAGTCCCGGCGATGAGGTCGAACGAGATGGAGACCGCCCGCAATTGCAGGGAGATGTACGGCACGCTTCCCACGACGAGAAGCAGCGTGGCCAGCGGCCCGATCCACGCATGCCCGCCGTACCGGACGCTCAGGAAATCGGGGACCGAGGTGATGTTGTGCGCGTGGCAGACCCGCACCATCTTCCTGAGGAAGAACCACCAGCAGAGTGCGAAGACGGACGGGCCGATGAACAGCCCCAGGAACGAACCCCCGAACTCCGCCGCGTTCCCGATGCAGCCGTAGAAGGTCCAGGAGGTGCAATAGACGCAGGCGGCGAAGACGTAGATGTACCGGTCCAGCCCGCGCGCCCGGATCGCATGGAACTTCCGCTCGCCCAGGTACCCGACCCCGAAGAGGAGCAGCAGGTACGCCGAGATCAGCGCCAGGACCGCGGTGCCGGAAAATAATGGGGAGGGCATCCCGTTTCAGTCCTCGAGCTTCCGGCTGATGAAGGCAAGAACGGCGACCAGGACGGCCCAACCCAGGAAGAGGTAAAGGATCACGGAAGGGATCCCCATGACGGAGCCCGCCCGGTCCGCCGCGCCGATAAACGGCCAGCAGAAGACGCACAGGAAAATGAAACAGAGCGCCTTGGCCAGACCCTCGCCGTTCATCCGCCCCCCTTCCGTTGATTCCCCCGACGCCCTATTGTACTATCAGAATCAGGATGGATGCTTTCGTGCTGATTCCACTGGCGTTCCTTTTGGCGGGCTCCGTCGCCATCATCCTGACGGTGTATCTTTCCCGGTGAGCCGGTGAACCGGCTCCCGTACGCCATCGTCGCGCTCCTGCTGCTGCTTCCCGCCGCCGCCCGGGCGGATATCTACCGCTGGGAAGACGAGGCGGGCACGATCCACTTCACCGACAATCTCTCGAACGTCCCCGCCGCCCAACGCGGCAAGGCGAAGATGATCCTCAGCGAGCCCCCCGCCGCGGCGGAGCCCTCCCCTCCGTCCTCCCCGGAGCCGGGGATCTCCCGCCCGCCGGCTCCCTCCGTCCCCGAGTATTCTCCCGAAGACGAAGCGCGGGATGCGGCCCGCGAGCGGGAAGCGCTCGTTTCCCAGGTGGAGCAGCTGAAGGCCAAGATCGCCGCGAAGGAGAACCTGGTCAAGACCGTGGAAGACCGGCAGAACCTTATCCTGAACCCCCAACGCGCCCGCGTCGTCAATCCCGGCGACCTGGAACTGTACAGGAAGTACCAGGCCGAGCTCCCCGAGGACCGGGAGCGGCTCCAGGAACTGGAATCCCGCCTCCAGGGCTTTAAATAACCTCGAACTCCTCCGGAATCGGCGCGGATACCCGCACGGGTTCCCCGGTCGCCGGGTTCGTGAACCGCACCTCCGCCGCGTGGAGCATCAGCCGGACCTTTCCCGGTCCTTCCGGCGGGACCGTCCCGTATCTCCTGTCGCCCACGATCGGGTACCCCGCGGCCGCAAGGTGCGCCCGGATCTGGTGGCGCTTCCCCTTGGAAATGACGGCGCGGACGAGCGTTCGCCCTCCCGCGGGCCGGATCGGCTGCACGTCGGTCCAATAGAGCGGGTCCTCTTCGTGCCGGTCGGTCCGTATCCTCACCTTCTCCCCGCCCGACGGGTCCAGCGCAAAGGAGAGGGACATCTCCTTTTCCATTCTTCCGTCCACGAGGCAGACGTAGGTCTTTACGATCCGCCCCTTCTCCCGCTCCCGCTTGAGAAATGCGAACGCTTCGGGGGAAAGCGCCGCCGGCACCGCCCCGCTCGTGGCGTAGTCGAGCCGGGTCAGCAGGGTAAGCCCCGGCTCCTTCGAGATCCCCTCGACTTCCGGGAAGCGCCACCGCAGGTACCCGGCCAGCGTCGCATCTTCCAGCGGACGCTGGGGCTCCGTGTGGACGTTTTCCGGCTTCAGGAGCACCGCCGCGCCGGCGTCGGCGTAAAGCACGGCGGCGCCCGCAAGGTCTCCCGGCACGGGCAGCCAATCAAGCCCTTCCGCGATCCGCCGGACGAAAACCTCTTCCCCCGCTTGCAGGATGCGCCCTTTCGCCCCCTTTTCCCCGCCCACGGAAACGTCCCCCCCCTCGATGGCGAAGCGGACGCTTTTCGCCGGCAGGCCGGGAAACATCCCCCGGAGGAACCGGTCCAGCCGGGATCCCGCCTGCACTGACGTCACCTTGCAAATAAGACTCGCCCGCATTCAAATCCCCTGATACTTCGAATAGATCCGATGCCCATTGTA
>JACRMU010000114.1 GCA_016219515.1 Deltaproteobacteria bacterium
CCACCCCGAAATACCTGAATTCGCCCGATTCGGACCCGTACCGGAAAAGCTCGCTTCTGTACGGCCTTTTCCAGGCGCTGCCCGCCATACGAAACGAAAAGAAGGTGCTGGTGGTCGAAGGGTACATGGACCTTATCGGCCTCTGGCAGAAGGAGATACGCAACGTCGTGGCAACATGCGGCACGTCGCTCACCGAAAGCCACGCCAGGACGCTGAAGCGGCTGTCGGATACGGTCATCCTACTCTTTGACGGCGACGTGGCAGGCAAGAAGTCGGCCGTGCGCGCGGGCGGGCCTCTTTACGCCGCCGGGGTAAGCCCCCTGGCTCTTTTCCCCCCAAAGGGGATGGACCCCGACGACTGGGCGAAGGAAACCGCGGCCGGGGAGCTTGCCGAACGTATAGGGCGCGCGGGCCCGCTGATGGAATACATCGAGCGGCAGGCGGCGCGGAAATACGATCTTTCACAGATCGCGGGCAGGCTCTCGTACCTTCGCCTCATGGGGCAGTATCTTCCGTGGATAAAGGAGCCCGCGGAGCTCCGCCTGTACGTCCAGCGGGTGGCCAGGGCGGCCGGCCTGCCGGAGGAGACGGTGCTCGAGCAGGTGAAGGGGAAGGGGGCCGCCGGTGAGACGGAGGCGGCCGGGTTCCCGCACAGGGTCGCGCGGGGGAGACCCGAGGAGGGGCTGCTCCTCCGCCTGCTCTCGCGGGACCCGACGCTCGTTGCGGACGTAATGCGCGACGGCGTCGCCGGCCTCGTAGAGGGCGAGGAGGTAAGGGAAGCGCTCGATCTGCTCGCGGCGCGGGCCGGCAGGGGAGAAGAGGCGGCAGTCGCCGACCTGCTGGACGGCGAGATATCGGAGGAGGCGAGGAAGCGGCTCTCCGAGGAGATCATCCGGGCGGACATGCCCGCGGACGAAGCCAGGCGGATCTATCCGGACGTGGCGCTGGGCTTGAAGATCCGGAAGATGGACAGGGAGATCGCCACGCTCGGCGATGCCATCAAGGCCGCGGAGAG
>JACRMU010000115.1 GCA_016219515.1 Deltaproteobacteria bacterium
CCCGGCGTGAACTGGCAGGGAGTTTCCGCCAACAGGAAAATGGAATGCACCTCCTGCCATTCGGTTCATGACAGCACTTATCCCCCGTTCCTCATGGCTCCCCTCGGATCGAGCGGCCCTAATCTGGACGGCCTCTGCGACCGGTGCCACAAGGAGCGGGCGACCGGCAATCTCACGGGACCCCCCGACGGGGGACACCCCGTCGACTTCGCCGTCGACAACGTCGCCGCATCGGCCCGGACCAGGTACGGGCGGCATCCCCGGCGGATCGTCATCCAGAAATACGGCAGGTCCGACGGGGGCGGGACCACCAGCGTGTTCGACGTCCCGAACCCATCCGCCGTCTCCCTGAAGGAGCTCGGCCCCTCCTGGGAAATGGGTGGACACCTGACCTCGGGACCGATCGAAGCGATGACCGCCTGGACGGGAAGCGGGAGCACCCAGCGGATGGGATGCTACACCTGCCACTCCGCCCATCGCAGCAACGTCAACGGCGAGAAGAACCTCGTCGTGGTGAAAACCATGGATTCGGACAACACGTGGAACCCGCTATGCACCGGATGCCACGGGGCGGCGACCTCCCTGGCCGGGGACCAGGCCGAATGGGACGTCGGGAGGACCGGCTACGGACATCCCGCCGGGAAATTCAGCGGGGCGGACGCCGGGGGCTTCTACACCACTTCCCAGGGAGGGCTCCGGTTCCGGATCGGGCAGGTCACCCACCTCATGCCGCAGAACGGCAACCGGTTCGGCAGCCGGGGAGAGCTCCTGTGCACCACATGCCATAAAGTGCACTACGGCCAGGCAGGCAGCATGGCGATCGCAACCCTGGGACAGGGGACGAAATCGGTCTGCAAGTCGTGCCACAACGGCGCCGGGCATCCCGTTCCCGCCGACGGAGTCGAACTTTCCAATTCGCATCACGTCACCGCCACCAAGGAAAGGGCCGTGGAGCTCCAGAAGCAGGGCTTCGTGAACCCGCAGTGGGCGAACACCGAGACGGGGTTGGGGGACATCGCGTCGGGGCTGGATTGCGCCGATTGCCACGTCTTCAACGGCACGGCTCACAACTGGTATTAATGGAAAATCCCTTGGGCCGGAGCCGCGGAAAACGCCTTGCCTCCGTCTTCGCGGTCCTGGTGTTATCTTCGGCCGCCGCCGTTTCCGGCGGGGCCGCTCCCGCCTCCCAACCGCTCCTTCCCGGCCTGCGTCCCGGCGAAATCCTGTTTCGCCTGAACGGAAGTCCCGTCGGGAAGGCGGAGTTCCAGCGGTTCATCGAGATCGCCTTCCCCGAGGAAACGGAACCGCCGGCGGCGCGGCTGCCGGCCTTGGCCGACTCCTTCATCAACCACCGGCTGTTGGCCGCAAAGGCGCGAGCCGAAGGGCTCGACCGGCTGCCCGCCGTACGCTCCCGGATCGAGACGAGACGGAACCGTTTGTGGACGACCGTATTATGGAACGATGTGGTGGAGCCGTCCCTCCGGATCGAAGAGAACGAACTTGCGGAAATGGCCCCCGCGATGGAGGACGCCGTTTCCCTGCAGCAGCTGACGGTGGAGACCCGCGAACAGGCCGAGGAGTTGCGGCGCAGGGCCTTGGCCGGCGAGGATTTCGGGGAGATCGTCAAGGCGCACTCGGTCGGCCTCTCCGCGCACAGCGGCGGACTGGTGGGGTTCGTCGGCAGGGGATCGCCGCTCTACGGCCCGGAGCTGATCGAGGAGCTGTTCCGGATGCGGTCCGGGGAATATTCCGCTGTCGCAAAGACGGGCATCGGATACGCCGTCATCCGGGTCCTGGAGAAGAAGCCCGCTTCGCAGATGCGGCGGGAATGGCTCGAACGGAACCGGGACCGGCTGGTCGGGATCCGCCGCCGGAACGCCTGGGAGGAGTGGAAAGAAAAACTTGCCCGGTCGCACGAGCACGTCCTCCATCGAGAGGTCGTCGACGCCTATCTCAAGGCGCGGGAGCGAAACGCCTCCCTTGAGCCGCACCTGGAGAAGGTTGCGATGACGGTGGACGGGGTTCCGTTCACCCTCAGGGATCTCATCGACCCGTCCGGGATGGGAGTCGTCCATGCGGAAGAACCCGTGCATGCGATCCTCCGGAAGCGCGTTGCGGAGTTCGCCCTTGCCCGGGAAGCCGAAAAACTGGGACTCCGCGAGAAGCATCCCGACATCCTGCTCACGGAAACGCTCCTCGGGGAATACCTCCTTGCGCGGGAATACGTGGAGTTCCGGAGCCGCGACCTCGCCGTGACGGAAAAGGAACGGCGGGAATATTACGAGGCGAACCGGAAGAAATTCGTCGCGCCGCGGGCGTTTCGCCTTTCCCTGATCGAAACCCGGTCGCCCGCCCGCCTGAAGACGATCTACGGACTGCTCGAAAAAGGGACTCCCTTCGAGGAAGTGGCGGACCGATGGTCGGACAGCCGGGAGGCGAAAGGAGGGGACCTGGGGTACGTCGAGGCGGGCCGGATCCCTCCGGAGCTGGCTCCCGCAACGAAACTTGCGGCCGGAGAGTATGCGCGGAGCCCGATACGTCTCGGGCCGGCGGACGGAAGGGAAGGCGTGTGGATCGTCCCCAAGCTGAACGCCGTCCGGGAGGAAAGGCAGCTGCCCTTCGAGGAAACCGATCGTTCCTCCGTCGCAAAAAGCGTCATGGCGCAAAAAAGAGAGCGGCGGATCCGGGAAATCCTCACCGGGCTCCGGCGGGAAAACCGGATCGAGTTCACGCGGGAATTCATGGAATACGCGGCGCGGGGGGGAGATTCCCGGCGAGCGCGGGGAGACGATCGATGAAGCATTTCCTCCGGGCCGTCGGATGGCTGGCCTTCCTCGGCGTGGCGATATCCGTCCTGCCCGCGGGAGCGTTCGCGGACCCGCCGGCCTGGCTGCCCGGCTTTCCGCTTCGCGCGGGAACGATCGTCGTTCTCCGGTGGTCGCCGACACCGGGAGCAAGCGCCTACAAGGTATACAGGAAGACGGGGAAAGGGGATTTCAACGTCCTCTACGCCGGCCCCCAAACGATCTTCAACGATCCCAATGTCTCTCCCAGGGAAACCGTTTCCTACAAGGTCACCGCCACGGTCGAGAACAAGGAGACCCCACCGTCGCCGGTTGCGACGCTCAAAGGGCTGGAGCCGCTGAAGCCCCCCGCGTTCTTCGGCGCCACCTATCCCCCCGGGGCGATCACGCTCCGGTGGTCCACCCCTCCGGGCACGGTTTTCTTCAACCTGTACCGGTCCGACGGAAAAGCCATGCCGTTTCTCCTCCTCGACTCGACGCACCAGGACATTTACACCGACCGCAGCGTAAAGAGGGGGGTCTCCTACTTCTACAAGATCTCCGCCGTCGACAGCAACAACCTCGAGTCGGAAGCATCGGCGCCGTTCGAGGCGCGGCTCCCGGCGGAAATCGCCGCGATGGTGAAGGAAAAGCCGGTTCTCCGGAAAGTGGCGCCCAAGGGAGAGTTCTACGGCGAGGAGTTCTACCCTCTCGTCCAGCCGAGCGAAATCGGCTTCACCCCCGGCGGGGAGCTCTACGTGCTGGACCGCACCTCCATCCAGTTCTTCGACAAGGAAGGCACGTTCCTGAGCCGGGTGAATTTAGACCGGAAATGGGCGCCGCCGAGCGGACTGGTCCTGGACAGGGATGGAAGGTTCCTTGTCTCGTTCTACACCGACAACACCGTCCGCAAGATCGACGAAGAAGGCAAAATGGTCGAGGAAGTCAAATATCCCCCCACCGAGACGGGCATCCCCAACAATCCGAACAACGCCGTCGTCACCCCGGAGGGGCTCTGCTGGATCGCGGACGGATCGCGCTTCCAGGTGATCAAAGTGGACCGGGCCCGCGAAAAGTTCGAGACCATAGGACGGCTGCGCGGCACCTATGACCGGAAGGAAAAAACCGAAGCAGATCTCCCCATGCTCACCCGGATCCATTTCAATCCGGTCGACGGGAAACTGTACGTCTCGCTGGGAGTCACCGCGGAAATCAAGGTGATCGACCCGAAGACGTCCCGGGTGGTGAAAACGTTCGGCGGGTTGGGACTGGAGAACGGCAGGTTCCAGGGGATCGGGGGGCTGGCTTTCCGGAAAAACGGGAATGTCCTGGTCCTCGACCACCTGATGCAGGCGATCAAGGAGTTCGACCGGAATTACAGCTACGTGGCCACCTACGCGGACATCGTCGAGAAGGACAACGTGCGGCTCTCGAGCAACCTCCCCACCACGTTCGCCTTCCGGGAAGACATCAAGCGGTTCTACATCAGCAGCGGGCTGGAAAACCGCGTCTACAAGTTCGATATCGTGGAGTAGATCCCCGCCGTACGTTAGCGGTACTTCTTGCGCCGGAAGAGGTCGGTCTTGACGGAGGTCACCCGGTCCAGGAAGAGGATGCCGTCCAGATGGTCCACCTCGTGCTGGATGGCCACCGCTTCGAACCCGACGGATTCCAGGATGACCTGTTTCCCGTTCCGGTCGAGGGCATCCACCAGTACCCACTTTGCGCGCTCGATGTTGGCGGTGTAGGCCGGGATGCTCATGCACCCTTCCCGCACGATCTGACGCCCCCCCTTCGCGAGGATTTCGGGGTTGAGGAGCACCGTCAGTCCATGGTTCTCCTCCTGGCCGCCTCGCTTGTGCCCCGAAACGTCGACCGCCACGATCCGCTTGAGGACGCCCACCTGCGGGGCGGAAATCCCGACCCCTCCCGCGGACGCGTGCATCGTATCCAGCATGTCGTCGATCACCCTCGATAGTTCAGGCGTAACTCCATCCACGGGTGTCGATTTCTCCTTCAGCAGGGGATCGGGAAATTTCAGTATGGGGAGGATGGCCATGATGGTCCGAGGCGCTATCAGAGTTCCAGAGTCTCGATCGGCCGTACCGTGATCGACACGGAAAGCTCTTTCCGTATCCGCTCGAACTCCTTTTCCAGCTCCTTCATGTCGGTCCCTTCGGGGATATCCACCTCCAGCACCATGACGTAGACCGGCCTCTCCTTCGTCCCCACGACCTGCGTGTTGAGGTCGGTGATGTTGACCTTCCTCCGCGCCAGCTCCCGGGTGACGTTATATACGATCCCCGGCCGGTCGGCCCCGTACACGGAGATGATGTGCGGGTTCCCCAGGAACGACTTCTCGTGGATGACCTCCTCGTCCTTCAACACATGCACGGTGACGATCAGCCGCATCTGCGAGCGCACCTCGTCGAACGCGGGGCTTAAATCGGTGACGCTGGCGATCGCCGGATGGGAGACCACCAGGATCATCGCGAATTGCCCCGAAAGGATCGTGCAGGTCGAGTCCTCGATGTTGCATCCCTGTTCGAAGAGGATCCGGCTCACCTCCGCGACGATCCCCGGCCGGTCCTTGCCGACGACGCTTACCGAGAAATGCCCCATTCCGGAATCCTCCTTTCCCCCCCGCGATGACTTCCCGAAGATGATACCACGGGGGCGCGGCGGGAAAATATCCCGGAAGTCGATGAAACATTGACCTGGGTCAAGTAATCCTAAGGCCCGTCCGATGGATACTTCCCACGAAAGCCAAGAAAGGGCGGGAACGAGCCCGCCCGATGCGGCTGGACTGAACTGGTATACTGCATTCAATTAATGAATTCCTTGCAAGGACAGGAGCCACCCCACCAACGGAAGGAGGAAAGCGGGATGAAAAGGACCGTGCTGGTGATGATCGCCCTGCTGGCAGGCGCCGGAGCGTACCTGGTCTCCGGCACCGTAATGGCCGACAAGGACGCGCCGGGGAAAACGGCGGCGGCCAAGGCGGAACCAACCGTCAAGGAAGAGAAATGCTTCGAGTGCCACGACGAGATCAAGGAACTTAAGTCGGGTGGCAAGCACGCGGGCGTCAATTGCGGCTCCTGCCACTCCGGCACCGCGGAGCACCTGGCGGACAGCGACAAGAGGCCCTCTACCCGGGTCGACCTCGAGGCGTGCGGCGGCTGCCACAGGGACCAGTACGAAAGTTTCGGCACGCTGAACCTGAAAAGACCGGCGCGGGTGGAAAAGTCGCTCTTCACCGAGCGGTCGCCCAACCCCTTCTGGGACAAGCTGATGATGGGGCACGGCTTCACGAAGGAGCACGCCGCCCCCCGGAGCCAC
>JACRMU010000116.1 GCA_016219515.1 Deltaproteobacteria bacterium
CCAGCAGATCCCCGTACAGGTACGACTGAAGGTTCCGCGTCAGCCCCTTCTGCGCGCTCATGACTGCGATGCCCAACGCGATGACCGTGGAGAAGAACACGCCAATGACGGTATCCGGCGAAAGGCCGGTCCGGCCCTTGACCAGTGTGATAGCCCATGCGACGAACAAGCCGAATGCGACCATGGTGAGCAGCGGGTGGATCCCCAGTAGTACCCCCAGAGCGTCGCCGGTGAACGCGGAGTGCCCGATGGCGTCCGAGAAGAAGGCCATCCGGAACTGGACCAGCGGCACCCCCACGGCGGCGGCGGCGGGAGCGACGAAAAGCACGGCGAGGAGGGCGCGCTTCATGAACTCCGGCTCCGCGAACGAAAGCGGCAGCAGGAAGTCCATCAGCGCATAGACCGGAGAGAGAAGGGGTTCCACGCCTATTCTTCCTTCCCGCCGTGAAGGTGGCCGTGCCCGTCGGCCGGACCGTGGCTGAACAGGTGGGCGCCGCTTCCGTACATCGCGTTCAGCGTTTCGGAAGTGAGGACCTCGGTCGTCGCCCCCTGGCAGACGATCGAACGGTTGAGGCAGATGACGCGGCCGGCGTGGCGGGTGACCACGGAGAGGTCGTGGGAAACCAGCAGGAGGCTGAAGCGGGACTCCCGGTGGATCCCGTCGAGGAAATCGCAGAAGAGCTCCTCCCCCGACACGTCCACCCCCGAGACCGGTTCGTCCAGAAGAAGGATGTCGGGGTTGTCCCGCAGCGCCAATGCGAGGAGCACCCGCTGGAGCTCCCCGCCCGAGAGCTTCCCCAGGGGACGGCCGAGGAGATGCCCCGCGCCGCCCCGGCCCAGCGCGGCTTCCGCGTCCGCGCGCGACTTCCGGGAACAGCCGAGGAACACGGGGAACCTCTGCGAAGAAAGGGCGAAGAAATCCCGCACCGTCATCGGCGCGTTCCGGTCGAGGTCGATCCGCTGGGGAACGTAGCCGATCCTGGGGGTTCCGTGCCCGTGCTCCTCGGCGCGGCAGAACCGGATTTCTCCCGTGTAGGGGACGAGCCCCAGGATCGCCAGCAGCAGCGTCGTCTTCCCCGCGCCGTTGGGGCCGATGAGCGCCGTGACCTCCCCGCACCGGATGTCGACGTTGATTCCGGAAAGGATCTCTCTTCCGCCGGCGCGTACCGACAGGTTACGGATCTCCAGGGTATGGAAATGGGCAGCCGGTTTCACCGCGTTCCCAGGGCCTCCACGAGCGTGCGGAGGTTCCGCCGCATGACGGTTTCGTAGGTGGACGGATCGACGGGCCCCGTCGATACCGGGTCCAGCGCGCGCGAGGGGACCCCGGACTCGGAGGCGATCACGTCGGCGAGCCGCTTCGGGTATTGCGGCTCCCAGAAGATCGCGGCCGCCTTCTTTTCCCGGATGGCGCGGATCAGTTTCCGGACTTCCCCCGCGGAGGGCTCCTGGCCGGGGGTTTCCTCGATCTCCCCCACGATGCTCAGGCGGAGGTCCCTGGCAAGGTAGTCGAAGACGTTGTGGAACGTCACGATGTTCCGGTTCCGGAATCGTCCCGATGCGGCCTCGAGCTCGCCGGCGAGGATCGCGAGTCTCGCAGCATAGGCGTCGGCGTTGCGCCGGAAGGCGCCGGCGTTCGCCGGGGAAGCTGCGGACAGCGCCTTCTCGATGTTGCGGACCTGGCGGATCGCGTTCCGTGGGCTCACCCAGGTGTGCGGATTGATCCCGCCGTGCCCGCCTTCTTCCGCGCGGATCGGCGTCACCCCCTCCGCCGTTTCCACGATCCGGATGCGGGGGTTCGCCTTCCGGACCGGCGCGCCGAGGAATTCCTCCATCCCGTATCCGTTGGCGATGAACAGGTCGGCGGCGGCGATCTTCCGCATGTCCCCGGGCGTCAGCGCGTAATCGTGGGGGCACCCCAGCGAGGCGGGAAGCATGAGATCCACGGAGACGCCCGGCGTGTCGCCCACCACGTTGCGCGTGAAAAGATACATCGGCAGGAACGATGCGAGGACGCGCAGCTCTCCGGCGGCGGGGGCGGGGGAAAGCAGGAGCGCGGCCGCGAGGAGGAGGGCATAGCCCGCATTTCTCGCCACGCTTCCGCTGCGACGAATCCAAGTGAGAAGTGCGGGCCGGCGCCTCATCGGCGGCCCCGTTTTCCTTCGCAGTCCGCGCAGGAGCCGAAGAACTCCAGGGAGTGGTCCGTCACGTCGAATCCGAGCGTCCCCCGGATGTCGCTCTCGATGCGGGAAAGGTCGCACTTCTTCGGCTGGAACGATTCGATCCGCCCGCATCGGCGGCAGACCACGCTGTGCCGGTGCGTGCCGTCCGTCGCCGTTTCGTACCGGCGGCTCCGCTCGTGCAGGGCCACGCTGCGGACCAGCCCCAGGGAGACCATCAGGGTGAGGTTCCGGTAAACGGTGGATGCGTCGGGCTTGGGGTCGGGAATCCGTTCCCGGATTTCCCGCGGAGAGAGCGGGATGACGCTTTCCGCGAGGATCCGCAGGATCTCCCCCCTTCCCCGCGTGGCGGGGTGCCCCAGACTCCGGAACGCATCGAACGCCGCCTTCATTCCGCCTTCCCCCTCTCCTTAGATGCAAATATATTGCATTCGCAACAATATGGCAACTGGTGCGCCGTTGAATTTCCCGCCGCCGGGCCGCATCTAAATCGGTAGGGAGGGAAAAACATGCGGCGATTTATGGCATTGGCGGTTTCGGGGCTTTGCGCATTGCTTCTATTGATGATCTTCGCCGCCATGCTGTGGGGCGGCGAAGCTCGCGGCGGCTTTCGGCGCATCGACATGGGGGACGGCGGCGGCGGTTACTACGTCAATCTCATCATGCGTGAGGTAAAGGTCACGCCGATCCGCGCGCACGTGGGAGACGTGATTCGGGTCGACGTGGTGATCGAGGACCAGAGCGACGTGAGGTACGACAAGGGAGACCTGGACCTTTTCGCGAACGGCAGGAGGGTGGCCAGCAAACGATACGGGTACGAATTCGGAACCGAGGGAAACCGGATCTACCGGGATACGTTGCTGTGGAACACAACGGGGGTCAAGCCCGGCGAGTACAGGATCCGCGCCGAATTCTTCGTGTGGGGCGATGCTTCGGAGTTCGACAATTTTCTCGACGTGAAGGAACCGCTGATTCTCCTGTCGCCGGGGGAGGCGTTCCGGCCGGGGGAGGCCGGCGGCGCGGCGATCGCCCGCGATCCGCGGTACAAGCCGGCCGGCGGGCCGCAGGGGGAGAGCGCCAGGCCGTCCGGAGGATATTGACATTTAACGGTCGTTTTTTCGCCGGTTGGAACCTGACGTTGCCCGGCGGGCATCCAAAGGGAAACGGGAGACGGGGGGAAGCGAACTTGGGAAAAATGATCCGCATCGGACTCGCGGCGGGAACCCTGATCCTCCTGTTTGCCGGATGGCACTCCTACCGTGCCTCCGCAATGGATCCCTCTCCCTTCCGGCAGTTGTATATTCATGACACTCCCGTTTGCGTTTTCCAGCACGGCGAAGACGTGCTGGCAAGGATCGGGCCGTGCCCGGATGCCCCCGAGGGGGAGAACGACGATCTTCCCGAGCAAGCGCCGTTCCACGGCC
>JACRMU010000128.1 GCA_016219515.1 Deltaproteobacteria bacterium
GGAACGGCTGAGCCTTATTTCCCTCCTGCTCCTGGGAACGGGAATTTTCATCATCCCCTTCCTTTCGGGTCCCGCGGGGCTCTCCCTGGTGGCCATGGTTTCCGGGACCGGACACGGGTTCCTCTTCCCGTCGCTCTCGGCGCTCATCCTGGACCGGGCGGGGAAGGAAAAGGGGGGGATGGCGATGGCGATGTTCACCGGCGCGTTCGACATGGGGCTGGTGATCGGTGCGGCCGTGTTCGGGTTCGTCGCCGAGCACCTGGGATACGGCACCATGTTCTTCTCGGCCGCCGGGTTCACCGCCGCCGGCGCCCTCTTCTTCTTTACGCAGGACCCGGCGTTCCGGAAAGCATCGCCTCCCGGACGCGATTCATAAGCTCCGGGATGTCGTGCGCGTCTTTCCCCGCGGTGGAGATCGGGGGGAACACCTCGATGAGCACGTTTCCCGGCCGGATCCGGAGCGTATCGGCGGCGACGACCTCGCGCGTCCCCGACACCCGCACCGGGACGATCGGCTTGCCGGACTGCAGCGCCATCCAGAAACCGCCCTTTTTCAGCGACTGCAGCCGCCCGTCGCGGCTTCGCGTCCCCTCCGGGTAGATCATCACCGAGTTGTTCCCTGAAAGCCCGGAGAGCGCCTCTCCCAGCGCGGCCCTCGACCTCTCCGGGTCGGACCGGTCGACCATGATCTGGCCGGTGGCGATCAGCAGCAAGCCCAGGACAGGGATCCTGGAAAGCTCCTTCTTGAACACCCAGTGAAGCGGGAAAGGGATCACGGATGCCAGTGCGGGCGCGTCGGCGTGGCTCACGTGGTTCGCCATGAAGACGTAGGACTTCCGGAGATCGACGTTCTCGAGGCCCCGGCATGTGACCTTGATGCCGAGAACGAAAAGGGCGATCCGGGAGTAGTTCCTGGAAACCCACAGGAAGAGCTTCCCCTTCAGCGTTTTGTTCGGCAGCACCAGCCCAAGGATGGCCCCCGGCAGTCCGAAGACGAGTACCAGCAGCCCCAGGAAAATCCACTTCAGCGCGCTCGAAACATTCATCGCGGAGGCACTCCGCGCCTCTTCGTGCGCCGCTTCCCCTCCGGGCAGACCGGAAGCAGCGGGCATTCGGGGCACAGCGGGTTCCGGGGCCGGCAGATCTCCCGCCCGAGCCGGATCATGTTGATGTGGAGGGGCATCGACTCGCCGGGAGCGACGTGCGGCTCGAGCAGCAGCGCCGCCCGCGACAGGTCGGCGGAGGGGGGGACCAGCTCCAGCCGCTTCGTCACCCGCAGGATGTGCGTGTCCACGGGGAACGCATCCTTCCCGAAGGAGAAGAGGAGGACCACGTTCGCGGTTTTCACCCCCACGCCGGGAAAGGAGGTAAGGTATTCCCGCGCCGCGGCAAGCGGGATATCCGAGAGGAAGTCCAGCGTGTACCCGCCCCGCTCCTCCCGGATGCGCGAGAGCGCCGAAAGGATCGACTTCGCCTTGGCGCGCGCAAGCCCCCCCGCGCGGATCGCCTCCTCCACGTCTTTCGAAGGGGCTGCCGCAAGGAGCGGAAAGGTGGGGAACCGCCGCGCCAGATTTGCGAAGGCCCGGTCGCGGTTGGCGTCAGTCGTATTCTGGGAGAGGATCGTGAGGATGAGGTTTCGCAGCGGCTCGGTCTGGTGCGCGGAGCGGGAGGGACGGCCGAAGCGCAGGGAGAGCCGGACGGACACGTCGCGCAGGCGCGCGGCAAGGATGTTTCGCGGCCCCGTCGCCGTCACCCCTTCCCGTCCCCATCGAGGGCCATCGCCAGCCGCAACCCCGCCGCGTTCAACCGAACCGCCGGCTGGAGCGGCCAGTACTCGATCAGCCCCTTCTCCCGCAGCCCCTTGACGGCCTCCTCCAGCTCGTGACGTTCCAACCCGGCCTCCTCGCCCAGCCCGGAGAGCGCAGGCGTCGCCCCGGGGCCGACTTCCCGGTAGAAGAGGAGCAGGCAGCGCAGAAGCTTCTCCTCGACCGGCGGAAGGGACGGAGAAGTCACGGGTTCACCGGCGGAGGGGGAGCGCCGGGAGGCTTGCGCAGGGAGTCGATCTCGGCCGAAAGCTCCCGGATCCTGCGGGCCCGGCGGAAAGAGGACGGGACGCCTCCCAGGAAGCCGACGAGAACGCCGATCCCGAAGGCGAGGACGATGATCACGAGAAGCGAGGTGTTTCCCGAAAGATGGAGGAAGCGCACGTCGATCACGCCGGGGTTCTGGACGGCGAACGCCGCCACCAGCGCCAGAAGGACGACGATCAGCAGGAGCACCGCTCTCATGCGGGGGGATTATAGCACGCGCCCGGCCTCTTTCTCTTCCGCCGGGTCCTTCAGGTCGCGAATCCGGGAAAGGACCCGCTCGCAGTGGTCCATCCCGGGGCATTCCAATGCGCAGGGGTCGACGTGGGTCACGACGTGAACGTTCCCCAGGGAAAGCCGGACCTCCTTCTCCAGGTGGTCCGCCACCCGGTGCGCGTCCTCCAGCTTGTACTCCCGGCAGACGACGACGTGGAAGTCGACGTGCTTCTCCGAGCCGGCGCGCCGCGTCCGGAGGTCGTGGAAATCGACGAGCATCGGGCGGTGCCCCTCGATGATCCGCCGCACCTGCTCCACCGTCTCCTCCGGGAGGCCGCGATCCACGAGGTCGTGGATCGCCGAAACGAACAGTTTCCCCGCGGCGAACAGGATGTAGCAGCCCACGAGCAGTGCGACCCCGGGATCCAGCCACGCCCACCCCGCGATCCGGAAGACCACGAGGGAGACCAGGATCCCGGCGTTCGTGTAGACGTCGGTGGCGAAGTGGAGCGAGTCGGCCACGAGCGCGGAGGAGCCGGTCTCCTCTCCCGCCCTGCGGATCCGCCTCGAGATGAACCACGAAGCCACGAGCGCGACCGCCATGACGGCGATCCCGGCACCCGCCGATTCGGGGACCCTCTTCTCGATCAGGCGGTGGATCCCTTCCGCGACGACCCACAGGCCGGTCCCTGCGATCACCGACGCCTGGAACACGGTGGCAAGCGTTTCCACCTTGCCGTGCCCGTAGGGGTGCGTCCTGTCGGGGGGTTCCATCGACTTCCGGATCGAGAGGAAGTTGACCGCGGACATGAAGACGTCGCCCAGGCTGTCGAAAGCCGAGGAGAGAACCCCGAGCGAGCCGGAGAGCACTCCGACGACGAACTTCACGGAGGCCAGCGCGACGGCGCTGCAAAGGGAAAACCGGGCCGTCCGGATCCGCGTCCGGTTCCTTTCCTCGTTCCCGCGCGCCTCGGTCATCATTTGCAGAATAGCACACCGAATCTGGTAAAATTTGAGTCATGCTCCAGGTCACCGAGATCTTCGCCAGCATCCAGGGGGAAACCTCGTATGTCGGGCTCCCTTTCACATTCGTCCGGCTGACCGGCTGCAATCTCCGATGCCGTTATTGCGACACCACCTATGCATATGACGGGGGGGAGGAGTTTTCTCTCCAGGAAGTCGTATCACGGGTGGAACATTTCGGCATACCGAGGGTCACCGTCACCGGCGGAGAACCGCTCCTTCAGCCCGAGGCTTTCCGGCTGGTCGCGACATTCCTGGACCGGGGATTCACCGTCCTGGTGGAAACCAACGGCACGGTCCCCCTTGCCTCCCTCGACCCCCGCGCGGTCAAGGTCATGGACGTCAAGTGCCCCGGCTCCGGCGAGGACCGGAAGACGCTGTGGGAAAATTTCTCCGCGCTCACGCCCCATGACGAGGTGAAGTTCGTGATCGCCTCCGAGGAGGATTATCTGTACGCCAAGGAGATCATCGGAAGGTACTGCGCGAAGGCCCCCTTCTCCGTGCTGCTTTCCCCGGCCTTCGGATTCCTCGCCCCCGAGAAGCTCGCCGGGTGGATGGTGGGCGACGGGCTCACCGCCCGGTTTCAGCTCCAGCTCCACAAGCTGGTTTGGGGACCCGGCGCGAGGGGAGTATGACCGTTCCTCCCAAGCCGAAAGGGGTGGTTCTCGCCAGCGGGGGGATGGACAGCCTCGTGCTCGCGGCGTTCGCCACGCGGGAAAGCGACATCGCCCTGCTGCACGTCAACTACGGCCAGCCCACAGAACAAAAGGAACTTGCCTGTTTCTACAAGATCGCCGAATCCCTGAAGGTGAAGGAGCTGCTGGTGGCCGACATCGGCTACCTGAAGGCGATCGGGGGAAGCGCGCTGACCGATCCTTCCATCGCAATCCCCTCGGCCGACATGCGCCGCCAGGGAGTGCCCGTCACCTACGTCCCCTTCCGCAACGCGCATTTCCTGTGCATCGCCGTGTCGTGGGCCGAAGTGATCGGAGCGAAGAGCGTCTACATCGGAGCGGTGATGGCGGATTCCTCCGGCTATCCGGATTGCCGTCCCGAGTTCTACGATGCGATGAACGAGGCGGTCCGCCGGGGGACGAAGGAGGAAAGCGGGATCGCGATCCGGGCTCCCTTCGTGCACTTGAGGAAAAAGGACCTGATCCTGATGGGGAAATCGATGGAAGTGCCGTTCGAGCATTCCTGGTCTTGCTACCGCGGAGGAGAGAAGGCGTGCGGCCGGTGCGATTCCTGCGCGCTCCGCCTGCGGGCATTCGCGGAGGCGGGCGTCCCCGACCCGATCCTATACGAGGCCCGGCCGGAATACTGAAGCAACCTCAATTTCCCGTAATCCGGGGGAGGCCCATCCGCCTACCCTGATCCGACCATCCGTTTTTCCCATCCCTGTTTTTCCCTTTGACAATTCCCCTCTTCGCCTCTAAGATTCATTCGCAAAACAGGGGGGGGCGAATTTTCATTGAATCTTTTTCCCCTTTTGTCCGTTCTAATATGCAGGAGAGCGAAACGTGGCGAACTTTTACGAAAATAAGCGGGGGCTGACCGGGAGCTGGGAGGATGTCGGCGGCTTCAATGTGCAGCTGCTGATGGAGATCCGGAATGCGATGCTGGACGTCGAATCCGGGTCCGTCCCTCCGCCCATAGTCCAGGGCGTGGCCTCCGACTGGATCAAACGGCTCCCGATTTTCGACTTTCCCGACGACGAGATCGGCTAATCAGGCAGCCCCAGGATCTTGAGGTAGACCTTCCGTATCCTTCCGGTTTGCTCCCTGTACCGCTCCATGAGCTCGGGGCTTACGCCCGCCGGATCGAACTGCTCGATGGATGCGTCGTGGGAGAGGCGCAGCCGGATCTCCAGCGCGCGCAGGAAGCGGTATCCCCCGTCGAGCACCTGGTAGTCCGGGACCGCGATCCTTCCGGCCCGCATCAGTTCGTAGAGCGCCTTCAGCGTGGACCGCGCCCGCAGGAGAGGGCTGCCCGCGCCGTGCTGCAGCTGGAGGTATTGCGCGGCGAACTCCACGTCCACCACCCCGCCCCTTCCCACCTTGAGGTTCAGCCGGTCGGTGCGTTCCCTCCCCAGCTCCACCTCCATGCGCATCCGGAGGCGGTGAATCTCCATCGCCGCATCCGCGGGCAGCGGGCGCCCGTAGATGAACCCGGCCACTTTCGCCTCGACCTTCTTTCCGAACTCCCGGTCTCCCGCAACGAGCCGGCATTTGAGCAGCGCCTGGCGCTCCCACAACTGGGCGGAACGCTCGTGGTACTTCTCGAACGCGGCGAGCGAAGAGACGAGCGGGCCGGCGTTGCCGGAGGGGCGCAGCCGCGTGTCCAGCTTGTAGACGTACCCCTCCCGGGTCACCGTGGTGAGAATCGAGATCAGCCGCTGGGCCGTCTTTGCGAAATATTCATGGTTCGACACCCTCCGAAACTCGGAGGGGTCGGCGCCGGGTGAAGGCTCGGTCTCTCCCTCCCCCGAATAAAGGAATATGATGTCCAGGTCGCTGTGGTACGAAAGCTCCTCCGACCCCAGCTTCCCAAGCCCCATCACGCAGAACCTTGCCTCCTCCGCCCCATCGCTTCCGTCGGCCATGGGGACGCCGAACCGCCGCGCCACCTCCCGGCGCGCGATGACGAGCGCGTAGGAGAGGAGAACCTCCGCCAGCGCCGAGAGCTGCTGCATCCCCTCCTCTAAGGAAAGGTTCCCCGACAGGTCGTGCGTGCCGATCCGCAGCGTCTCCAGGTTCTTGAACCGGCGCAGCTCGTCCATCTCCTGCTCGAAGTCGGCGCAGGAGGCCAGCGTCTCGCCGATCTCCTTCCGCAGGTCGGACTTCGACTTGCCGAGCGCCGCGAGGTCCTGCTTGAGAAACGTGTCCAGGAGCTCCGGGTGGCGCAGGAGGTATCCGGAGAGGTAGCGGCTGCTTCCGAAGAGCCGGACGAGGGCGTCGACCACCTTCGGATTCTCGAAGAGCAGGGCGTAGAACATCGTGCGCGCGCCGATCGCCGCCAGGAATCGCTCGACGTGCAAAAGCGCCAGGTCCCGGTGGTGCGTGCGGATCACGCGGGCCAGGATCGCCGGGGCGATCTTTCCCAGGTACCTGCGGGCGCGGGCGGGGAGGCGGACGAACGGCGGCCCCTCCCGCAGGGTCGCCAGGTTCCTCGCGGCGGTCTCCGGATCGGAAAACCCGAGGGCCGACAGCCGGGCGGCGGCTTCCGCTTCCCCCAACTCCGGGAAAAAGAGCGCCTGCACGTCGGGGGGTACGTCGGAGGGGGCCTCCTCCGGCGCCCCCCGGAAGAGCCGGCCGTAGCTCGCGCGGACGTTTTCCGCGTGCCGGTCCAAGGCCTCCAGGAGCGCGTCCCCGCCGGAAAGCCCCATCGCCCGCGCCAACCGGGCGAGATCTTCCTCCCGCTGGGGGAGCACGTGCGTCTGGCGCTCCTGAAACACCTGGATCCGGTGCTCGAGCGTCCGCAAGAACCCATATGCCTCGGCAAGGGCGGTGTGCTCCTCTTCCGAGACGTTCCCCAGGCGGACGAGGACCGAAAGCGCCTCCATCGTCCCGCGCACCCGCAGGGCCGGAGTCTTCCCTCCGTAGATCAGCTGGTGCGCCTGCGCGAAGAACTCGATCTCCCGGATCCCCCCGACCCCCAGCTTCAGGTCCCTGCCGCTTTTCCTGCGCGAGGTCCCCCGCGACGGGCCGGGCCTTGATCAGGGCCGCCCGCTCCCACGTCTGCCCCCAGGATTCGTAATAGATCTCCGCGGAGCGGAGCGAATTGGTCAGATCCCCCTTGATCCCTTCGGGGCGCAGCCGCAGGTCGACGCGGAATACGAATCCGTCCTCCGTGACCTCGGACACGATCCGGGTGACCATCTCCGAGAGACGGACGAAAAACTCGTGCAGGGAAACCGGTTTCCCTTCCGCGCCGCCGTCGGTCGTCCCGACGTCGGTCTCGTACAGGTAGAGGAGGTCGATGTCGGAACTGAAATTGAGCTCGAAGGCGCCGAGCTTCCCCATCCCCATGACGACGAAGCCGGCCTCGCGCCCTCCCCCCCCTTCGACCCGGGGAGCGCCGTACCTCTCCGTGAGCGCACGGCGGGCGAACGAGAGAGCGCCCGTCAGGGCCGACGAAGCGAGGACGGAGAGATCCTCCGTCACCTCGGCGAGCGCCGAACGCCCCGAAAGGTCGCGGGCGGCGATCCGCCCCACCTCGCGCAGCTTGATGCGGCGAAGCGCGGCCTTTATCTCGTCTTCCGTCCGGGAACGCTGCGCGGCGGAAACCGCCTCGGTCAGCAGATCCGAGGGAACGGCCCGGCGCCGGAACCCGTCCTCAAGGAAGAGGAAAGAGAAGACCTCCCGCCGCCTCGCCGCCTGGTCGGCGAGGAACTCGGACCCGCCGAGCAGCGCTCCCAGCACCGACAGCTTCTCCGGGGAGGAGAAGACCCCCTCGAGATCCTCCGGGGATACGGCGTCCGCCAGCTTGGACAGGCCGAGGAGAAATACCAGCGGGTCGGGAGCGGCTTCCGCCCCCCTCCACAGCGGCGCAAGGTCCGCCTCTCCCCACGAGAGCCGCTTCCGGATATCCTCGACCAGAGACAGTGCGCGGGCGGTGTTCGCAACGCCGAGCGAGAGCAGCCGGTCGATCAGGGAAGCCGGGGCGACGGAAGGAGGAGACGCAGGCACCGCCGCGCCCGGCGAGGGGTCTTCGGGAGGGCCGGGGGGGCGTTTCACCGGAAGAGGGCCCGGATGTCCCGGGAAAATGGAGGAAACAGCACCCCCTTCTCGGTGACGATGGCGGAAACATACCGGGCCGGGGTGACGTCGAAGGCCGGGTTGTAGACGCGGATGCCGTCCGGCGCGACGCGGCGCCCCATGAAATGGGTCACTTCCCGCCCGTTCCGCTCCTCGATCGGGATCTCCTTCACCGAGCGAACGCCTAAGTCGATGGTGGAGCGGGGCGCGGCCACGTAGAAGGGGACCTTGTGAACGCGGCAAAGGACCGCCACGCCGTACGTGCCGATCTTGTTCGCCACGTCGCCGTTGCGGGCGATCCGGTCCGCCCCCACGATCGCCGCGTGGATCTTCCCGTCCCCGAAAAGCTTCGCCGCCATGTTGTCGGTGATGAGCGTGCAGGGGATCTTGTCCTTCGACAGCTCCCAGGCCGTGAGTCTCGCCCCTTGCAGGAACGGCCGGGTCTCGTCGACGTAGACGTGGATCCTCTTCCCCGCCGCGACCGCCGCCCGGATCACTCCCAGCGCCGTGCCGTATCCCGCCGTCGCCAGCGCCCCCGCGTTGCAGTGCGTGAGCACCGAGCCGCTCCGGGGAAGGAGCTTCGCCCCGTGGGCCCCCATCGCCCGGTTGGCGGCCAGATCTTCCTCGTAGACGGCGACGGCCTCCCGCTCGAGCGCGCGCAACGATTCCCTCGGATCGTCCGAAAGCATCGACGCCCCCCGGCGCATCCGCTCGATCGCCCAGAAGAGGTTGACGGCGGTGGGGCGCGTCGCCCCCAGCATCTCCGCGGCGGTGCGAAACGCCTCCCGCCACGGCCGCCCCCCGCGCACCGCGGACCGCACCGCGAGCACGAGCCCGAAGGCCGCCGCCACGCCGATCGCGGGCGCTCCCCGGACCACCATCGTCCGGATCGCGTCGGCGACCCCTCGGGCGGTCGCATACCGCCGGACCGTTTCCCTCCCGGGAAGAATTCTCTGGTCCAGCAGGAGCAGCGCGTCCCCCGTCCATTCGATCGTCCGGAACGTCACCCTCATTCCCTCTCTTTCCGGGATGGGAACCGCACTACCTGGGAAAGGACCCGTTCCCGGATTTCGCGCGGGGACCTGGGAGAGGACAACGCCTTCCCTTCCCGCATTGCCGGCAGGAGAAGATTTTCCATCGCCTCGCCGCAGGCGCACCGCTGCGGGCCCGCGGACTCCGGCACGACCTTCCGCGAAAGGCAGGCGGGGCAGCTTGCGACCTGCTTCCCCCCGGAATGCTTCCCGCGCTTCGCGAACGGCTTGCCCTCCACCTCGACGATGTCCAGCGCGAAATCGAGGGTCGGCGCGTTGGAGAGCGCGGTCCCGACGCCGAACCCGTCGACCACGTCGGCCAGCGCCTGGACCTCCTCCTCTCCGAGGCCGCCCGATGCCAGGATCTTCACGCGGGAGAACCCGCGGAGGTCGAGCTCCCAGCGGACCTCCTGGATGATCCGGCGGAAGTCGCCGCGCCGGGAGGAGGGCGTGTCCAGGCGCACCCCGGAAAGCCGCTCTCCCAGCGCCTCCGCGACCCGGAGGGCCTCGAACTTCTCGTCCTGCAGCGTGTCGATGAGGCAGATGCGGGGCACCGCGGGATCCACGGTCCCGTCGAAGGCGCGCATCGCTTCCACCGTGTCGCCCACCACGAGAATGAGCGCGTGGGGCATCGTTCCCACGGGAACCTCCCCGAGGAATTCCGCGCTCCGGATCACCGACACGGCGTCCGCGCCTCCGATGAAGGCGTTCCGGTCGATGATCGTGGAGAGGGCGGGGTGCATCCGCCGCGCCCCGAAGCTCAAGACCGTCTTCTCCCCCGCCAGGCGCTTGATGCGGGATGCCTTGGTGGCGATCCCGGAGGCCTGGCAGAGGATGCCCAGCATCGCGGTCTCCATCTCGCAGAACTCTCCGTACGGCCCCTCGACGGAGAAGACCGGTTCCCATGCGAAGAAAAGGGTCCCCTCCTCCATCGCCCGCAGGCCGATCTTCCGGCCGGAGAGGAGGGACAGCATCTCGTCCATGCCGGACAAGATCCCATAATCGTACCCGCCCGGCATCCGCTTGATGAAGGCCTCCGCCGTTACCCTCGTGCGGTCCTTCCCCAGCTTCCGCAGGACCTCCATCGTCCGTCGGAAATAGATGTCGGTCGTCTCCCCCCGCCGAATCTCCTCCCAGCCGGGGATCGGGCCCATCGTTTTCCCTCCTGTCCGGGTCATGTCCGCCGGCGGATCACCTTGACGCCGAGGACTTTTTCCATCTGGCCGATGGCGAATGCGTGCGATTTCGCGTCGAGCCCCGCCACGAGCGCCTCGTCGATGGTCACGTCGTAGCCGCGCATGGCGGCGTCCGCGGCGGTGTAGAGGACGCAGATGTTGGTGACGCAGCCGGAGAGCGCGAGGCGCCGGATCCCGCGCCGGCGCAGGACGGACGCCAGCGAGGTGCGATGGAACCCCGAGTACGTTTTCTTGTCGACGACGACGTCCCCCGGCTCGGGGGAGATCCGCGAGACGACGGCGGCCCCCGGCGTTCCCGTAACGGCGTGCGGGGGCCATCCCATCCGCGCGAACTCGGGATCGACCCTGCGATGGGAGTCGCACACGTAAATGACCAGCTCCCCCTCTTTCCTCGCCCGGGCGATGCGGCGGCGCAGCGCGGGCAGGATCGCCCGCGTCTTCGGGACCTCCAGCGGCGCGCCGGGCCGGACGAAATCCTCGAGCATGTCGATGACGAGCAGGGCTTTCCCTTCGGATGCCATCGCGTTCCTCCTACTTCTTCCCCGGCAGGAGCCGGTCGAACAGCCCTTTCAGCGTCTTTTCCGGCGCCGGCCGGTCCTGCGGTTTCGAAGATTCGGTTTCGGAAGGCGCGGGGCTATCCGGGACTCGTTCCAGCAGCTTCCGGATCGCCCTTCCCGCAATCCCCTTGGCGAGCGCCTCCGCATCGAGCGCAATCGCCGGAGACGTGACGGGGCCGGACATCACCAGCGGGATCTCCACCCGGCCGGACGGGCCGAGAAGAAATTTCCCCTCCCCCCCGCGAATCCCCTGCGACATCTCTTTGGAAAGGGCAAGCGTCCCGCGGAAATCGAATGCCCGGTCGAAGCCCAGGGCCGCCGTTCCTTCGAGACTGAGCTTCCCGGTAGCGATCCGCAACCCGTCCGTGCGGATCTTTCCGCCCTCGATCCGGAAGTCGGCCCCAAGATCCGAGAACGACGTCTCCATCGCCTTCCCCCCGCCCGGGGCATCCTTCGCCGGGGAGAGCGCGGGAAGGCCCGACAGGCCCGCCGCGGCGCTCCACAGATTCACACCCTTGATTTTACCACCGGTGACCCGGAAGGACCCCGACCCGGCGGCCGTCCGTGTGAATTCCGCGAAATCCCGCGACCCCCCGCCAAGGTCCGCCGAAAGGGACGCGGCGCCGGAAAGAAAGTTTTTCAGGCGGGTCGTCCGGGACAGGACCTCGTCGGCCGCAAGGTTTTTCAGCGACACCTTGACCCGGAAATCCTGTACGGGCGGACGGAATCGAACCCGGCCGGCGACCGTCGCCTCCCCTCCGTACAGCATCGCCCGCAGGGAGTCGATCGACAGGGTCCCGCCCTCGTAGCGACCGATCCCCGCCAGGTCCTTGAATTCCAATCCCCGGATCTTCCCCGCGTCGATCCGCACGTTCCCGCGCGCCGAGATCTCTTGCCGCTCCGATCCTTTCCCGGCGGGGGATGCCGGCTTCTTTTCTTTCGGCTGCCCGCCGGCCTCCCCGGAAGGAAACATGGCGTCCACGTCCAGGTAAGGCATCCGGAGGCTTATCTGTCCCACCGGCGCGGCCCCGAGAGATACCGTTCCCTGGAGGGAGAAGCGCTGCCCGTTGCACAACCCCGCCAGCGGCTGGAAATCGACGGCCCTGGAGGTGATCTCCACATGGCCGTCCAGGTCGCGCAGGTCCATTTTGTCCTCGGGGAAAATCAGCGCGACGTTTCCCAGGTCGAGCGAGACGTTCCACGCGTCCTTCTCCGACACGGCGGGCCGCATCCCTTTCCCGGAAGCGGTCAGCTGGCCCGACGGCGACCACTTGGAGAGTTCGCCGCCGCGGCTCTTTGCGAACTCCGAAAGCGACGCGATGCGGGCCGAGGCGGTCCACTCCCTCTTTCCGGTGGAAGGAAAAAGCGACGCGTTCGCGATCACGCGAAGCGGGGGAAACGCAAGCTCCGCGTTGGAAATCACGTAAAGGTCCGGGAAGCGGCGCCCCTGCGCCACCATGGTGCACGGCGCGTCGATGAATTTGCGAAGGCCCGGCATCACCGTCCATCCCGCGCGGGTGAGATCCGCCTCGGCCTCGAACCCTATCGCCTGCAGGTTTCCGGAGACCTTGACCGCGAGCGTGGCCAACCCTTCGGGGGATGCCTTCGCAAGCCAGGGCGGAACGGGGGCGAACATCCCGGGGAGTTTCTCCATGTCGATCTTCGGGAACATAACGGTCAAGTCCGCTTCCGTGACCCCCAGCGGCGCCGAGATCCTGCCGTCCACGCTCACCGGCTGCCCGAATACCTTCCCCTCCGCAACAAGACGGGAGGGAGCGGATTCGGCGGCCGTCCCCCCCTCCCGGGTTACGCTCCCGTCGATCCGGATCTCGCCTTGCAGCGCGCCGGCAATCCGGGTCTCGATCCCGAAATCGTTCCGCTTCCGGCCGATCCCGTCGAGATGAAAGGTGAACGGGTCGATCTCCCAGTGCGTCTCCCGCCCGTCCTCGTCCTCCAGGAACAGGTGGAACTTCGCTTCCTCGACGGAAAGAGTCCTCAGCGCAACCGAGACCGGTTCCCGTGCCGCGGCAGGGGCTGCCCCCTCCTTCTTCGCCAGCCTTTCCGCCATCTGCGTTGCGGAATGGGTGCCGTCCCGGTATCTACGGAAGGTGACCTGGGAACGGCGCAGGACGACCTTTCCGAACTCCACCCTGCCGGCGAGAAGCGGCCCGATGGCCACGCGGACTTCCGCCTCGGGCACCGACAGGAGTTTCTCGTCGGGATGGCCCGGGTCCCCCGAAACGGTCAGGCCCTCGATCTTCAACCCGATTCCGGGGAACAGCGACAGGGAAACCTTCGAGAAAGCGACTTTGCGGCCTGTCTTCTCTTCCATGACGGCCACGATGCGCGGCTTCAGGAAATCGAGGGGAAGGACCCGGGGAAGGACGATGGCCATGACGGCCGCCGCGATGACGACGACCGCGGCGATGCCGGCCGCTTTGCGCATGGCTCTCCTCCCCGGTCCTGGAAAACGCGATGCTAACCGAGCTTCTTCCGGAGCACCTCTTGCACGATCTTGGGGTTGGCCTTGCCCCGTGTTTCCTTCATCACCTGGCCGACGAAGAAGGAGAGGAGCCCGGTTTTCCCGCCGCGATAGCTCTCCGCCTCTTTCGGATTCGCCGCGAGAATCCGGGAAACGATCTCCTCAAGCGCTCCCGCGTCGGAGACCTGGGTGAGCCCCTTCTCGTCGCGGATGCTGCGGATCGGCCTCCCCGTCTCGATGGCGAGCTCGACCAGCTTCTTGGAGACCGTGGCCGAAATCGCTCCGGACTCCCGGTCCTCCACGGCATGGGCGATCGTCTCGGGGGAAAGCTTCCCGGAGACCGCGGCGTCCTTCCAGTGGATGCACTCGTTGGCGGTGACCTTCGGGTTCCCGCCGTAGAACGCCGCCGACGCCTCGAAGAAATCGGCCAGCGCCCGGCTCGACGACAAGATCCCCGCATCGTACTTCGGGATGCCGTAGGCCGATTCGAGGCGTGCGATCTTCTCTCCCGGAAGCTCGGGGATCGTCTTCCGCAATTCCTCGACCCACGCGTCGTCCACCACCAGCGGGAGGAGATCGGGGTCGGGGAAGTACCGGTAGTCGTGCGCCTCCTCCTTCCCCCGCATGGAGATCGTCACCCCGGCCGCGGCGTCCCACAGGCGGGTCTCCTGGATCACCTTCCCTCCGTCCTCGATCCAATCGATCTGCCGGCGGATCTCGTGCTCCAGCGCCTTCTCCACGTTGCGGAAGGAATTCATGTTCTTGAGCTCGGCCTTGGTGCCGAATTCCTTCTGCCCCCTCGGGCGGACGGAAACGTTCGCGTCGCAGCGGAAGGAGCCTTCCTCCATGTTCCCGTCGCACACCTCGAGGTAGACCAGCACGTCGTGCAGCCGCCGCAGGTACGCCCCCGCCTCTTCCGGCGTCCGGAGGTCGGGTTCCGAGACGATCTCCATCAGCGGCACCGAGCAGCGGTTGAGGTCGGCCAGCGACGCCTGCGCTCCGGCGAACTCCCCCTCGTGGACCAGCTTCCCGGCATCCTCCTCCATATGGATGCGCGTGATCCCGATCCGCTTCGCCGCGCCGTTCGCTTCGATGTCGATGTGCCCCGCAAGCGCCAGCGGAAGCTCGTACTGGGAGATCTGGTACGCCTTGGGAAGGTCGGGGTAGAAGTAGTTCTTCCGGGCGAAGACGCTTTTCTTCTGCACCTCGCAGGAGGTGGCCAGCGCCGTGCGGATCGCGAACTCGACCACCCGGCGGTTCAGGACGGGGAGGACCCCGGGCATCCCGGTGCACACCGGGCAGGTGTTCTCGTTGGGGGGGGCGCCGAAGGAGGCGGAGCATGCGCAGAAGATCTTGCTCTGCGTGGACAGCTGGGCATGCACCTCCAGGCCGATGACCGCTTCGAATTCCATCGCCTCACGCTCCCGGTTCGGGGGCCACCCGCGGCAGCGGGATCGCCCGCTCGACCGCGGCGGCCGCCGCGAGAAGGGTTTCCTCGGCGAAGTGCTTCCCCAGAAGCTGCGCGCCGATCGGAAGTCCTTCGGGGGACATCCCGCAAGGCACCGAGATTCCGGGGATGCCGGCGAGGTTGCACGGAATGGTGAAGATGTCGGAGAGATACATCGTCAGCGGGTCGTCCGTTTTCTCCCCCAGGCGGAAGGCCGGGGTGGGCGAGGTGGGGGTGAGGAGCACGTCCGCTTTCGCGAAGGCGGCCTCGAAGTCGCGCCGGATCAGCGTGCGGACCTTCTGCGCCTTCCCGTAGAACGCCTCGTAGTAGCCGGCTGACAGCGCGTACGTGCCGATCATCACGCGCCGTTTCACCTCGGCCCCGAATCCTTCGGCGCGGGTGCGGGACATCATCTCGACCAGGCCGGACGCCCCTTCCGCGCGGTGGCCGTACCGGACGCCGTCGTACCGGGCGAGGTTGGACGACGCCTCCGCAGGTGCGATCAGGTAGTACGTGGAGAGGGCGAACGAGGTGTGCGGCAGCGAGACCTCGACGACGGTCGCCCCCTGACCGGTCA
>JACRMU010000135.1 GCA_016219515.1 Deltaproteobacteria bacterium
CGATCTCCTCGACGATGATGGCGTAGCCGACGGTATCCATCCCCGAGCCGCCGTACTCCTCGGGGACCATCGCTCCCATAAGGCCGAGCTCGCCCATCATGGCGACGGTGCCGGCAGGGAACTTCCCCTCCTCGTCCCATTTCCTCGCGTGCGGCCGGACCTCCTTCTCGACGAAGGAGCGGACCATGTCCCTCAGGGAAACGTGCTCCGGTGAAAGTGCGAAGTCCATCTTGTCCTACGCGACCGGAACGAAATAGACGTCCGTGGGCTTGAGCTGCGAATTCCGGCGGAACTTCGCCCGGACCTTCATCCCGATCTTGATGTCTTCCGGTCCCTCCACGCCGATCAGCCGGGCCAGGAGAAGGGTGTCCACCCCGTCGAACTCCACGAGAACCAGGTGGAAGGGAGTGTCCTTCAGAAACTCCTCGCTGCCGTAGTAGCACGTGGTGAAGGTGTGCACGCGGCCTTCCTGCGGAAGCTCCACCCACTTCGTCTCCTTGCCGCACTTCGTGCAGTGCATGCGCGGCGTGGCGTAGGTGTAATTGCACTTTCCGCATCGGGTTCCGAGGATCTTCTTGTTCGCCAGTCCCGCGAAGAACGGGGAATCCTGCCCGTACGAATGTACGTATTCGACGAAATAGGGGTGCTTGATGACGATGGGGGACATCCCCTTCAAGGCGTTCAGGTCCTTCGGGAACGGGATGTTGAATACCGTGGTCCCCGTCATCACCTCGTCCAGCTTGGCTGCGGGGTTGAACCGCGGGGAACCTGCCGTTTTGGAATCGATCTTCTTCGCCATGATTACCACCCCCGTTCCATGATCGACACGGTGACGTAAGTGCCCGTGCCGGCGTGGCTGTGAATGAGCCCGCGGTTCGCCTTTTTCAGTTGAAGCTCTCCCGACCCGTAATGCTTCTTGATGGTCCCCTGGATCTGCCAGAAGGCGAAGACCGCCTGCATGAGCCCCGTGGCCCCGACCGGGTGGCCGCACGCGATCAGGCCGCCGGAAGGGTTGACGGGGATCGTCCCTTTCGTCTTGAGCTTCAGCCCGTATTCGATCTGGGGCATGAACGGGTGTCCCTCCTCGACGAACTTCCCGCCTTCCCCGTACTTGCAGAGCGCGAGGTCCTCGTACGTCTGGATCTCCGAGGAGGTGTAGGCGTCATGGAGCTCGACGAAATCGATTTCCCGGATCGGGTCCGTGATCCCGGCCATCTTGTAGGCCTGGAGCCCGGCGGATCTCCCCGCCCGGAAGGAGTGGACGCCCGGGTATTTCAGGTTCCGGTAGTCGCTCTTCTTCTCGTTGGGGGCCAGGATGACGTCGCCGTGCGGGCGGTCGGCCATCCGCATCATGTCCGTCCCCGTGCCCACGCCGGTGATCTTCACCGGCCGGTCCGTGAGCTTGAACGCCATCTCCTCGCTCGCCAGGACGCACGCCGCGGCGCCGTCCGACATCACGCAGATGTCCAGGAGCGTCAGCGGGTAGGCCACCATCTCGGAGTTGCGGACGTCCTGGATCGTGAGCCGTTTCCGCTTCTGCGCGTACGGGTTGTCGTAGGCGTTCATGTGGTTCTTCACCGACACCATCGCCAGCTGTTCCACCGTGGTTCCGAACTCGTGCATGTGCCGGTTCACCATCATCGCGTAATATCCCGAGTAGAAGCCGCCCACGGGATAGTCGAAATTGACGTCGGAGGCCAGCGCGATGAACTCGTTCCCCTTCCACGTCTGCACGTGGGACATCGTCTCGAACCCGAACGCGAGGCACACGTCCATCCGGCCCGAGGCGACCGCCTCCCATGCCCCCTGGAAGCAGAGGCCGCCCGTGGCGCCGCCCCCCTCGATCCGCTTGTTCGGCTTGGGGCAAAGGCCCAGGTAGTCCGTGGCCATGATCCCCGCCATCAGCTGGCGGGTGAAGTGGTCCGAAAAGTAGGACGCGACCGACCCGTCGATCATCGAGGGCTTCAGCCGGGGTACGTCCCCCATCGTGTAATCGAACGCCTCCTTCACCATCTTCTGGAACGTCGCGTCGGGACGGGCCTTCTCGAACTTGCTGACCCCCCCGGACACCATGTAGACAGGTCTCACGGCGATTCCTCCCGTTTCATATTTTTCCCTATCCGCGTTCGTTCATCACGGCCCGCCCTCTTATTTCCTCGGCCGAACCCTCTCCTTGACGTATGCGACGATCTCCTGGAGCGTCGTCCCCGGAGTGAAGACCCGGTCCACCCCCTTCTTTCGAAGCTTCGGGATGTCCTCGTCCGGTATGATCCCTCCGCCGAATACCACCACGTCGCCCATCTTCTTTTCCTTGAGCATGGAGACGATTCTCGGGAGGAGATAGTTGTGCGCCCCCGACAGGATGGAGAGGCCGATGCCGTCCACGTCTTCCTGCGCCGCCGCGTTCACGATCATCTCCGGCGTCTGGTGAAGGCCGGTGTAGATGATCTCGAACCCCGCGTCCCGAAGCGCCCTCGCGATGATCTTGGCTCCCCGGTCGTGCCCGTCGAGCCCGGGCTTGCCGATCAGGATCCGTACCTTGCGGTCCGGTTTCCGCGATTTCCCCGCCGCCTGGCTTCCTGCCGCCGCACTCGCCATTACGTTCCCCCTCTATCCGGCTTAGAACATCGCCGGGTCGGTGTAGGTTCCCATCGTCTCTCTCAATGCGTCGCAGACCTCTCCCAGGGTCGCGTATTCGCGCACCGCATCCAGCAGGACCGGCATGAGGTTCGCGCTCGACAGCGACGCCTCCTTCAAGGCGTCGATGCGGGACTTGACCCTCTTTCCGTTCCGTTTCGCGCGCACTTCCCGGGTCCTCGCGACCTGCATCCTCTCCACGTTCTCGTCGATCTTCAGGATCGGGATCGGGAGGTTTTCCTCCATCTTGTAGCAGTTGACGCCGACGATCTTCTTCTCCATCGCGTCCACCAGCCGCTGATGGTGGAACGCCGCGTCGGCGATCTCCCGCTGCGGGTAGCCGCGCTTGATCGCCGCGACCATCCCTCCCATGTCGTCGATCTTTTCGATGTACGCCATCGCCTTCGCCTCCATCTCGCCGGTCAATCGCTCGACGAAGAAGGATCCTCCCAGCGGATCGATCGAGTGGGCCGCCCCGGACTCCTCGGCGATGATCTGCTGCGTCCGCAGCGCCACCGTGGCCGCATGCTCGGTCGGAAGGGCCAGCGTCTCGTCCATCGAGTTCGTGTGCAGCGACTGCGTCCCCCCGAGGACGGCGGAAAGCGCCTGGAGGGCCACCCGGGCGATGTTGTTCTGCGGCTGCTGCGCCGTCAGCGTGCATCCGGCCGTTTGGGTGTGGAAGCGAAGCTTCCAGGAATTTTCGTCCTTTGCCTTGAACCGTTCCTTCATGATCCGGGCCCACATCCGCCGGGCGGCGCGGTACTTTGCGATCTCCTCGAAGAAATCCATGTGGGCGTTGAAAAAGAAGGAGAGCCGGGGGGCGAACTTGTCCACCGGGACTCCGGCTTCGATCCCCGCCTTCACGTAGGCGATCCCGTCGGCGATGGTGAACGGCAGCTCCTGGACCGCCGTCGAACCGGCCTCGCGGATGTGGTAGCCGCTGATGCTGATGGTGTTCCACTTCGGCACGCGCTCGGCGCAGTAGCCCAGGATGTCGGTGATGATCCGCATCGACGGCTCGGGCGGGAAGATCCACGCATGCTGCGCTATGTACTCCTTCAGGATGTCGTTCTGGATCGTGCCTCCCAGCTTCTCGGAGGGCACGCCCTGCTTTTCGCCGACCGCCAGGTACATGGCGAAGACCATCGCCGCCGGTCCGTTGATGGTCATCGAGGTGGTGACCTTGTCCAGCGGGATTCCGTCGAAGAGGATCTCCATGTCCTTCAGGGAATCGATGGCAACGCCGCACTTTCCCACTTCCCCCCTGGCGCGCGGGGAATCCGAGTCGTACCCCATCAGGGTCGGGAAATGGAACGCCGTCGACAGGCCCGTCTGCCCCTGATCGAGGAGGTATTTGAAGCGTGCGTTCGTGTCCTCCGCGGAGCCGTAGCCGGCGAACTGCCGCATCGTCCACAATCTCCCCCGGTACATCGAGGGCTGGACGCCGCGGGTGTAAGGGTATTCCCCTGGGAACGACAGCTCCTTCCCGTAGTCGAATCCATCCAGGAGATCGGGGGTGTACAGCGCGCCGATCTCCTCGTCCGAAACCGTGGAAAAGCGGGAAAGCCGCTCCGGGGACCGCTTGAGGGTTTTCCCGAGCGTCTCCGCTTCCCAACGCTTCCTGCCGTCCGATATCTTTCGGGATCTTTTTTTGTCGTACACGGTGCCCCCCCCCGCCGTATCTTGCGGCGTTTCTTTCGCTGCGCTATCGTTCGACGCCGACGCGGGCGTCGACGCCCTTCGCATAGTAGTGTTTCACTTCCTTCATCTCCGTCACCAGGTCGGCCATCTCGATCACCGCCTTCGGCGCCCCCCTCCCGGTGAGGATCAGCTCCATCCCGGCCGGCTTCCTTCGCAGCGTGTCGAGGACGTCCTCCACGGGGATCAGGCCGAAATCCATCGCGCAGTTGATCTCGTCGAGGACCACGATGTCCGCCTTCCCCTCCGCGATCAACCGCTTCGCCAGCTCCCATCCTTCCCGCGCCAGCCGGACGTCCTCCGGGTCGGGCTCGTTCCGGTTCACGAAAGTGTCCCTGCCCGCCTGGTGGATTTCCACGTAAGGGGCCAGCATCCGGACCCCGTTGAGCTCCCCGTAATCGATCCATCCCTTCATGAACTGGACGATCGCGGTCCGAAGGCCGTGCCCCGCAGCCCGCACCGAAAGCCCCAGCGCGGCCGTGGTCTTCCCCTTCCCGTTGCCGGTGTAGACCTGGATGTATCCCTTGCCGAGGTTTCCGGGCTTCACGGCGCCTACCTCAGGAGATTCCGCGAGATGACGATCCTCTGGACCTCGGACGTCCCCTCGTAGATGGTGGTCACACGGACATCGCGCAGGTAACGCTCCACCGGATATTCCCTGACGTACCCGTACCCCCCCAGGATCTGGACCGCTTTGTGGCACGCCCGGTTCCCCGCCTCGGTGGCGAAGACCTTCGCCATCGGCGCCTCCCGGGTGAAGGGTTTCCCCTGGTCCTTGAGGCACGCCGCCCGGTAAACGAGAAGCTGCGCCGCCTCCAGCTCCGTCGCCGCGTCCGCCAGCATCCATTGGATCGCCTGGAACTCGGCGATCGGCTGGCCGAACTGCTTCCTCTCCTTGGCGTAGGCGACCGCTGCGTCGAGGGCGGCTTGCCCGATCCCGATCGCCTGGGAGGCGATGCCGATGCGGCCCCCGTCCAGCGCGGAAAACGCGGCCCGCAACCCGTCCCCGATCCCGCCCAGCAGGTTCCGCTTCGGGATGCGGCACTCGTCGAAGGCAAGGGACACGGTGTTGGAGCCCTTCAGCCCCATCTTGCGCTCCGCCTTGCCGACCGTGAATCCCGGGGTGCCCTGTTCCACGAGAAACGCGCCGATTTTCCGCGGCTCCTTCTGCGTCACCGCCATCACGATCGTCACGCCCGCGTAAGTCCCGTTGGTGATGAACGACTTCGTCCCCGAGAGGACGTAATGGTCTCCATCCTCCGCCGCGGACGTCTTCATGCCGCCCGCATCGGAACCGGCGCCCGGCTCCGTGAGCGCGAAGGCCCCCGCTCCGAGGGAGCCCGACGCGAGCCCCGGCAGGAACTTCCGTCGCTGCTCTTCGTTCCCGAAGCGGAAGATCGTCTCCCCGACCATGTTCGTCACGGCCATGCCGACGGCGGTGGATGCGCATCCCGAGGCGACTTCCCGCAGGGCGATGCCGTACGCCACGGCCCCGGTTTCCGATCCGCCGTAGGCCGACGGGAACAGCATGCCCAACAGCCCCAGCTCCGCCAGCTGCCGCATGTTCTCTTCGGGGTAGCGGCTCTCCTCGTCGATCGCCGCGGCCTTCGGAACGAACGACTTCCGCGCAAGGGACCGGACCATTTCCTCGACCTGCAGCTGCTCTTCGTTCAGATCGAAATGCATCCTTTCGTCATCCTTTGAGGATCGCGGAGGCGATGACCAGCCTCTGGATCTCCGAGGTCCCCTCGTAGATTTCGGTGATCTTGGCGTCCCGGAAATGGCGCTCCGCGGGGTATTCCTTGATGTACCCGTACCCGCCGTGGATCTGGATCCCCTTCACGCCCGCGCGCATGGCCGTTTCGGAAGCGTACAGCTTCGCCATCGAGGATTCCTTGGAGTGCCTCGCCTTGCGGTCTTTCAGCCATGCGGCCCGGTAGTTCAACAGCCGCGCGGCGTCGATCTCCGTCGCCATGTCCGCAAGCATCCACTGGATCGCCTGGAACTCGGAGATCGGCTGGCCGAACTGCTTCCTTTCCTTCGCGTAGGCAAGGGCGTCCTCCAAGGAGGCCCGCGCGATCCCTATGGCTTGGGAGGCGATCCCGATCCTCCCGCCGTCCAGCGTGTGCATCGCGATTTTGAAGCCATCCCCTTCGTTCCCCAGCCGGTTCTCCGCCGGGATCTTCACGTCCTCCATGATGATGGAAGCCGTGGGGGATGCTTTGATCCCCATTTTATGTTCCAGTTTTCCGACAGATACACCTTCCAACTTCATGTCAAGGATGAAGGTGGTGATCCCCTTGTGCTTTTTCTCCTTGTCGGTCATCGCGAAGAGGATGCAGGTGTCGGCCTCGGGTGCGTTGGTGATGAAGTTCTTGGTCCCGTTGACCAGATAGTGGCCGCCGTTTTTCACCGCCGTGGTCTTCTGGGACCCTGCATCGGACCCCGCGCCGGGCTCGGTAAGCCCGAAGCAGCCGAGTTTTTTCCCGGAGGCAAGCGGGACGAGGTACTTTTTCTTCTGTTCTTCCGTCCCGAACTTGAGGAGCGGGTCGCAGACGAGCGAATTGTTGACCGACATGATGACCGCCGTGGAGGCGCACGCGCGGGCGATCTCCTCCATGGCGATCGCATAGCAGATGTTGTCCATGCCGGCTCCGCCGTACTCCTCCGGCACGGCGACCCCCATCAAGCCCAGCTCCCCCATCTGCCGCACGAGCTCCGCCGGGTACCGTCCCGCCTCGTCCAGCTCCGCGGCGATCGGAAGCACTTCCTTCTGCGCGAAGTTCCTCGCCATTTCCTGGATCATCCGCTGCTCTTCGGTCAGGTCGAAAACCATCGCTTTCGTCTCCCCTGGATTTGGTCTCCCGTGGCTGCTCTATTTGCCGGTGAACACGGCCTTCCGCTTCTCCAGGAAGGCCGTCATCCCCTCGATCCGGTCCGCCGTGGAAAAACCTACCGCAAATACGTTTGCCTCGAATGCGCACGCGTTCGACAGGTCGAGGTCCAGGCCCCGGTTCATCGCCATCTTCGCCGTGCGGACCGCGACCGGACCCCTGGAAAGGATCTTCATGGCCGTCTCGCGCGCGGCATCCATCAGTTCGGCCCTCGGGACGACCCGGTTCACGAGTCCGATTTCATATGCCCTCTGCGCGGTGATCATCTCGCCGGTGAGGACAAGCTCTTTCGCCAGGTTTCGCCCGACGAGGCGGGGCAGACGCTGGGTACCGCCGTAGCCGGGAATGATGCCGAGGCTCACCTCGGGCTGGCCCAGCTTCGCGGTGTCGGCGGCGATGAGGAGATCGCACGCCATCGCCAGCTCGCACCCTCCCCCGAGCGCGAAACCGTTGATCACCCCGATCACCGGCTGCGGGAGGCGCTCGATCCTTTCGAGGACCCCTTGGCCGTACATGGAGAATTCGAACGCCCGCAGCGGAGTGTAATCCTTCATCTCCGAAATATCCGCGCCGGCCACGAACGCCTTTTCGCCCGCTCCGGTAAGGAGGACCGCTCCGACATCCTCTCTTCCCCCCAGATCTTCGAAAGCGCCGGAAAGATCCCGCATCGTGGCGAAATTCAGGGCGTTGAGCGACTTCGGCCGGTTGATCGTGACCGTCGCGATCTTTTCGGAAACCGAAACGAGAAGGTTCGCGTATTCCATCGTTCGCCCCCTTATGCTTTCCGGTAGTCGTAGAAGCCGCGCCCGGTTTTCTTCCCCAGGAAGCCGGCCTCCACGTGTTTCTTCAGCAGGGGGCAGGGGCGGTACTTCGGGTCTCCGAGCCCTTCCTGCAGGACCTTGAGGATTTCCAGGCAGGTGTCCAGCCCGATCAGGTCGGCAAGCGCCAGCGGCCCCATCGGGTGGTTCGCCCCCATCCGCATGATGGCGTCGATGTCCTCCGCGTTTCCCACCCCTTCCATGAGGGCGTACGCCGCCTCGTTGATCATCGGCATCAGTACCCGGTTGGCGACGAATCCGGGGAAATCGTTGGCGGGGACCGGCTCCTTCCCGAGCTTCCGGGAAAGCTCCATCGTGGCGTCGAACGTCTCCTGCGAGGTCTGGAGCCCCCGGATGACCTCGATCAGCTTCATCAGGGGGACGGGGTTCATGAAGTGCATCCCGATGACCTTATCCGGCCTTCGGGTCACGGCGGCGATCCCGGTGATGGAGATCGAAGAGGTGTTCGTCGCAAGGACCTTCCCCTGGGGGACGATCTCGTCGAGCTTCCGGAAGAGCGTGTGCTTCAGTTCCTGCCGCTCCGTCGCCGCCTCGATCGCGAAGTCGCAGAGGGCGAAGTCGGACAGGTTCGTCGTCGCGACGAGATTCCCCAGCATCTTCTCCTTGTCCGCCGCCTGGATCTTCTCCTTGCGGACCAGGATGTCCAGCCCCTTTTCGATGCCCGCGCGCCCTTTCGCAAGGTACGCCTCGGAAACGTCGTTCAGCAGCACCTTGAAGCCGCTCATGAGGGAGACTTGCGCGATCCCTCCCCCCATCTGGCCCGCGCCGACCACCCCGATCGTCCGGATCTCCATGGGAACCCTCCCGGTGTTATTTCAGATGCGCTCTACCAGCATGGCAACCGCTTCTCCCCCGCCGATGCAAAGGGACGCCACGCCCAGGGACTCCTTCCTTTCCTCCATCGCATAAAGGAGGGTCGTAAGGATCCTCGCCCCCGAGGCGCCGATGGGATGCCCCAGGGCCACCGCCCCCCCGTTGACGTTGACGCGGGCCGGATCCAGCGAAAGCCCCCGGATCGCGGCCACCGCGACGCCGGAAAAGGCCTCGTTGATCTCGAAGAGCCCCACCTTGTCCTTGTCCACGTTCGCTTTCCGGAGAAGCTTCCGGATGGCGTCGATCGGGGCCACGGTGAACCACATCGGCTCGAGGGATGCCGTGGAGTAGCCCACGATCCGGGCAAGAGGCCTGATCCCCCGCTTCTTGGCGTTTTCGGCGGACATCAGGACCACGGCCGCGCCGCCGTCGTTGATCGTCGAGGCGTTTCCGGCCGTGACGGTTCCATCCTTCTGGAACGCGGGTTTCAGCGCCGGAAGCTTGGAGACGTTCCCGCGCCCGGGCTCTTCATCCACCCGGAAGATCACCGGGTCCCCCTTCTTCTGAGGGATCGGCACGCCGACGATCTCCTTCTCGAACGCTCCGGCCTGAATTGCGGAAAGCGCCCGGTTGTAGGAGGAGGCCGCGAACTCGTCCTGGTCCTCCCGGGAGATGCGGTGCTCCTTGGCCAACGGCTCCGCGCAGATGCCCATGTGGATGTTGTTGTAGGCGTCCAGCAGGCCGTCGGACATCATGTGGTCGAAGATCGTGTCGTTTCCCAGCCGGTAGCCGGCGCGCGCCCTTTTCAGCAGGTAGGGAGAGAGACTCATCGACTCCATCCCCCCCGCGACGACGACGTCGAACTCTCCGGTCGCGACCGCCTGCGCGCCCAGCATGACGGCCTTCAGTCCCGAACCGCACATCTTGTTGATCGTCAAGGCGCCGGCGGACACGGGGATCCCCGCGAAAATGCCCGCCTGCCGGGCCGGGGCCTGTCCGACTCCCGCGGGGAGGACGTTCCCCATGATGACCTGATCGACCTCTTCCTTCTTGATCCCGCTGCGGGAAACCGCCTCCGCGACGGCGACCGCCCCGAGCCTGGGCGCGGGGATCTCGCCCAGGGATCCCATGAAACTCCCGACCGCTGTCCTGGCTGCCCCGGTGATGACGACTTCTTTCATGGACGTTCTCCTTTTGCTCGCGCGAATGTCGTTACGTTTCCTGCGGCAGTTTTCCGCGCAGACGCACCTGGTACTCGCGGATTTCCTTCTTGAGAGCGTTTAACTGCTGGATCCGATCGTCGATCTGGACCGCCCGCTCGTTAAGGATCTCGATCAGCTTCGGAATGATTTCCCGGTTGTTCCGCTGCTGGCGGTAGATCTTCTCCAGATCGACCATCTCCGCGAGGGAGAGCCCCAGCATCTTGAGCCGGTTGATGAACTTCAGCCGTCGAACGTCGTCGTCCGTGTAGACGCGCTTGCCGTTCTCGATCCTTCGGACGCTGTGCAGCAGGCCGATTTCCTCATAATACCTGATGGTCCTCTGGGTGAGGTTCACCATCCGGCTCAGCTCGCCGATCGGATACGTTCGCGAGTCGTCCAGGGAGCTCATATTACCACCTTACGTTAACTGGCAAAGATCGTATAAAAAACACCGTTTGCTGTCAACTCCCTTTTTTTCCTTATAAGCGGCTACCTGTTTCGGTTTACTTGGGAATCTTCTTGAGGAGCGCTTCCGCCTTCTTCTTCTCCAGTCGCTGCTCCGGGATGACGTCCGGAAGGGCCGCTTCCGGGACTGCGATCGCCGCTTCCAGCTCGCGCCGGGCCAGGTCTTCCTTCCCGTCTTTCAGGTACGCTTCCGCCAGGAAGACGCGGTTGCCGATATAGTTCGGGTGAGCTTCCACCGCCTTGCGGCCGTGTACGATCGCCTTGGAAACGCTGCCTCCCAGCAATCCCGGCAGTTTCGTGTAATAGGCGCAGAAAAACCGGTCGGGCCCGCGGTAAAAGTAGTCCGCCTGGATCGAGGCGGCCTTTTCGTTCTGCCTGCGGACTTCCTTGATCCCGAACAGGTTGGAAAAGGATCCTTTCAGGCTGTTCTCCCTGGCGAGGCAGGCGGCTCCGAAAAAGTAGCCCCCCGGCTGGTCCGGCGCCGCTTCCGCCGCCCTCTTTCCGTATTCCTTTCCCTTCCCGTAATGGGAGAGGGCGCTTTTCTCGTCCGTCGCCTCGAGGTTCTGGCCGATCCAGTAATGGACCCGCGTCAAGCGGAGCAGCGCATCGTAATCCTTCGGGCTCTGCTGCACCATCGCTTCGTACGCGGTCAGCGCCTCCGCCGCCTTGGACAGGTCTCCCCTCGCGGCCCACAACGCCCCGGCCCGGTCCTTTGCGCTTTCCCCGTAAACGTTTCCCGCCCCCGCGGCGACTGCCACAAATAGAATCGAAAGGATCGCGACGGATCGTCTCATGGAGTCCACTCCTCTCTTTTTCCGGTTTCCTTACTTTCCCTGGTAAAGAACCGCAAGGATCAGCGCTTCCTTCTCCTCCGCGGAATGGACGTGGTGCGGGATCGTCGAATTATAATAGATGCAGTCCCCCTCGCTCAGCAGGTCGGAATACTTGTCGAGAAAGACCTCGACCCGCCCCGAAAGGACATAGAGGAACTCCTCCCCTTCGTGGGAGCTGCGCACGACGTTCCGGTCGATGAGGGGTTTCAGACGGACGAGGAAGGGCTCCATCTTCCGGCCCGCCTTCCCCGCGCCCAACGCCTCGTAGCTGTACGCCGACTGCCCTCCCTCCTTCATCCCCACGCGGGAGATCGTCGTCCGGTCCTGTTTCCGCACGATGGAGAATTCCCGCTCTTCCTTGCCGATGAACGAGGATACGTAGGTGTCGAGCGCGTTCGCGATCTTGACGAGCGTCCCCAGGGGCGGCGACGTCATCCGGTTTTCGATCTGCGACAGAAGGGCCGCGGAGAACCCCGTCTTCTCCGCAAGCTGCTGCAGCGTTACGCCCTTCGTCTCCCGGTATTTTCGGATGTGGTCCCCCACCTGCACTTCCGGATCGCCCGCAGCCGGTCCCCAGTCCCCCGACTCCTCGGCGATCTTGGAAAGCAGGTCGTCCAGCGATTCGTCACGCGTGATTTCGGGCAAAGGATTCCCCCTCCTTCAGGGCGTTGACGTTGAGCGGAATGAACTTCTCGTACTTCTTCGAGATGACCTTCGGAAGGCAATCGAAAAGCGTCTGCATCCGTACCGCTCCGGTCCGCTGCACGTAGGCACCCAGTGCGACCATCGACGCGAGCTGCTGGCTCCCCACGACCTCCCTGGCGATGTCGTTGGCGGGGATGGCCAGCAGCCGAAGGTCTTTCCGGCCGACCTTCGCCGGATCGACGAGAGAGCGGTTGATCACCAGGTCGCCGCCCTCCCGGATCGCCGGAAGATACCGGTCGAGCGAGGGGCCGTTCATGACGACGCACGCCCTCGGCCGGCCCACGACGGGCGATCCTATCTCTTCGTCGGAGAGGACCACCGTGCAGTTGGCGGTCCCCCCGCGCATCTCCACTCCATAGGCGGGGAAATAGGTGACGTGCCTCCCCTCCTCCATCGCGGCGATGGAAAGGAGATTCCCGATCATGAGGATCCCCTGTCCGCCGAACCCGGCCATGATGACGTCCGTGGTCACAGGAAGTCCGCCTGCTTCCGCTCCTTGTAGACGCCGAGCGGGAAATATTCCGACATCTCCCCCAACACGCGCTTCTGCGCGTCCAGGGGCTTCATCCCCCAGTTCGTCGGGCAGGTCGACAGGAACTCCACGATCGAAAAACCCATCTCCTTGATCTGCATCTCGAACGCCTTTTTCACCGCCTCCTTCGCCTTGCGGATCTGCGCCGGGGTGCTGGTCGCCACCCTCGCCGAGTAGGCGGTCCCTTCCAGCGTGGCCAGCAGCTCGGCCATCTTGATCGGATACCCGTCTTTCCGGAAGTCGCGTCCGTACGGAGAGGTGGAGGTCTTCTGGCCCAGCATCGTCGTGGGAGCCATCTGCCCGCCCGTCATTCCGTACGTCGTGTTGTTGACGAAGAGCACGGTGATGTTCTCGCCGCGGTTCGCGGCGTGGATGACCTCGGAGGTCCCGATGGCCGCAAGGTCTCCGTCCCCCTGGTACGTGAAGACGAACTTGTCCGGCTGGGCGCGCTTTACCCCCGTGGCCACCGCGGGGGCGCGTCCGTGGGGCGCTTCCGCCACATCGACGTCGATGTAGTCGTACAGGAACACCGCGCATCCCACGCAGGCGACGCCGACCGTCTGCTCCCGCAGTCCGAAATGGTCGATCGTCTCGGCGAGGATCCGGTGGGCGATCCCGTGATGGCAGCCGGGACAGAAATGGCTCTTCACGTCCACCAGCGACTTCGGACGCGCATACACCTTCTTCGTGAAGCGGTCTTTTCCCCTGTCCGTCATCGCCCTCTCCCGGCCAACTTCCGGAGCTCGCCGTGGATCTCCTCGGGCGTGGGCATCGCGCAGGGCTTACCCAGAAACCGGATCTTGTCGTGGAAGGTGGTGCTCGCCTTCACGTCCTCCAGCATCTGCCCGGTGTTCATTTCGATCACCAGGAGGACGTCCACGCGCTTGGCGATCTCCTCCAGCTGCGCGCCGGGGAACGGGAAGAGCGTGATCGGACGGAGCATCCCTGCGGCGATCCCCTCGCGCCTCGCCCACTGGATGGCCGTTTTGCTCACCCTCGCCGCGGTGCCGAAGGCGACGACGGCGATCTTCGCTCCGTCGAGATGGTAATCCTCGTACCTGACCTCCTCCTCCTGCATCTTCAGGTATTTCCGGTGAAGCTTCCAGTTGTGCACCTCGATCGCGTTGTCCTTCAGATAGAGCGATTTCACGTGCTGCCTCGGACGCCCCGCGCATCCGGTCAGCGCCCACGGCTTCTCCTGGGAAACCGTCGGCACGTACGGAGTCTGCGTAAACGGCTCCTTCATCTGTCCCACGATCGCGTCGCCCAGGATCATGGCGGGGTTCCGGTACTTGTCGGCGAGATCGAAGGCCAGCATCGCCAGGGAATACATCTCCTGAACCGAGTGCGGAGCGAGGACCGGCATCCGGTACCCGCCGTGGCCTCCGCATTTGACCGCCTGGAAGTAATCGCCCTGCGACGGCGCGATCCCCCCCAGTCCGGGTCCGGAGCGGGAGATGTTCACGACGACGGCGGGAAGCTCCGAGCCCGCCATGTAGGACAAGCCCTCCTGCATGAGGGAAATCCCCGGCCCCGAGGAGGAGGTCATCACCCGTTTTCCCGAGGCGGACGTGCCCAGGATGAAATTGATCGTGGCGACCTCGCTCTCCGCCTGGAGGAAGGTTCCCCCGATCGTCGGCAGGTGGGCGGACATGTACTCGGGGATATCGTTCTGGGGAGTGATGGGATAGCCGTAATAGAACCGGCATCCCGCGGCGATCGCCCCGACGCAGATCGCCTCGTTCCCCTTCATGAAGACGCGTTGTTCCACGCGGGCCGCCACGTTCACCGCCACACCTCGATGCATACGTCCGGGCAGGATTCCGCGCAGATGGCGCAGCCGGTGCAGTCCTCCGGCCGGGCGAAGACCGCGGCGGCGAACCCGCCGGCGTTGATCCGGCGTCCCATCTCGATGCAGTTCTTCGGGCAGGCCGGCACGCACAGCTCGCACGCCTTGCAGCGCTCGAAATCGATCTCGATCCGCCCCTTCGGCGCGGCCGCCGCCCCTTTTTTCGCCGCTTCCTGCATCCTCGTCTCTTTCCGCCTATTCGTACCTGGGCTTGAATTCGAAGTAGTGGGTCGTGTCGATCGTGCGGATCGTCCGGGACCTCGAACGCATGACGATCGACTGGGTGTGCGCTCCGCCGCTGAAGAAGCGGACCCCCTTCAAGTAGTCCCCGAAGGTGACGCCGGTGGCGGCGAACATCACGTCGCTCCTGGCGAGGTCCTCCAGCGCGTAGACCCTGTTCGGGTCGTCGATACCCATCGTCTTGGCCCGCTCGGCCTCTTCCTTGTTCCGGAACTTGAGGATCCCCTGGAAGTCCCCTCCCAGGCATTTCAGCGCGGCCGCCGCCAGCACTCCCTCCGGCGCCCCGCCGGTCCCCATCAGGACGTTCACTCCGGACTCCTCCTTCGCCGTGGCGATCGCGCCCGCCACGTCTCCGTCGCCGATCAGCTTGATGCGTGCGCCGGACTCCCTTACCTCCCGGATGAGCTCCTGGTGCCTCGGGCGGTCGAGGATCACGACGCAGAGGTCCTCCACGTACACCTTGAGCGCCTTCGCTACGCTGCGCAGGTTCTCCGTCGGGGAGGCCGAGATGTCCACCGACCCTCTGGCCTTCGGACCGACGGCGATCTTCTGCATGTAGGTGTCGGGCGCGTGGAGGAATCCTCCCTCCTCGGCGATGGCGATGACGGCGAGAGCGTTGTTCCCCCCCGTGGCGACGATGGTCGTCCCTTCGAGGGGATCGACGGCGATGTCGACGCGCGGCACGTCGGAGGCGCCGACCTCCTCGCCGATGAACAGCATGGGGGCCTCGTCCCGTTCCCCTTCCCCGATCACCACCCTCCCCTTGAACTGCACGAAGTTCAGGGCCTTCCGCATCGCGGTCACCGCCGCCTGATCCGCCGCGATGTTGTCTCCGCGTCCCATCAGGCGCGCGGCCGCAAGGGCCGCCGCTTCCGTCACGCGAACCACTTCCAGCGCCAGGTTCCGCTCCACGTCTACCCCCCTTTCCTCACCGTTTTCACGTCGACGTCCATGCTCTCCAGAAACTCCGCGGGAGCGCGCACCACTTTCCCCGATTCGTTCGTGAAGGCATGAAGCGTTTCGCCTTCCACGATCCTGCCGCCGCCGGCGCGCTCGATGAGATATCCGAACGCGATGCTCGCGCCTCCCAGCTTTCGCACCTCCGCGTGGATCCGGAGAAGATCGTCATACCGGGCCGGCGTGCGGTATCTCACGCTGGCCTCCACCACCGGGAGATGGAACCCTTTCGCCGTCAGGTCCCGGTAGACCATCCCCTTCTTCCGCAGCAGCTCCACGCGCCCCATCTCGAACCACTTGAGATAGTTCGCGTAGTACACGATCCCCATGGCGTCGGTGTCCGCGAAGATCACCCGTGCGTCGGCTACGTGCTCCACCGGGTTGGCTCAGGCGCCGTCCCGCTTGCCGATGAGGTAGCCCATCAGGCGGGTCCCGATCTCCACGAACTGGCCGGTGGAACGTGCGTCGGCCTCCGTGTACCTCTTCCCCGGATGGGACTGCAGCCCTTCCGGGGCGGGATAGATGACGAAGGGAACCGGTTCCTGCGCGTGCGTCCGGATGGCGACGGGCGTCGGATGGTCGGGGAGCAGCATCACGGAGAGATCTCCGCCTTCCCTTGCCCGGGAGAGCAGCAAGGAGAGCATTTCCTTGTCGATCCGTTCGATGGCGCGCACCTTGTCGGGAGCGCTGCCGTTGTGCCCCGCCTCGTCCGGCGCCTCGACGTGGATCAGAACGAAATCCTTTTTTTCCAGCTCGCGGAGGGCGTGCTCGGCCTTCCCGCGGTAGTTCGTGTCGACGTACCCGGTGGCCCCGGGCACCTGGACAACCTCCAGGCCGCAGTAGATCCCGATCTCCATGATTAGATCGACGGCCGCGACGACCGACACGGACAGGCCGTACTTTTCCCCGAAGGGCTCGATGCGCGGCGCCTTTCCCTGCCCCCAGAGCCAGATGGAGTTGCCCGCCGCCTTCCCCTCCGCCCGGCGCTTCCGGTTGACGGGGTGGTCTTCGAACAGTTCCCGCGAGGCGGCCATCAGGTCCAGCAGCAGGTCCGAGCCCTCGCCCTTGGGCAGGTACTCCGTGATCTTCTTCCCGTGGATGTCGTGCGGCGGGGTCGTCTCCACGGCATCGTTGCCGTTGGGCCAGACCATGAGGTTCCGGTAGCTTACCCCCGGGTAGAAACGGACGCCCCTCTCCTCCACTTTCGCCTGGAGGTCCTTCAGAAGCTCCGCCGACTCGGCCGACGAGATGTGCCCCGCGGAGAAGTCCTCCATCTCGGAGTCGGCGCCGTTGTTCTTCAGCGCGACGACGTTGCAGCGGACCGCCACGTCTTCCCTATCGAGAGCGATCCCCATCGATGCGGCCTCCAGGGGAGACCGGCCCGTGTACACTTCGCGCGGGTCGTACCCGACGATGCTCAGGTTCGAAACGTCGCTTCCCGGGTACATCTCTTTCGGCACGACCTGGACCATCCCCAGCGCGCCGTGGGAAGCCATGTAGTCCATGTTCGGCTTCTCCGCGGCCTCGAGGGGCGTGCGGTTGCCGAGCGAGGCGATCGGCCAGTCGGACATGCCGTCCCCGATGAGGATGAGATACTTCCGCGCCATTGCCGCCTCCTCTAAAATCCGAGCACTTTCTTGACATCTTCGATCGCCGGGGGGACGGTCACCGGCGCATCGGATTGGGCGATCGCGTTGTCCGGGTCTTTCAGCCCGTGACCGGTGAGCGTACAGACCAGGGAGTCCCCGCTCCGGAAAAAGCCTTCTTTCGCCAATTTTATCACACCGGCGATGGAGGCCGCCGACGCGGGCTCGCAGAAGATCCCCTCGGTCTCCGCCACGAGCTTGTAGGCCTCCAGGATCTCGGCGTCGCTCACCATCCGGATCAGCCCGCCGGACTCGCCCCGGGCGGCCTCCGCCTGCTTCCAGGAGGCCGGGTTCCCGATCCGGATCGCGGTGGCGACCGTCTCGGGCTTCGCGACGGGGCGCCCCCGCACGATCGGAGCCGCTCCTTCCGCCTGCCACCCCAGCATCCTTGGGAGCTTCCGGACCTTTCCCGCATCCCGGTACGCCTTGTAGCCGGCCCAGTAGGCGGTGATGTTCCCCGCGTTGCCCACGGGGAGAACGTGGTAGTCCGGGGCGTCTCCCAGCGCGTCGCAGATCTCGAACGCCGCGCTCTTCTGCCCTTCGATCCGGTACGGGTTGAGCGAGTTGACCAGGGTGACCGGATATTTTTCCGAGATCTCCTTGACCAGCATCAGGGCGTCGTCGAAGTTTCCCAGGATCTGGATCACGCGGGCGCCGTGGATCATCGCCTGCGAGAGCTTGCCCAGGGCGATCCGGCCCTCCGGGATCAGGACGAACGCCTTCAGGGAGGCCCGCGCCGCGTAGGCGGCGGCGGACGCCGAGGTGTTTCCCGTGGAGGCGCAGATCACCGTGTCGGACCCGTCGGCCTTCGCCTTCGACACCGCCATCGTCATCCCGCGGTCCTTGAAGGACCCGGTGGGATTGAGCCCCTCGAACTTCAGGAAGATCCCGGTTCCGGGGGCGGCTTTCCGCGCCAGCACGGGCGCCGGGACCAGCGGGGTGTTCCCCTCCAAAAGCGTCACCACGCAGTCCTCGGGGACCGCCGGGAGAAAGGCGGAATAGTGCCGGATGATTCCTTCCCAATGCATCGCTATGTCGCCCTCGCGGTCAGCCCGGTGAGAAATGCGGGCTAAAGATTGTTTTCGATCCGGATCCTGCGGGTGCGGTCGAGGACGACCGGGAGCCGGTCGGTCTCCGCCAATGCCGCGCGCATGTCGCTTTCCTTGGCGTGGTGCGTCACGATGAAGATCGGCACCGCGCTCTCCTCCTTCCGCCCCTTCTGGATCACCGAGGAGATGCTGATGGAATGGTCGCCGAGCACCCCCGCGATCCTGGACAGGACGCCGGGCTTGTCCAGGACCTGAAACCTCAGGTAATACTCCGCCCGCACGTCGGAGAAAGAGGAAACCGCCGCCTTCTCGCCCGGGTCGTGGAGGAAGAACCCGCTCGGCGGGATCCTGCCCTTCCCGCCTCCCCGCAGGTTGCGGGCGATCTCCACGATGTCGCTCACCACCGCCGAGGCGGTGGGATGCATCCCCGCCCCCTGGCCGTAGAACAGCGCGGAGCCCACGAAGTCTCCCTTCACGTAGATCGCGTTGTTGGCGCCGCCCACGGTGGCCAGGAGGTGATCGGACGGGATCATCGTCGGATGGACACGCACCTCCACCCCATGCCCCTTCTCCTTTGCGATCGCAAGCAGCTTGATCGTGTATCCGAACTCCCGCGCGAAGGCGATGTCGACCGCCGATACGTCGCGGATCCCCTCCACGAAGATCTCCTTCGGCGACACGTACATGCCGGTGGCCAGCCACACGAGGATCGCAAGCTTGTGCGCGGAATCGATCCCGTCCACGTCGAAGGAAGGGTCCGCCTCCGCCAGGCCGATCCGTTGCGCTTCCGCCAGCACCTCGGCGTATTCCTTTCCCTCGTTGGACATCCTGCTGAGAATGTAATTGCAGGTGCCGTTGATGATCCCGTAGATCTCGCGGATGCGGTTGGCCGCCAGCCCTTCCCGCATCGCCCGGATGATGGGGATCCCGCCGCCGACGCTCGCCTCGAACCCGAGGTCCGCGCCGGCATCGATGGCCGCGCGGCAGATCTCGGGACCGTGCTCCGCCAGAAGCGCCTTGTTCGCGGTCACGACCGGCTTCCCCAGCCGTATCGCTTCCAGCACGAAATCCTTCGCGGCTCCGGTCCCCCCCACGAGCTCCACGACGATATCGACCTGCGGGTCGCGGATCGCCTCGAACCCGTCGGCGGTGAGGGTCCCTTCGGGAAGCTTCACCCCCCGGTCCCGCGAGATGTCGAGGTCGGCGATCTTTCGGATCCTCAAGGGGACTCCCACGCGCATGCGCAGCAGCTCCGCGTTTTCCAGGAGCAGCTTCGCCGTCCCCGTACCGACGGTGCCGAACCCGACGATGCCGATGCCGATTTCCTTTGGCCGGTCGCTCATCGGGTCTTGACCCTCGCGTGGGCGGGAGATTGCAGGAGCGCCTTCACGCCGCGGATCGCCTGCCGGATCCGATGCTCGTTCTCCACCAGGGCGAAACGGACGAACCCTTCCCCGTGCTCCCCGAACCCCACCCCTGGGGAAACCGCCACCTTGGCCTTGGTCAGGAGGAGCTTGGAAAACTCCAGCGAGCCGATGGAGGCGAACTGCTCCGGAACGGGCGCCCAGACGAACATCGTCCCCTGCGGCTTGGGGAATTCCCAGCCGATGCGGGCGAACCCGTCCACTAAGCAGTCGCGCCGCTTCCGGTACACTTCCACGGCCTCGTCGACGACCCGGTGGGGGCCGTTGAGCGCGACCGTCGCCGCGACCTGGATCGCCTGGAACATGCCGTAATCGAGGTAGCTCTTCAGCCGGGTGAGCGCATTGATCATCCTCTTGTTTCCCACGACGAACCCGACCCGCCACCCCGGCATGGAGTACCCCTTGGACATCGAATAGAGCTCCACCGCCACGTCCTTGGCGCCCGGCACCTGGAGGATGGAAGGGGCCTTGTACCCGTCGAACACCAGGTCGGCGTAGGCCAGGTCGTGGATCACGAGGATGTCGTGCTCCTTGGCGTAGGCCACGACGCGCTTGAAGAAGGCCAGGTCGACCACCTCGGTCGTCGGATTGTGAGGGAACGAGATGATCATCACCTTCGGCTTCGGCCAGATGGTCTTCATGGCCCGCTGCACGCGGTCCATGAAGTCTCCCTCGCCGCTGGTGAGCGATATCGACCGGACGTCCGCCCCGGCGATGATCACCGAGTAGGCGTGGATCGGATAGGTGGGGTTCGGCACCAGCGCGATGTCCCCGGGCCCCATGATCGCCATGACGAGATGGGACAGCCCTTCCTTGGCTCCGATCGTAGCGATCGCCTCGGTGTTCGGGTCGAGGTCGACGTCGTACTTCCGCTTGTACCAGGAGCAGATCGCCTGCCGCATCTTCGGGATGCCGCGCGAAAGGGAATACCGGTGGTTGCGCGGGTTTCTCGCCGCCTCGATGAGCTTGTCGACGATGTGTTTCGGAGTCGGCAGGTCGGGGTTTCCCATCCCGAGGTCGATCACATCCTCGCCGGCCTTGCGCATTTTCGACTTGAGTTCGGTCACCACCGCGAAAACGTACGGCGGCAGACGCTTGATCCTTGGGAACTCTTCCATTGTCCATCTCCCGGAAAGAGTAAAGAAGATACTCTAATGAATTGCGGCGGTTATGTCAATTTGCTCGCTATCCGACGGTGGGAACCGCGGCTTCCTTCGAGGCGATCCAGCGGGCGAGGGCGGCGTGTTCAGTCAGCGCAAGGCCGGGGTCGCGCGCAAGGAGCGCGGCTGCGATCTCCCGGGAACGGGAGAGCATCCGGGCGTCCCGGACGATGTCGGAGAAGACGAGGTCGGGGATGCCGGACTGGCGCACCCCGGCGAAGTCGCCCGGCCCCCGAATCTTCAGGTCTTCCTCCGCGATCCGGAACCCGTCGTTCGATTTCTCCATCACCGAGAGGCGTGCGATCGCATCCTCGCCCTGCAGCCCTTCCACGAAGAGGAAACAGACGGAGGGACGGGTCCCCCTCCCCACGCGTCCGCGAAGCTGGTGGAGCTGCGAGAGCCCGAACCGTTCCGCGTGCTCGATCATCATCACGGTGGCCTCCGGCACGTCGATCCCCACCTCGACGACGGTGGTGGAGACAAGGATCCGAATCTCCCCCTCCTGGAACCGACGCATCGCGGCGTCCTTCTCCTCCGCCTTCATTCGCCCGTGCAGCAGTCCGACACCGATCTCCGGGAACGCATCCCGGACCCGCTCCGCGGTCTGCGTTGCGTCCCGAAGCGTCAGCTTCTCCGACTCCTCCACCAGCGGCAGGACGATGTAGACGCGCCCTCCCTCGGCAAGCTCCTTCCGCACCCTCGCCCAGGCAGATTTCCGCTCCCCTTCCCGGATCACCTTCGTCCCGATCGCCTTCCGCCCGGGCGGCATCTCGTCGATCACGGAGATGTCGAGGTCTCCGTACAGCGTCATCGCCAGGGTCCTCGGGATCGGCGTGGCGGTCATCACGAGGAGGTGCGGCGCCGTCTTCGCCTTCCCCCGAAGCGCCGCCCGCTGCAGGACCCCGAAGCGGTGCTGCTCGTCCACGATGCCGAGCCCCAGCCGGTCGAACTCGACCCCCTCCTGGATGATCGCGTGCGTGCCGATGACGATGTGGGCGTTTCCTTCCCGGATCTCCTTCCGCAGCGCCTCCCTTTTCTTTCCCGCAAGAACGGAGGTCAGAAGAACCACCCGTACCGGCAACCCCTGGCAAAGGGAGAGGAACCGCCGGTAATGCTGCTCGGCGAGAATCTCGGTCGGGGCCATGATGGCCGCCTGAGCTCCCTTTCGCCACGCCACCAGCGCGGCGATCCACGCGACGATCGTCTTTCCGCTTCCCACGTCCCCCTGGAGGAGGCGGTGCATCGGGTGCGGGTTGGCCATGTCCTTCAGGATTTCGTTGACCACGCGCCGTTGGGCCCCCGTGAGCGCGAAGGGAAGCCGCCGCTTGATTTCGTCGACGATCTCCTTGTCCCAATGCAGCGGGACGGCCGCCTCCTTCATCACTCCCGCGCGACGCCTGGCAAGCGTCCACTGGATGAAGAACAGCTCCCCGAAGATCAGCCGCTGCTGCGCGGGGGAGGAAAAGGAAAGGAGCGTCGAAGCGTCGGCCCCCGGGGGAGGAAAATGGAGCCCGGCCAGCGACTCGTGGATCGGCGGGACCCCGGCTTCCTGCAACATCCAACGGGGGAAGAACTCCTTCACGGTCGACGCATGGTGCGAGACGACCTCCCATTGGATCCGGCGCAGGACGCGCGGCGGCACCCCTTCGACTTCCGGGTAGACCGGCACGATCCGCCCGAGGTGGACGGGGTCGTGCTCCTCCGCTTTCCCCAAGATTTCGGGATGATGCATTTCGGGTTGGAACTGGAAAAACCGCACCGTCCCGCAGAGGACCACGCTCTCCCCTTCGCGGAACCTCTCTTTCAAGGAAGGATGGAAATGAAACCACTTGGCGGACAGGCGGCCCGTGCCGTCGGAAATCGTCACCTCCAGGAAACGGGGACCCCCTAACCGCCGCATCCCGCCGTGAACCCCGATGACGGTCCCCTTCACCGGCACCGTCATTCCGTGTTTGAGCGCCCGCATCGGGAGAACGTGCCGGCGGTCTTCGTATCCCTTCGGGAAAAAGAAGAGGGCGTCCTGGGGGGTCCGTATCCC
>JACRMU010000136.1 GCA_016219515.1 Deltaproteobacteria bacterium
GGAGCGCATCTTGTTCGAGCAGAGCGAACGATAGGCGACCTTGGACGCGGCGTAGAGATCCATCCCGCGCCCACCGGGTTGTCCGAAACGATCTTCCCGTCGCGGAACCGCACGATGCGTTTCGAATATTGCGCGATGTCCGTTTCGTGCGTCACCAGCACCAGCGTGATCCCCCGTTCATCGGCCAGCCCCTGGAAGGTCTTCATGATTTCGACGCTCGTGCCCGTGTCGAGGTTTCCGGTCGGCTCGTCGGCCAGCAGAAGGGAAGGGGTGTTCACGATGGCGCGGGCGATGGCGACCCGCTGCTGCTGCCCCCCGGACATCTGGCTGGGGAGGTGGCGCTCCCGGTCCAGGATACCGACGGCGCGGAGCGCCTCGCGGGCCCGCTCTCTCCGGGCCGCGGAAGGGGTGTCGTCGTAGATCATCGGCAGTTCCACGTTTTCCAGCGCCGTCATCCGCGCGAGGAGATTGAACCCCTGGAACACGAAGCCGATCTTCTTCCTGCGGATGCCCGCCAGCGCGTCGCGGGAGAGCGTCCCTACGTCCTCGCCGTCCAGCCGGTAGGCGCCGCTCGTCGGCCGGTCCAGGCATCCCAGGATGTTCATCAGGGTGGATTTTCCGGAACCGGAGGCGCCCATCACGGCGAGGAACTCCCCCCGGTCGATGGACAGGGTGACGTCCCGCAGGGCCTCCACGCTCACTTCGCCCAGGCGATACGTCTTGCAGAGATTCCGGATTTCGATCGAGGGAGTCCCCACGGATCAGCGGAAGCCCCCCATGCCGGGCGGGCTCGATCCGCCGGCCGTCCCCTGGTTCTTGCGGGTCTCCGCGACGATCACCTCGTCCCCCGGTTTCAGATTTCCCTCGGCGAGCAGGGTGTGCGTCCCGTCGCTGACCCCCGTCTTGACGGGGACCGCCGCCGGTTTCCCGTCCTTCCCGATCGTGAAGACGCGGGCGCCGTGCGATTCCTTCTCCTTCTCTCCTTCGGCTTTCTTCTTCTCGGCGGAGGAAGGCCGGTAGCGCAACGCCGCGTTCGGGATCTTCACCGCGTCCTTGAAATCCCGGATCCGGATCGACACGTTGGCCGTCATCCCGGGCTTTAGCGAAAGGTCCTTGTTGTCCACCTGGACGACGACGTCGTACGTCACGACGTTCTGGGTCACGATCGGCGAATTGCGGACCTGGATGACCTTGCCGGAGAACGTCTTTCCGGGGTATGCGTCCACGGTGAACGTCGCCTCCTGCCCGGCGTTCGCCCTGCCGATGTCGGACTCGTCGACGTTGGTGTCGATCTGCATCTTCGTCAGGTCCTGCGCGATGGTGAAGAGCGTGGGGGTCTGGAAGCTGGCCGCCACCGTCTGTCCCACGTCCACGTTCCGGGAGATCACGGTGCCTTCGACCGGCGACACGATCGTCGTGTACCGAAGGTTCGTCTCCGCGACGGAAAGGGACCCTTTCGCCTGTTCGAGCTGCGCCTCCGCCCCTTTCTGCTGCGACACCGCCGAGTCGTACGCCGTCTCCGCGGCGTCGACGTCCGCCTGCGCGACGTACCCGTTCTTGATAAGCTCCTGGTTCCGCCGAAGGGTCCGCAAGGTGTCCGCCGTCACGATCTTCGCCTTCTCCAGCGCGGCGGTCATGTTCGCCACGTTTCCCCTGGCCTGGACGACCGACGCCTCGAAGATCTGCGGGTCGATCTTCGCGATCACCTGCCCCTTCTTCACGCGGGAATTGAAATCGGCGTAGATGTACTGGATCGTCCCCGACACCTGGCTTCCCACCTGCACGGTGGTCACGGCGTTGATGTTCCCCGTCGCGGAAACGGCGTCCGAGATCTCCCCCTTCTCCACCTTCGCGGTCCGGTACAGGGAGGTCTTGCCGTTGCTCTTGGAGTAGAAGAAGTATCCCGCGACGGCGAGAACGCAAACCGCGGCGGCGGCGACGATCGCGCGCTTCATTGGAGTCCTTTCCATGCCATGGTTTCGATTTCACGGTCTTCGATCCGGATCCCGTGCCGTTCGAGCAGCTCCCCGGTGCTCTTCCAGAACTGCGTGACGCCGACCTGGTAATCGGCCCGGGCGCCGGTCAGCCCCTCGCGGGCGGCGGTCAGGTCCGATTCCACCTGGAGGACGTCCTTCGTGGTGGCCAGCCCCACCTTGGCGCGCTTCACGTAGGAGTCGAAGCGCGCCTCCGCCAGCTCCACGCCGCGCTTCGCGACGGCGATCTGTTTTTCCCGGGTCTCCAGGTTCCGGATCGCCTGGCGGACCTCCAGCCCCGCCGACTCTTCCAGACTTTGGATCTGCACGCGGGATTGGCCGGCCAGCAGCCGGTTTTTCGCCAGGTCGGCCTCCGCGGCGTCGTTCCCCAGGGGATAGGCGAATTCGACCCCGACGGACCAGGAAGGGTACTTCCCCGTCTTCATGTCGTCGACCGCGCTGCCGTAGTCGGACGCCAGCCCGGAAACCCCCGCGCTGCCTTTGAGGGACAGGGAAGGAAGCAGGAGGTTCCTGCCGACTTTTGCGCTGAACTCCTGGCTCTTCAGGGTAATCCTCGCCTGCTGAAGATCGGGACGAAGGTCCAGCGCTTTCTTGAGGGCGTTTTCCTCCGACCGGTCGACCGCCTCTTCGGCGGCCGGTTGCGACAACGCCAGTTCCGTGCGGGGAGGCAGATGGAGCAAGACGAGGAGCTTGTCCGCCTCGTCCAGGGCGTTCTTTTCGGCGTCCAGGAGGTCTTTCTCCCGCTGGGCGACTCCCAGCCGGGAATCCAGCAGCTCGACGGCCGCCAGCACGCCGGCGCGGACCCGGGCCTCGTTGCCCGCATGGATTTCCTGCGCCAGGGCCAGCGACGACTTGCGCGTCTGCAGGTTTTCCCGGGCCTTGATGACGGCGAAATATCCGTCCCGCGCGCTTCCGGAAACGGAGAGCGCCTGGGCGCGCCATCCGGCCAGCGCCGATTCCGTCGAGAAGACGGCCACGGTGATCCCGCGCTCCGTGACCTCCCTGCCGAGCCCCTGGAGAATCGGCTGGGACAGGGAGAGGGAAAGCTGGGGCTCCGCGAACCGTGAGAAGGAGGTGCCCAGGTTGTCCTTCTGCCACGGGTTGGCGAAGGAGGCGGATGCCGTCGCGCCGGTGGAAAGGAGGACGTCCGCGGAGAGATTCGCGTCGAAGGACCGTTTCCGCTCCACGAAGAAGGAGTTCGGGGAGACTTGCGTGTTCGACCCCTTATGGTCGAGCAGGGCGGTGAAGCGGGGATTGTAGATTGCGCGGGCGTGCCGCACGTCGGTGGAGGAGATCGCCGGGGCGAACGTCCCCGCGCGGAGAGAAAGATTGTTCTCCACGGTCTTTCGCACCGCCTCGTCGAGGGAGATCGGGACGTCTCCGGCGTGCGAAAGAGCGGCTCCGAAGAGAAACAGGGCGGCGAACAGGCAGCCGGCGCGTCGGATGGGGTCCTACATTTGTCGCGGAGTATTCGGAACGCCATCGTTATAAGTCAAAAGCCGCGCTCCTTTATGATTCAGATAAACAC
>JACRMU010000150.1 GCA_016219515.1 Deltaproteobacteria bacterium
CGAGGGCGAGGCGCGCACACACCTGTGGAACGAGTCCATCAACCGCCATTTCCATTTCGAGAAGCTCGCCGACGCCTACTGGCAGACGGGCAACGGCAAGTTCGCCAAGGAGATCGCCGACCAGATCCTCGACTGGACCGCGTCGAATCCCGCCGTGCTGCTCTCCTCCCGCAACGGGATAGGAGAGCAGGGTGTTCAGGAAAACCAGGCGGCGGATGCGGAACCTCTTCCCGCTCTTCTCCTGCAGATCTTTCCGGGGCACCGAGGGGAAAATCTCCCGGGTGTTCTGCCGCCCCTCGATCCTTTCCAGCCGGACGACGAGCCCCTCGGTCCGGATGCTCTCCGCCACGATCTCGTCCGTCCACAGGGAGATACGGCGGAGATCCATCTCTCCCTTGCGCAGGGTCAGAAATTCACGGTGGGCAAATCCGGAAGGGTTTGCGATCCTCAGGCCGGCCACTTCCACGGTCCCCGCCAGCAGCCGGACCTTCACCTTCTGCACGGTTGCCGGAACGGGAAACGCCGACGACAGCCACCCGTTGACCGCACGGGTGGCCACCTGGTCGAAGTAGACGCCAAGAAGAAAAACCGCAAGGACGAACAGGGCGAGAAAACCGGCTCCCGTCCGGAGTGTTGCCTGCCGGTTCCGCATGGATTACCCCAAAGGGGCGTTTCGCCGAGGCGCCGTGAACCCCTGCTGCGAGGAGGAGGGGACGGTTTTTTTTATCCGTTTCCCCTTCGTGCGGGTTTTCGCGCGTTCCGGTTTCCGTGCAGTCGCTTTTCCCCGCGCCTTCCCCCGTTTCTTCGCGTAGACGGGAGGCGTGGACCCGGGATATCCGAAGTACGTGTTGAACGCCTCCTTCCCCACGTAGCTTCCCTTGATCTTCCATCGGCTGTCGTTCACCACGAGGGCGGCCACCGCGAGCTGTGGATCGCCCACGGGGGCGACGCCCGCGAACCATTCGAAGTGCATCCTCGGGCTCCATCCGGAGAGGGAGCCGGTCTTCCCCGCCACTTCCATGTCCTGGAGCAAGGGGGTCGACTCCGGGGAGCCGAACGTGCGGCGGGAGGTGCCCATCTCGATCGTCTTCACCATCATCCGCAGGAGGGTATCGGCCGTCTCGGGATGCACGGTGTCGCGCCATTTCGAGGGCGCGGCCTCGAACAACGGCTTCCCGTCCTTGTCCTCCACGCGCTCGATGAGGACCGGCTGCGGCATCTCCCCCGAGTTCCCGATCGCCGACATGATCATCGCCATGTGGAGGGGGGAGACGTACACTTCCCCGAAGCCGGCGCCGGTGCGGGCCAGGAGGAATTCGTCCCTGGGGACCTCGCCCTGGCTCGGCTCCACCGGGAGATCGAAGGGGACCGGCTGCCCGAACCCGAACTTCTCCATGTAATCCGAAAGCCCCTCGCTCCCCACGTAGTTGACCGCCACTTTCCCGAAGACCGCGTTCGCCGATCGGGCGATCGCCTCCTCGAGCGACATGGAGGGGACGCCCCGTCCGTCCTTGGCGTGGATCCCTTTTCGCGTGATCCCGTAGATGCCGCCGCGGTAGGCGATCTCGTCCTCCGGCAGGATGCTTCCCTTCTCCAGCGCCGCCGCCGCCGTGACGACCTTGATGAGGGAAGCGGCCGGATAGACCGCCTTGAGGGGAAGGCGCGGGTCCGGCTCTCCTCCCCTCCGGTAGCCGACCAGGGCGACGACCCGCCCCGTGGACGGTTCCATCGCCGCGAAAACGCCGTACGCGGGATCGAACCGGCGGAACAGTCCGAAGATCGTTTTCTGGAGATCTTCATCCAGGGCCAGCGTGATGCGGGTGCCGTCGCGGGTGACCCCTTCGGCATTCCCTTCGGAAAGAAGCTTCAGCAGATCCTGAGCGGCAAAACCGTGCTCGGAAGCGGTTGCACGGCCGTCCACCGCCGGAAGAACGCGCGCGGGATGGGGAAGTTGGTGTCGGTTCGCGGCCACGACGCCCCTGCACACTCCCCAAAGGGCGAGAGCGATGACAAACGCCGCCGCGATTCGGGTCCCGGCCTTCCCGCGGCCCCGGGGAGGCCTCACGATTTCCTTGCCAGGCATACGAGGGCCTCCGATTCGGGGGTAAAGTCGGAGCAGGCGAAGTCGCCGTAATAGCGGATCGGTACATACCCTTCCCCGGAAAGCGTTTCCCACAGCTCCTCCGGATAGAGGGGATAGAGGGGAATTTCGTTCCGGAAGATCCTCGGCTCGTCCCCTTCCGCGATGCGGAGCGCGGTCTGGAAGCGGACCTTCCTCGGCCCCTCCCATACGTAGCGCCGCCGGAACTCGATCACGCCGTCCTCCGCGCGGAGGACGGGAAGCTCGGCAACCTCCCTGCGGAAGAGAAGCTCGTAATTGAGGATCTGCAGGAGCAGCCAGCCCCCGGAGACGATGACGGACGATGCGTCCGCGACGAACCGGACGGCTTCCTCCCCCGGCACGTGGACCAGGGAGTTTCCCATGCAGAGAAC
>JACRMU010000151.1 GCA_016219515.1 Deltaproteobacteria bacterium
AGCCCCCCGCGAGCCCCAGACCTCTTTGCAGCGTTGCAAAACGGGCTCGCGGGGGCTTCCTGTTACTTGAGGGCCTTGACAGCCGCCTCGATCCGGTCGATCCCCTTGACGATGTTCGCCATCGACGTGGCGTAGGACAGGCGCTGGCAGGCGTCCTCGCCGAACGCGACGCCCGGCACCGACGCGACCTTGTGCTCCTCCAGCAGATAGGCGGCCAGGTCGGAGGAGTTTTCGATCTTCTTCCCCGACGGGGTCGTCTTCCCGTACACCTTCGAGAAGTTCGGGAACACGTAGAACGCCCCCTGCGGCAGGAGGCAGGAGACGCCGGGGATGTTGTTCAGCCGGTCGACGATGTACCGGCGGCGCTTGTCGAACTCCGCCACCCACTCCTTCATGAAATCCTGGGAGCCGTTGAGCGCCGCGATGGCCGCCTTGTCGCAGAACGAGACCGGGTTGGACGTGCTCTGGCTCTGGATGTTGTTCATCGCCGCCACGAGGTCCTTGTCCGCCGCGACGTAGCCGATCCGCCACCCCGTCATCGAGAACGCCTTCGAAAGGCCGTTGACGACGATCGTCCGCTTCTTGATCTCCTCGCCCAGCGAGGCGATGCTCACGAACTCGAACCCGTCGTAGACGAGCTTTTCGTAGATCTCGTCGGAGAGGACGGTCACGTCCCGCTTCACGATCACCTTCGCCAGCTTCGCCAGGTCGTCCTTCGAGTAGGCCGATCCCGTGGGGTTGGAGGGGCTGTTGAGGACCACGCACTTCGTCTTCGGGGTGATCGCCTTGTCCAACTGCGCCGCGGTCATCCGGAACCCGTTCTTCTGCGAGGTCTCCACGATCACCGGCGTGGCATTCGCCAGGAGCGCGATGTCCGGGTAGGAGACCCAGTACGGCGCGGGGATGACGATCTCGTCCCCCTTGTCGAAGAAGGCCTGCGCCACGTTGTAGATGGAGTGCTTGGCGCCCAGCGACACGATGATGTTCTCCCGCTTGTATTCCAGGCCGTTGTCCCGCCGGAGCTTCGCAATGATCGCGTCCTTCAGCTCCGGCGTGCCGGGGACGGGGGTGTACTTCGTGTACCCCGCGTCGAGCGCGCTCTTCGCGGCCTCCTTGATATGGTTCGGGGTATCGAAATCCGGTTCTCCCGCGCCGAACCCGACCACGTCGATCCCCTGCGCCTTCATCGCCTTCGCCTTGCTCGTGATCGCCAGCGTCGGGGAGGGCTTGATCTTCTTCACTCTGCCTGCAAGCTTCATCATGTCTCGCTCCTTTCCACGGATGCGGTGTCTTGGCGCACTATGCCTTTCTGCGCTTCTCGATTTTCTTCAGGACCTCTTTCTTCACCAGCGGGGGGACCAGGTCGTCGATCTTCCCGCCGAAACTTGCGATCTCCTTGACGATGTTGGAGCTGATGTAGGAGTAGCGCTCGCCGGTCATCATGAAGACGGTGTCCACCTCCGACGCCAGCTTCTTGTTCATGTGCGCCATCTGGAACTCGTACTCGAAGTCGGAGATGGCCCGCAGGCCCCTCATCACGACGTGCGCCCCCTTGTCCCTTGCGTAGTCGACGAGGAGCCCCCGGAAGGAATCGATCTCCACGTTGGTATAGGTGCGCGTGAGCTTTCGCAGCATGGCCATGCGCTCCGCCGGGGTGAACCAGACGTTCTTCCGGATGTTCCTGGCCACCGCGACGATCACCCGCGAATACACGCGCGATGACCGGTCGATGATGTCCAGGTGCCCGACGGTCGGGGGATCGAAGGAGCCCGGGTAAACGGCGATCGTCCTCATTGTGTCTCCTTTTCCGTTTCCTGTTCCTGCAAATTCCCCGCGGCGGTCACAAGGAAACGCGAAACACCATCACTCGCGTGTCTCCGTACCTCCGGTCCGCGATCCGCTCCCATCCCGGGGGAAAAACGGCTTCCGGCGCGCGGAACGCCTCTTCCACCACGACGGCACCCCCGTCTTCGACCAGGCCGGCCCGGCCGATCCCCGCCGCGGACTTCGCCGCCAGGCCCGTACCGTACGGCGGATCGAGAAAGGCGAGGCGGAACCGCATCGCCCGCGCCCGGAAGCGGCGCAGCGCCTGCCGGTAATCCATCCGGAGCGTTTCCGACTCCTCTGCTCCCAGGGTTTCCAGGTTCTTCCGAAGGACCGCAAGCGCCACCGGGTCGGCTTCCACGAAAACCGCCTTCGAAGCTCCCCGCGACAGCGCCTCGATCCCGAGGGCGCCGCTTCCCGCGAACAGGTCCAGGACGGACGCTCCCGCAACTTCCTCGCCGAGAAGGCCGAAAATCGATTCGCGCACCCGGTCGGAGGTGGGCCGCACGGCAAAACCCCGGGGGGCCCGCAGGGGCCTCCCCCGCCATCTCCCCGCGATGACTCTCAAGCCGTCGCTACGCCGATGCGGCGAGGCGGTCGGCCACGATCTTCGCCGTCCCGCCGGCGCGGAACGCCTTGAACAGCTCCGCCGCTTCCCGGTAGGCCGCCTGCTCGATCTTTTCCGCGAACGGAGCGGGCACGGCGTCGATCTCCTTCTTGAACTGCTTCGTCGCGAACTTGATGTCCTTCCCCGCCGTCTTCGCCCAGTCGCGCATCCTCTGCATCAGATCCGGGGGGAGGTTTGCGTGGGCCACGTTCTGCCACTGCGTCCCCACGTTCCCCTTGCGGATGCCGTGGTCGGCGAACCTGCCGATGAGGTGCAGCGGCGTGCCGGTGATCCCGTGCTGCGCGATGTCCACGCCGAACTTCCCGTGGACCGCGGCATGGATCTGCCCCGTGCGCTCCAGGTCGATGAAGATCTTCTCCCCCTCGAGATAGTTGCCGTGCTTGGATCCGTTGTTGATGGCCAGAAGATCCGGTGCGACGCCCGCGGCGGAGAGACGCTCCATCAGCTCCACCGCTTCCTCGACGGTGGAGAGGTTCGATTCGCTCCCGGCGGACTTGATCTCTCCGACCTCCACTTCCAGCCCCAGGCCCCGATCGCGGATCGGTCCGGCAAGGTCCGCGGTGATCCGCGCGTTGTCCGGGATCGGGTTGAAGGAGGCGTCGATCGCGAACGAGGTGTACCCGGCCGCAAGCTCCGCGTCGATCAGGGCGCGGGCATCCCCGATCTCCTTGTCGGAGGTGTTCTTGACCGTGATGTGGTCGCCGTGGATGACGAACGGAACGGAGAAGTTCGCCTTCTTCGCGTACGAAAGGATCGTATCGACGAAGAGCTGCGGGTTCATCCCCGTGTAGCCGCCGTCCACGTTCCCTTCCGTCTTCGCGAGCTCGAACGCGACGACCGCTCCCAATTCCTGCGCTGCCTTCATGATCCCGGGGATCACGCCGGGGATGCGGATGTTGCACGCCATGACGATCACCTTGTGCGGGGAAAGGGCCCGGAAGACGTCCCGGCCGTTGACCGGGCAGGCGGGATTGCCCGCGGGAATCCTCGCCGCCGCGTTCGGCGGCACGAACTTCTTCATCGCCGTCCAGTCCATCTGGCAACCTCCTCGGGAAATTGCCCCATCATTATTGGAATTTCAGGCCCCCGCGTCAAGGCGGATCAGGGCCACTTCCTCGAGACTCATTATCGGCGGCGGCGATCCCGTCATGAATCGTCTTTACCTGCCACTCCTGCACGGCAAGATATTCCTCGACCGCGCAGGCCGCCAGGTAGGATTTCGACCGATCGGTCGATTTCGCCAGGTTCTCCAGCCGGCCGGCCAGATCTTCGGGCAACCGCACGGAAATCAACGATGTTTTCGAAAAATCATCCCTTTTGTACATGTGATTGCATAACGATGATATTTGGACCAGCAACGGAAAACAACCTGAACCTATAACCCGAAATATGCTATCATTTCGATAGCATATTTCCCGCGCGAAGGAGGACGACATGCCCCATGCCCTGATCCGGGACATCGATCCCGCGGCACTGGAACGGCTGAAGGAACGCGCGCGAAACCACGGGCGATCCCTTCAGTCCGAGTTGAAGGACATCATCGAGAGGGCGGCGGAACGCGATCTGGAAGGCGCTCGCAGCCTGGCCGCCAAGGTCCGAAGGAAACTGGCGGGCCGTCGTCATACCGACAGCGCCGCGCTGATTGCCGCGGACCGACGCCGGTGAAGCGATTCGTCGTCGACGCGAGCGTCGCCGTCAAATGGTTCGTCCCTGAAATCCACTCGGATGCCGCAGCCCGTCTCTTGGACGGACCGCACGAGCTTCTCGCCCCCGACCTGATCGTCGCGGAATTCGGCAATATCCTCTGGAAGAAGATTCAGCGGAAGGAAATAACCCGAGATGAGGGACGGGAAATCGCCAAGGTCTTCCGTTCGATTCCTTTCACGTTTGTCCCTTCCAGCGATCTATTGGAAGCCGCCATGGAAATCGCCCACGGGATCGGACGGAGCGTTTACGACTGTCTCTACCTCACGCTCGCCGTCGCCCGAAGGTGCCGCCTGGTGACGGCCGACCGAAGGTTTTTCACCGCTGTCGGTTCCACCCCGTTCGCCGACAATATCAGATGGTTGGAGGAGTTCCCCCCGAAATAGCCTGGGTGCAGCCGAAATATATGAGTTCCTTTCCCAAACATTTCTCCTTGTCTTGAATCGTATCCGGCAACAAGATATCGCCTATACTGGCAATACGATATCATTCATCGCCCTTGAAGGACGTCATGAAGCCACGCCGTTTCCTCATCGTCCTGGCGGCCCTGTTGGCGTGCGCAGTATCGCCGGTTTTCGCCCAGGAAAGCGCCCCCTCCCGCACGATTTCCCTGCGTGAATGCGTGGAGATCGCACTGAAGAACAACATCGATATCGCGGTGGCTCGGGCAGAGAGGGAGATCGGGGCGCTGGGTGTCCCGGTCGAGGAGGCCGCCTTCCTTCCCGTGTTCACCGGGGACCTGGGGACTTCCCGCTCCATCTCCCCCAGCGGCTCGGCGCTCGACGGCAGTCTTTCCCTCGACCAGCGGGTCTACAAGTTCGATTTGGGCGCGAAAGACCTGCTGCGCACCGGCACGGCACTCTCCCTCGCGTTCGAGAACCAGCGCCAGGAAACGAGCACTTCGATCTCCCTGCTTTCCCCGCAATACATCACGGCGCTTACTCTTTCGGCGCAGCAGCCGCTCTTGAAAAACCGCGGACGCCAGGTGACGGAGGCGCCGCTTCTCATCGCCCGCGCGGGGGCCGCGGCCAAGACCGAGGATTGGAAAGCGAAGGTGATGGATATCGTCGCCGCGGCGCGGACCGCCTTCCTTTCGTTTTTCGCCGCCGGGCGCGAGGTGGAAGTCCGCAAGGCCGCCGTGGAACTGGCCGGGCGCCTGATGGCCCAGACCGACGCAAGGATCGGCGCCGGCGCGGCCGCACCCATGGACCGGCTCCCCGCCGAAGCGGCGGCTGCCGCCCGCAAGGAGGAGTTGCTCCGCGCCGAGGCGGCGGCGCAAGCCGCGGCGGACGACCTGAAAATCGTCCTGGGCTTTCGCTCCCCCGGCGAATGGGAAGAACGGCTCGCACCCGCCCCCTTGCAGGAAGACATCTCCCCTCCCCAAGCCGATGAAACGTTCGAGGAGGCGCTCCGGCGGCGTCCCGAGGCCGCCGCGCAGGCGGAACGGAAAAAACAGGCCGGGATCCAGGAGGCCGTCGCACGGAACCGGACGCTCCCTTCCCTCGACCTCACCGTCTCCGCGGGGCTTTCGGGGCTTGCCGGAACTCCCAACCCGAGTCCCCTGTTTCCCGGTTCCACCGCGGCGTTCACGGGAAACTACGGAGACAGCATCGACCAGATGTTCTCCGGGCGTTATTACAACTGGTTCGTGGGCCTGAAATCCGAGATCCCCTGGCGGTTCGACCGGGAGAAGGCGGAATGGGCCAGGGCACGCTCCGCCTTGGAGGAACAACGCCTGTTGGACGAGGGGCTGATTTTAAAGATCCGCGCGGAAGTGCGGAAAGCGCGGAGGGATCTCGAATCGGCGATCGAAAGGATCGCCGCGACGGGCGCCTCGGTCGCGGCGGCCTCGAAAAACCTGGAGGCAGAAGAGAAAAAGCTCTCCCTGGGAAGGTCCACCACGGTCGAAGTCCTCCGGTCCCAGCAGGACCTGTCGGAAGCGCGCCTTGCCGAGGTCCGCGCACAGATGGACGCCCATGCGTCCCGGACCCGCCTGTGGCGCGCGGTCGGGACAATTCTCGAACGGGAAGGAATCGCGCTCCGATGAAAAATCGCACCAAGGCGATCTTGGGGGGCGCCGCTCTTGTTCTTGCGGTCGCCGTTGTCGCCTACTACCGGTTTTCCGGCGGGGTCGAAGTCGACGTCTTCGAGGCGAAGAAGGGGACGATCGAGGAGTACGTCACGGCGGTGTCCGCAGGCACGGTCAAGTCCCGCCGCGAGTCCGTCCTCTCCGCCGAGGTGGGGGGTAGGGCCGCCGCGGTCCGTGCGGCGGAAGGAGACCGGGTGAAGAAGGGCGACCTGCTGGCGGTCCTTGTCGATCCCGAGCTGGACCGGCAGGTCGACGCCGCACGGTCCGACACCCTGTCGGCGCAGGAAGGACTGCAGCAGGCGGAGGCGAAGCGGGAGGAAGCGGAACGGAGATACCGGGCGGAATCGGCGCGCGCGGCGAACAACCTCCGCAAGGCGAAGGACGACCAGGTTCGCGCCTCCGCGCTCTTCCGCGGCGGTTTCCTCTCGAAGTCGGAGATGGAGCAGGCCGACACGCATCTGGCCAACGCGGAGGAGGAAAACCGGATCGCCGCCGCGGGGGAAGCCGCCGTGCGGGCGATCGGGCGGGAGATCGAGTCTCTGCGGGCCAGGGTGGAATCGGCGAAGGCGAAAGCCGTTTCCCTCGAAGACCGCAGGTCGAAACTGCGGGTCACGGCCCCGTTCGGAGGCGTCATCACGAAGAAGACGGTCGAGGTGGGAGAGACGAAGACGCCCGCCGCCCCCCTCTTCGTCCTGGCCGATCCGGGGGACATTTACATCGAGGCGCCCATCGACGAATCGGAATCGGCCAAGATCAAGGTGGGGCAGAAGGCGAGACTGTACCCCGACGCCTATCTCGGGGAGACGTTCCCCGGCGAGGTCTCGGAGATCAAGCCGACCGTGGAGGTCTCCAAGGAGGTCTCCCGCGCCAACACGATCCGCGTGCTGGCGCCGTCGCCTCCCAAGCCGCTCCGCCTCGGGATGTCGGTGGACGTCGAAGTGCTGACCGGGGGGAAGGACAACGTCCTGCTCGCCCCTTCGTCCGCCGTGATGGAGCGGGAAGGGCAGAAATTCGTCTACGTCGTCCTGGACGGGCAAGCCGTCCGTAAAAACGTGACGGCGGGGATCTCCAACTGGGAACGGACCGAGATCCTCTCCGGGATCTCGCCGGGGGATCCGATCATCACATCCCTGGAAATCAAGAACTTGAGCCCCGGGAGCCGCGTTGGAATCCGCAGCCGCAAGTGAGCCCCTTCTCCGCCTCCGGAAGGTGAGCAAGATCTACGAGGCCGGCGCGCAGGCCGTCGTGGGCCTCACGGACGTCGACCTCGACATCTTCCCGGGGGATTTCCTTGCCGTCATGGGGCCGTCCGGTTCCGGGAAATCCACCTTGATGAACATCCTCGGCTGCCTGGACGTTCCCACCTCGGGCGCCTACGAGATCAAGGGGGGCCCCGTGTCGAGCCTGTCGCCGGAGGCGCTGGCTTCCTTGAGGAACCGGGAGATCGGCTTCATCTTCCAGGTGTTCCACCTTCTCCCCCGCTACACCGCCCAAAGGAACGTGGAGCTCCCCCTGCTCTACGCCGGGGTCGGGCGGGAGGAGCGCTCCGCGCGCGCCCTCGAGGCGTTGCGGGCGGTGGGGATCGAGGACCGGAAGGACCACCTCTCCAACCAGCTTTCCGGCGGGCAGAAGCAGAAGGTCGCCATCGCGCGCGCTCTCGTGAACCGCCCCGCCCTCCTGCTGGCCGACGAGCCGACGGGGAACCTGGACTCCAAGTCCGGCGGGGAGCTGCTGGCGATCCTTGCGCGGCTCAACGCGGAAGGGGCGACGATCGTCCTGGTCACCCACGACCTTTCCATCGCCCGAAGCGCGAAGAAGATCGTCTACATCATCGACGGGCGGCTGGTGACCTCCGAGAAATTCCGGGAGATGCGCGGATGAGCCCGCTGGAATTCGTCCACGTGGCCCTGGATTCGCTGCGGACGAACCGGCTCCGCTCGGCGCTCACGATGCTGGGCGTGATCATCGGGGTGGCCGCGGTCATCCTCCTGGTCGCTCTCGGCCAGGGGACGAAGAACTACGTGGAAGAGCAGTTCGCCGGGCTGGGGGCGAACATCCTCATCGTCACCCCCGGAAAGGTCGAGACCAAGGGGGGGCCGCCCATCATCGGCGCGGCGAAGCACAAGCTGACCTTGGACGATTCGAGGATCCTGGAGAAGAAGGGGTACCTCTTCTCCGGCGTCGCCCCGGTGGTCTTCGGCGCCGCGGAGGTCCGCCTCGCATCGAGGTCGCGCAACGTCACCGTCCTGGGGGTGACGAAGGAGTTCTCCGACGTCCGGAACATCCACGTGGAGGTAGGCAACTTCGTCACCGACTCCGACGTGGAGGCCAAGCGCAGGGTCTGCATGCTGGGCAGGACGGTGAAGCGCGAGCTGTTCGGGAACGCCAACGCGCTGGGGCAGACGGTCAAGATCTCCGGGGCGCGCTTCCGCGTGATGGGGGTCATGGAGCGCAAAGGGGTGAGCCTGGGGTTCGACATCGACGACATCGTGTTCATCCCGGTGCGCACCGCGATGGACATCTTCGACACGGACGCCCTCCTGGAAATCCTCCTTTCCGTCCGGAACAAGAACGACATCGACAGCGGGAAGGAGCTTGCGCGCTCGCTCCTCTTCAAGAACCACAACCGGCACGAAGACTTCACGATCACGAACCAGGCGGCGATGCTCTCCTCGCTGTTCACGATCCTGGACACGCTCACCTACGTGCTCGGCGGGATCGCGGCCATATCGCTTCTGGTGGGGGGGATCGGCATCATGAACATCATGCTGGTGACCGTCAAGGAGCGGACGAACGAGATCGGGATCCGGAAGGCCGTCGGGGCGCGGGACCGGGACATCCTCTTGCAGTTTCTCCTGGAATCGACCACCCTGTCGGCCGCGGGCGGGATCGGCGGCATGCTGCTGGGGACGCTGGGAGCGGGGATCATCCGGATCGCGGTCCCCAAGCTCCCGGTGGCGATCCCTCCGTGGGCGATCGTCCTCGCCTTTACCTTTTCCGTTTTCGTCGGTATCTTCTTCGGGGTCTACCCCGCGCGGAAAGCGGCCGCGCTGCATCCCATCGAAGCGCTGAGGTACGAATGACGAACTCCCTGCTGCGCGTCGGGCGCATCCCGTACGCGAACCTTCTCCCGATCTTCCACGCCCTCACTACCCATTTCTCGCTGGAGAACGTGCGGTTCGTCCAGGGGACGCCGTCGGAACTGAACCGGAAGCTCCGGGCGGGGCGGCTGGACATCTCCCCTTGCTCCTCGATCGAGTATGGGAAGCACCCGGACCGGTACCTGCTGTGCCCGGGCATCTCCGTCTCCTCCCGCGCGAAGGTGATGAGCATCCTGCTGCTCTCCAACGGGCCATTGAAGAGACTCCCCGACGATCCCATCGCCGTCTCGGGCGCCTCCGACACCTCCGTCGCGCTCCTCGACATCCTGCTGCGGGAGTCCCTGGGAAAGCGGAACCGCCTGGTCCGCACCCACGCTTCCCCGAAGGAGGCGCTGCGCCGCCACCCCGCCTACCTCGCCATCGGCGACGAGGCGATCCGCGCGAGCCTCGACGGGACGGCGAAGCACATGACCGACCTGGGGGAATGGTGGCGCCGGGAGACGGGATTGCCGTTCGTCTTCGCGCTCTGGATCGTCTCCAGGGAATCGCTCCCGGGGCGCAGGGAACCCTTGCGCAATTTCGCGCGAACGCTGCTCAGCGCGAAGCGGATCGCCCGCGAGTCCCTTACCCGGCCCGAGCACCTTCGCATCGGCCCGGACTGGATGCCGAAGGAGCTGCGCACGGCCTACTGGCGGAACCTCTCCTACGACCTGGAGGAGGAGGCGGAGGGGCTCCTGCGGTTCTACCGCCTCGCGAAAAAGATCGGGCGGATCCCTTCGGTGCCCCCTCTCCGATTCCTCGAACTCGCATAGGCCGCATGGTAGAATAGGCCATTCCCGCCGGGAGGGCAGCGATGATCGACAAGGAGATGAAAATCGAGGACGTCCTCCGGAAATTCCCCCAGACGATCCCCGTCTTCGAGCGCTTCGGAATCGACTGCGCCGGATGCCAGCTCTCCGAATTCGAGAACCTCGAGCACGGAGCGAAGGTCCACGGGATCAACCTGGAAAAGCTGCTGAAGGGGCTGAACGACGCGCTGAAGCAGGAAAAGACCTGACGCGTCAACCCCGCCGGGTGAACTCCGCGCGGGCGTCGTCGGACTCCCACACGACGACGCGGGCCAGCCGCGCAGGGGCGGGGATCTTTCCTTCCATTTCGACGAAAAGGTACCGGGCGATGTTCTCGGACGACGGGTTTTGCCCGTCGAACGGCGGGATTTCGTTCAGGTACTTGTGGTCCAGCCGGGAAAGGATGTCGTTGAGCGCGCTCTTCATCTCCCGGAAATCGAGCGCCATCCCGCGGGGATCCAGCTCCTCCGACTCCACGGTCGCCTCGACCCGCCAGTTGTGGCCGTGCAATCGTTCGCAGTTCCCTTCGTACTCCCGCAGGAGGTGCGCCGCCGCGAAGGAGGAGCGGACGGTCAGGCTGTAGAGGTCCTTTTTCATGGCTCCGCCAAAGGGGGAAGAACGATCCTGGATTTCGATGCCGCGCGGGTGAACCAGTTTCGGATCTCGTTCGCCGCCTTCTCCTGGTACAGGTCCTTTCGGACCTTTTCCTCCGCAAAGTCCGTCGGGGGAGCGCCGGCGCGGGTGCGCTTTTCCGCCTCCCGCCGCACCTCCTCGTCGTTGACGTCGATGAATACCGCAACGCTGCCCGCCAGGAAATCCCGCACCATCAGCCTGCGCGCCACGAGTTCCCGGACCTCTTTTTCGGAAACGGCCGCCGCGCAGGAAAGGGGGCATTTCTTCATCCGGGGGGCGACCTCCGCCGCTACCGACGCGATCGCCGCGTTGTCCACCGTCCCCAGGTCGAGCTTTTTCCGCTCCTGGAGGACCAGCGTATCGGAGACAAGCTTCTGCCGCGCATCGGGAAGGGAAATCTCCAAGGCCGGCTGGCCGGGAACCGCGCCGCACCGGTAGAAACAGGCCTCCCGCGAAACGTCCGACAGGAAGATGACCTCGCCGTTGACCGAGGCCGCCGCCGATTCCATCAGCCGGTAGCCGGGGGGAGCGGAAAGGGAGGTCCCCGAAAGCGCCAGAAAGACGGCGGGAAGGAGAAGGACCCTTTTCACGGCAGGAGCTCGAAGGAGATATCCAGCGCCGCCGCGGAATGCGTCAGCGCCCCGATCGAGATCGCCTCGACGCCCGTCCGCGCATACGCCTCGACGTTCTCCGGGCGGATCCCGCCGGACGCCTCGAGGAAGACGCTCCCGCCGAAGCGGCGCACCGCCTCCGCAACCGTCTCGGGCGGCATGTTGTCCAGGAGAATCGCGTCGGCGCCGGCGAGGACCGCCGCTTCCGCGTCCTCCAGCGTTTCGACCTCCACCTCCACGCGGGAAAGATGGGGGGCGGACCGGCGCGCGGCCTCCACCGCCTCGGGAATCCCTCCCGCCGCGCGGATCCCGTTTTCCTTGATCAGGATGCCGTCGGAGAGGGTGAAGCGGTGGTTGAACCCGCCGCCGACCCGGACCGCGTATTTTTCGAGGGCTCGATACAGAGGGGTGGTTTTGCGGGTATCCAGGATGCGCGTGCCGTACGGGGAAACCCTCTCCGCGTACCGCGCCGTCGCGGTGGCGACGCCGGAAAGCTTCTGGAGGAAGTTCAGGGCCACCCTCTCCCCGCGCAGCAGCGAGCCCGCGGGGCCCAGCGCCTCCCCTGCCCGCTCGCCTGGCCGGATGCGCCTCCCTTCTTCCACGAACGTCACGGAGACCGCCGCGTCGACCTGGCGGAACACTTCGGCAGCCACGTCGCCGCCGCAGAAAACCCCTGCTTCCATCGCCAGGAAAACGCCCCGCGCTTCCTGCCGGAAGCCGGCCCCGAAGGGATCGCCGAAAGGTGCGTCCTCCCGCAGCGCTCCGCGGACCAGATCCTCGAATTCCAGCCGGTGGATCATGAGAGGTACCGGGTCACCAGTTCCAGGTTCCTGGACAGCTTGGATAGCTTCTCCTCGAGAACGTCCCTGCGGATCCTGTGGGCCTCGACGATGTCCGCCGGAGCGCTCGCCGTGAACTTCTCGTTGGCGAGCTTCACCGTCACCAGCGCGCGCTCGGCCTCCGCCTTGTCGACCTCCTTCCGAAGGCGCCTGGCCTCCTGGTCGAAGTCGATGAGCCCCGCCAGGGGCAGGCACACCTCGATGTCGTTCACGACCGCGGTCGCATCCTGGACGGGGATGTATTCCGGGTCCTTGTAAACCACTCTCTCCGCGCGCGCCAGCCGCCGCAGGATCTCCTCGTGCTCGCGCAGGAACGCCAACTCCTCCACCTGCCCCTTGAGCCGGACCTCCACCTTCTTGGCGGGGGGAACGTTCAGCTCGCTGCGGATGTTGCGCACCGCCCGGACGACCTCCATCAGGCGTCCCATGTCCTCCTCCACGTCGACGTCGATCATCGACGCGTCGGCGGCGGGATATCCCCGCTTGAGGATGCTGTCCCTCTTTCCCGGAAGAGAATGCCAGATCTCCTCCGTGAGGAAGGGGATGAACGGCTGCCCCAGGGCGAGGATCGTCTCGAATGCACGGAGAAGGACCGCCCGCTGGCCGCGGCGGGCCTCGGGGTCGGCCTCCGGGAGCAGGGACGGCTTGATCATCTCCACGTACCAGTCGCAGAACTCGTGCCACGTGAACTGGTAGAACGCGGAGCCGGCGTCGTTGAAGCGGTATTCCTCGATCCCCCGGCGGATCCCATCGATCGCGCGCTGGAGGCGGGAGAGGATCCATCGGTCCACCACCGAAAGTTTCGCCGGAAGCTCCCGCGGCGTCTCCTCGTCGACGTGCATGCGGACGAACCGGCCCGCCTGGAAGATCTTGTTCATGAAGTTGCGGTACCCTTCCACGCGGTCGTCGGACATCCGGATGTCGCGGCCCTGGGCGGCCAGCGCGACCA
>JACRMU010000152.1 GCA_016219515.1 Deltaproteobacteria bacterium
CGTGGACCTGATAGTCCCCGTGGACGTCTACGTCCCCGGCTGCCCCCCCCGCCCGGAAGCGCTGATCGACGGCATCCTCCAGCTGCAGAAGATCATCGAGAAGAAGAGAAATTTCGGAGCGAAGAAGGCGTAAGGGACAGCCTTGGAACTCATGGCCATCTTTGAATCGTTGAAGGGAAAGTTCGGGGACGCCGTGGCGGAGCTCCAGTCGGAAGCGGTGCGGCCGCCGTTCGTCGTCGTGTCCGCGGCGTCCCTTCCGGAGATCGCGCGTCTCCTGCGGGACGAACCCGCGATGAAGTTCGACTCGCTCATGTGCCTGTCCGGGGTGGATTGCAAGGACCGGTTCGCCGTCGCCTACCACCTCCACTCCCTGGCGCTCGGGCACCGGATCGGGCTGAAGGTCTTCCTGCCGAGGGAGAACACCACGCTGCCGAGCGTCGACGCCGTCTGGCCCGCGGCCAACTTCATGGAGCGGGAGACGTTCGACCTGTTCGGGATCGTGTTTACGGGATCGAAGGACCTGCGCCGGATCCTCCTGCCGGAGGACTGGGAGGGGCATCCGCTGCGCAAGGATTACAAGTATCCCGAGTCCTACCACGGGGTCAAGCTATGACCCGGCCGACCGAGGCGCTCCACACCCAGGAAATGCTCATCAACATGGGGCCGCAGCATCCGAGCACCCACGGGGTGTTGCGGGTGCTTCTGCGCACCGACGGCGAGGTGGTGGTCAACGCCCGGCCCGACATCGGCTACCTGCACCGCGGCCTGGAGAAGATCGGCGAGCGGGTGACGTACGCCCAGTTCATGCCGTTCACCGACCGGCTCGACTACCTCGCCGGGATGAACTGCAACTGCGCCTGGGCGTGGGCCGTGGAAAAGCTCGCCGGCATCGAGGTCCCCGAGCGGGCCGAGTACATCCGGGTGATCGTCAGCGAGCTCAACCGGATCTCCTCGCACCTAATCGCCTTCGGATCGTTCACGGCGGACATGGGGGCGTTCACCCCCTTCCTCTACTCCATCCGCGAGCGGGAAGTGGTCAACGACCTGTTCGAGATGGTCTGCGGGAACCGGCTCACCTACAACTACGCCCGCGTCGGAGGCGTCTCCGCGGACCTCCCCCAGGGATTCCTGGAGAAGACGAAGGAGTTCCTCGACTACTTCGAGCCGAAGATCGACGAGTACAACAACCTGATCTCCTACAACAAGATCTTCGTCCACCGGCTGGCGAACGTCGCCGTCATTTCCGCGAAGGACGCGGTGGGCTACGGGCTGACCGGGCCGAACCTGCGCGGCTCCGGAGTGAAGTTCGACCTGCGGAAGGACGAGCCGTACTCGGTCTATCCGAAGCTGGAGTTCGACGTCTGCGTCGGGACCGGCGAGCGGGGCGCCCTGGGCGACTGCTTCGACCGGTACATGGTGCGGATCAACGAGATGCGGCAGAGCATCCGGATCCTGCGCCAGGCCGTGGCGCAGATCCCCGAGGGGCCCGTGATGGCCAAGGTGCCGCGGCTCTTCAAGCCGGCCGCCGGCGAGGTGTACTTCCGTTCCGAGTGCCCCCGGGGGGAGACCGGCTTCTACATCATCAGCGACGGGACGACGAATCCCTCCCGGCTCAAGATCCGCACCGGCTCCTTCGTCACGATGAACATCTTCGAGACCGTGACCAAGGGCTTGATGATCGCCGATATCGTGGCCGTCATCGGAAGCTTCGACATCATCCTGCCGGAGATTGACAGATAACGATGGAAGCCCTGGCCCTCAAACTGATGAGCGCCGTACCCGCCCTTGCCGGCGTCCCCCTTTGGGCGATGACGCTCCTGGTCATGGTGGTCGTCGCGGTGATCCTCCTGGTCTTCGCCCTGACCTTCGGAGGGCTGGGGTCGTACGTCCTTCGCAAGGTGGCGGGGGACATCCAGGTGCGCATCGGCCCCAACCGGGTCGGACCCTACGGGCTCCTCCAGTTTCTTGCCGACGGCGTGAAACTGATAATGAAGGAAGACATCATCCCGGCCAAGGCCGACCGGTTCCTGTTCGCCCTGGCGCCTTACCTGGTCTTCGTCGGCTCCTTCGCGGCGTTCGTCGTCGTCCCCTTCGGCGTGGGGCTGATCGCTTCCGACCTGAACATCGGCGTCTACTACGTCATGGCGGTCACCTCCCTGGTGGTCATCGGGGTCCTGATGGCCGGGTGGGCCTCCAACAACAAGTGGGCGCTCCTGGGCGGGATGCGCGCGGTGGCCCAGATCGTCTCCTACGAGATCCCGGTGGGGATGGCCCTGCTGCCCGCGGTGCTGATCGCCGGCTCCCTTTCCCTGCAGGACATCGTCCGGTCGCAGGGGGGGCTGCTCGGGATCTTCGGGTGGAACCTCTTCCACAATCCGTTCACCTTCTTCTCCTTCTTCCTGTACTTCACGGCGGCGCAGGCCGAAACGAACCAGACGCCGTTCGATCTCCCCGAGGCCGAGTCGGAGCTCGTCTCGGGATACAACGTCGAGTATTCGGGGATCCGGTACGCTTTCTTCTTCCTGGCCGAGTTCGGCGACATGTTCGTCGTGGCCGCACTGGCCTCCGCCTGCTTCCTGGGCGGATGGCACGTGCCGTTCTTCCGGGCCGAGACGCTCCCGGGCGCATGGGGGAACCTCCTCTCCCTCGGCGCCTTCCTGGTCAAGGCGTTCGGGATCGTGCTGGTGATGATGTGGGTCCGCTGGACGCTGCCGCGGCTGCGCGTGGACCAGCTCATGCGGATGTCCTGGAAATACTTGGTTCCGCTCACTTTTGTCAACCTGCTGGGAGTTTCCCTCTGGCTGCTGGTCTTCCGGGGCAAGGGGATCCCCCAGCTGATCGCATCGATCTTTTGAACGGGGACGGAATGGGCTTGAGGGAATACATCAACGACATCGTGGAGGCCGTGGTCACCACCGCGAAGGGGATGCGGATCACGGCCCGGTACGGGGTCGACGCGAAGGAAGAGGTCACCCAGCAGTACCCCGAGGTGCGCCGGGAGCCCGAGGAGCGGTTCCGGGGCTTCCTGCGGAACGACATCGCCCGCTGCACCTCCTGCACGATGTGCGTGAAGGTCTGCCCGGTGGACTGCATCTCGCTCGAGTCGGTCCGGGGGGCGGACAAGAAGATGGTCCTGGTCTCCTACGACATCAACATCGGGCGGTGCATGTACTGCGGCCTGTGCGTCGAGGTCTGCCCGCCCAAGTCGCTCACCCACACCGCCGGCTACGAGATGGCGATGTTCGAGCGCGGAGAGATGGTCCTCCACTTCGTCCAGGAGGAAGGAGGCGAGATCAAGGCGCGGGTGGCGAAGCAGGTGGCCGAGGCGGCCGCGAAGGCGGCGGAAGCCGCGAAAGCCGCGGAGGCTGCGAAAGCCGCGGAGGCTGCGAAGCCCGCGGAAGCCGCGAAGCCGGTGGGACTCCCGGCGGCGAACCCTGCCCCGAAAGAAGACTTGTCCGCCGAAGCTCCGGGAGGATCGAAGGCGGACCCGGAGAAGAAGGCATGACGGGACCGGCGAACCTCATCTTTTATGCCTTGGCGGCCCTGACGGTGGGATCGGCCGTTCTCGTGGCCGTTCTCCCCAACATCGTCTACGCCGCCGTGGCGCTCCTGTTCTCCTTCGCGGGAGTGGCGGGACTGTACGTGTTCCTCTCGGCGGACTTCCTCGCCGCCACCCAGGTGCTGGTGTACGTGGGAGGGATCCTCATCCTGATCCTTTTCGCCGTCTTCCTCTCGAACCGGATCTCCGACGTCAAGATCTCCAACCCGGCGCGCTTCCAGTGGCAGGCCGCGCTTCTCTGCCTGGCGCTTTTCGGCGTCCTGTCGACCACGGCGGTCCGGACGGTGTTCCCGTTGAAGCACGGCCTCACCTACCAGCCGACCACCGCCGAGATCGGGGAGCTGTTGATGACCCGGTACCTGCTGCCGTTCGAGGCTGCCTCGGTGCTGCTGCTGGCCGCGCTGATCGGCGCCGCGCTCCTGTCCCGGCCGGATGGGAAAGGGAAGGGATCGGCGGACATGGAGGAGCCGAAATAATGGGACTGGACAAGCTTCTCGTCATCAGCGCCGCGCTGTTCTGCTGCGGCCTGTACGCGATCCTGACGCGGCGCAACGCGGTCGCGGTCCTCATGGGGGTCGAGCTCGTGCTGAACGCCGCCAACATCAATTTCGTCGCCTTCTCGCACTACGTCTCCCGCGTCATCGGGGGGCAGATCTTCGCCGTGTTCGTGATCGTGCTCGCGGCGGCCGAGGCCGCCGTCGCGCTGGCCATCTTCCTGCGGATGTACGCCACGACGGGGACCGTCGAGGTGGACGCGGCCGACCAGTTGAAGGGGTAGACCTTGATCCGATACGCATACCTGATTCCGCTCCTGCCGCTGGCCTCCTTCTTCATCAACATCGCGGTCGGCAGGCGGCTGCCGCGCAAGGGGGACTGGGTCTCGCTGGGGACGATCGCCATCGGGCTGGCGATCTCCATCGGGATCTTCTACGAGGTCTTCCAGGCCTACGACCCGAACTTCAAGTACCACGTCGTGTTCCCGTGGCTCGACCTGGGCGGCCGGTTCGTCGTCAAGGGCGGGATCCTGGTCGACAACATCACCGCCGTGATGCTGGTGGTGGTCACGGGGGTCTCCACGCTGGTCCACCTGTTCTCCGTGGGGTACATGCACGGAGACCCGCGGTACAGCCGGTTCTTCGCATACCTTTCCATCTTCTCGTTCTCGATGCTCGGGCTGGTCCTGTCGGACAGCTTCTTCTTCATCTACATCTTCTGGGAGCTCGTGGGGCTTTCCTCCTACCTGCTCATCGGGTTCTGGTTCGAGAAGAAGTCGGCCGCCGACGCCTGCAAGAAGGCGTTCATCGTGAACCGGGTGGGCGACTTCGGGTTCCTGATCGGGTTCCTTATCCTCTTCGCGACCACCGGGGTGCTCGGGTACGACGAGGTGTTCCAGGGGATCCGCGAAGGGAAAATCGAGGGGACGCTGCTGACCCTGGCGGGGATCGGGATCTTCTGCGGGGCGATCGGGAAGTCCGCCCAGTTCCCGCTTCACGTCTGGCTACCCGACGCGATGGAGGGCCCCACCCCCGTTTCCGCGTTGATCCACGCCGCGACGATGGTCGCCGCGGGCGTCTACCTGGTCGGGCGGGTGTACCCCATCTTCACCCCCGACGCCTTTCTCTTCATCGCCTACGTCGGCCTGTTGACCCTCTTCATCACGGCGACGATCGCCCTCACGGCCACGGACATCAAGAAGGTCCTCGCCTATTCGACCTGTTCCCAGCTGGGCTTCATGATCCTGGGGCTGGGCGTCGGCGGGTACTCCGCGGGCCTGGCGCACCTCATGACCCACGCGGCGTTCAAGGCCTGCCTCTTCCTTGGCTCCGGGTCGGTGATCCACGCGGTCCACAGCCAGGAAATCTTCGAGATGGGCGGCCTCTGGAAGAAGATGAAGATCACCGCGGCCACGTTCATCATCGCCACGATGTCTATCGCCGGGGTCCCGGGCTTTTCCGGGTTCTACAGCAAGGACATGATCCTGGGGTCGGCGCTCGAGTTCGGCATGAAGAACCCCCAGCACATGATCCTCTTCGTCGTGACGCTCCTCACCGCGGGAATGACGGCCTTCTACATGTCCCGGCTCGTGATCCTCACCTTCTTCGGGAAGCCGCGGGACCACCACAAGTACGACCACGCGCACGAGTCGCCCGCGAACATGTGGGTCCCCCTGGTGATCCTGGCGATCCTGTCGTTCGGCTTCTGGTACAAGGTCCCCTTCGCGGAGAAGGGGTGGTTCGAGGTCCTCGTGCCGAAGCCGGCATCGGCCGTCGTGACGGCCGCCGCGGCTCCCGCGCATCCGGCCCCGTCCCACGCCGCCGCTCCGGCGCCGAAAGCGGACCACGCCGTCCCCGCTGCGCATGCAGCGAAGGCGGAAGCCGCGCGGGAGGCGAAGCATGGGGCGACGGTGGATGGGCACCCCCCGGCCGGGCATGCGGCCGCAGCCCACGGGGCGGATCACGACGCGCACCTGGCGCACCGGGCCCACTCGATCGCGATGTACTCTTCCGTCGCCGTGGCGGGTGCCGGGATCTTCCTGGCCTTCGTCGTCTACTGGTTCGGCTGGATCAACCCCGACAAGGTGGCTTCCTCCTGCCGGCCGGTCCACACCTTCCTGTTGAACAAGTGGTACTTCGACGAGCTGTACGAGGCGACGGCCATCAACGGGACGAAGGCCCTCTCACGGGCATTGGGGTGGTTCGACCTGCACGTCGTGGACGGGCTCGTCAACCTGGTCGCGCAGATGGGCGTCTGGGTTTCGTGGCTCGTCGGGAAGTTCGACAACGCCGTGGTCGACGGTGCGGTGAACGGCGTGGCGACCGTGACGATCGAGAGCGGCTCCTTCTTCCGCCGGATCCAGACCGGGAAGCTCTACCACTACGTGTTCGTCCTGGCGGGCGGAGTCCTGATCATTTACCTGGTAAAAGCTTTCTGACCGGAGGAGGTCTTCCGTGGGATTCATCGATAGCCACATCCTGAGCCTGATGACATTTCTTCCCCTGGCCGGCGGGGCGATCATCCTCTGCCTGCCGAAGGGGAACGACAACCTCGTGAAGATCGCCGCCGCCGTGGCGTCGTTCCTCCCGGTCCCGCTGGCGATCAGGCTCTGGGCCGGGTACGACAACACGGTGGCCGGAGTGAATGTCGCGAACCAGTTCCAGTTCGTCGAACACTACAGCTGGATCCCCTCGATCAACGTGGAATACTTCATCGGGGCCGACGGAATCTCGATGCCGATGCTCATCCTCACGGCGATCGTCTCCTTCCTGGCGGTGATCGGCTCCTGGGGGATCAAGAAGCAGATCAAGGGGTACATGGCGCTCCTTCTCCTCCTCGAGACCGGCATGATGGGCGTCTTCGCGTCGCTGGACTTCTTCCTGTTCTACGTCTTCTGGGAAGTGATGCTCCTGCCGATGTACTTCCTCATCGGGATCTGGGGCGGGCCGCGAAAGGAATACGCGGCGATCAAGTTCTTCCTCTACACCCTCTTCGGCTCGGTCCTGATGCTCATCGTCATGCTGGCCCTCTACTTCAACTCGGTCAACCCGGAGACGGGCGGGCACACCTTCAACATGCTCCACTTCATGCTGCAGTCGAGCCACAACGCCTGGCTGAAAGGGTTCGACGTCCGGATCCTCCTGTTCCTGGGGCTCTTCATCGGCTTCGCGATCAAGGTCCCCCTCTTCCCGTTCCACACGTGGCTCCCCGACGCCCACGTCGAGGCGCCGACCGCCATCTCCGTCATCCTGGCGGGGATCCTCCTGAAGATGGGGACGTACGGCCTGATGCGGATATCCTTTCCGATCTTCCCCGACATAACTCAGTGGTTCGCCGTCCCGATGGCGATCCTGGGAGTGATCAACATCGTCTACGGCGCCCTGTGCGCCATGGCACAATCCGATCTCAAGAAAATGGTCGCCTACTCCTCGGTCAGCCACATGGGCTTCTGCCTCCTGGGGATGGCGGCGCTCACCCCGGC
>JACRMU010000153.1 GCA_016219515.1 Deltaproteobacteria bacterium
ACCGACAGCTCCCGGCCTCCGCCCAGCTCTTTCATGAAGTAATCCACCAGCGGCGGGATATCCTCCGGCCGCTCCCGGAGGGGAGGGACGCGGACTTCGACCACGTTCAGCCGGTAGTAGAGGTCTTCCCGGAACGCCCCTTCCCGGATCCTCTCCGGCAGGTCTCGATTCGTCGCGGCCACGATCCGGACGTCGACGGGGACCGGACGGTCTCCCCCAACGACATCCACCGTCCGTTCCTGTAAAGCGCGCAGCAGCTTCGCCTGGAGGGGGAGCGGAATTTCGGCGATCTCGTCCAGGAAAAGGGTGCCGCCCTCCGCCTGCCGGAACCGGCCTGCCCGGTCGCGCACCGCCCCCGTGAAGGCGCCGCGGGCGTGGCCGAACAGCTCGGACTCCAGGAGCTCGCCGGGGATCGCCGCGCAGTTGACCGGCACGAAGGGCCCCTCCGCGCGGGCCGACTTCACGTGGACCCGCCGGGCTACCGCCTCCTTCCCCGTCCCGCTTTCCCCCGTGATAAGGACGGTGGCGTCGGTCCCCGCCACCCGGTCCGCGATTTCCAGGACGCGCCGCATTGCGGCGGAGACGCTGACGATCTCCCGCGCGACGCCGCTCGCGCGGATCCGCAGGTCCCGCACCTCTGCGGCGAGCCGGCGCCGTTCGAACGCTTTTCCGACGGAAAGGAGGAGCTGGTCCCGGTGAAACGGTTTGCCGATGAAGTCGTACGCACCTTCCTTCATCGCCTCCACCGCAGTTTCCACGTTTCCGAACGCGGTGATGACGAGCACCGGCACGTCGGGCGCCTGCGCGTGGATCTTCTTCAGCACCTCGATCCCGGAGATGCCGGGCATCTTGACGTCGGTGACGACGAGATCGAACTTCTCCGTGGAGAAGACGGCGAGCCCTTCCTGACCGTCGGAGGCGGCCGTCACCTCGTACCCCGCCTTGCGGAGGTTGAAGAGGGCCACTTCGCGGCCCGCCCGGTCGTCGTCTATGAAAAGAATGCGCCCCGCCACCGTCCGCCCTGGAATCCGGATTTGTCTGGCTTATTCGCTAAGTATGTCAATTGTCGGGCCAAATCACAATCGAACCTCTACGGGAAATTTAGGCGAAGCCCGCGCAGTACTATCCCGCAGGCCTCGCTCCCTTTCCGATCGATCAATGTTCCCGGAATGCGATCGTGTACCCGAGGTTGAATCCGTACAGGTCTTCGTTCAGCGGCTTCCCGTCCGCCTCCGCATAGGGGTACATGAAGTAGTTCAGCGGCTTTCCTTTCTGCGGCGGGTTCAGCCTCAAGTCCCTGCCGGTGCCGAAAGCAACGCGGTTTTCATCCACGGCGCCGAAATAGTATTCCTTCAGGGGATGAGCTTCCTGCAAGGTGATCTTCCTTTCCAGGATCGCCTTCCGCACGTCCGCGGGGTCGACGACGACCCACCCATAGCCGGGCGAATAGAACTCTGCCCAGCAGTGCTGCGATTTGGTGATGTCCCCTTCCTTCCCCTTGGGCATGCGGATGCCGAACACTTCCCGCGCTGGGATTCCCTCCGCCCGGGCGAGGGTGACGAACACGGAATGAATGTCCGCGCACTTCCCCCCCAGCTTGTGGAGAAGCGCGTCGACCTCGCCCAGCCCGCATCCCTTCACGCCGGGATCGCGGTACATGTTCTCCACGATCCAGTCGTAGATGGCGGCCGCTTTCGCGAGAGTGGTCTTTTTCTCCCCGACGATTTTGCCCGCGTACTCTTTCGCGACCCCGCCGGTCGCACCCACGCTGGTGGAATCCAAATACTTATCAAACTCCCTTCCCTGGATTGCCGCTTCCTTGCCGGAGAAGTTTTTCGTCACGACTTCTTTTCTGCCGACGCGGAACGTATAGGTCAACGTTCTTTCGCCTCCCGGCGCGTTCCATTCGGCGTGCAGGATGTTGTTGCCGAACTTCCCTTCCCGGTATACCCCCATGGCGGAGTAATTCCCGCTGACGCTTACGTCGGTGATTTCCTGGTTTTCATCCGACATCGGGTAGGGGATCCACATATCCAC
>JACRMU010000144.1 GCA_016219515.1 Deltaproteobacteria bacterium
CTGGGCGCGAGGAAGGCCAAGATGACGAAGATGGTCAACCCGGGGCAGGGCCGAGTGCGGCTGGAGTACCGGATCCCCTCGCGCGGGCTGATCGGCTACCGCTCCGAGTTCCTGACGGAGACGCGCGGGACGGGGCTGCTCAATCACCTCTTCGGCGGGTACGAGCCGTGGCTGGGGCCGATCCAGGAGAGGACCAACGGCGCGCTGGTGGCCGACCGCACGGGCCGGGCGACCGCTTACGCGATCTTCCACCTGCAGTCCCGCGGCGCGTTCTTCATCGGGGAGGGGGCGCAGGTCTACGAGGGGATGGTCGTCGGGGAGAACTCCCGGCCGGTGGACATCGACATCAACATCACGAAGGAAAAGAAGCTCACCAACATCCGCGCGGCGGGCGCCGACGAGGCGCTGCGGCTGGTGCCGCCCAGGATCCTGTCGCTGGAGAGCTCGCTCGAGTTCATCAAGGACGACGAGCTGGTCGAAGTGACTCCCCACTCGCTGCGCCTTCGGAAAAAAATCCTCGATGCCTCGCGTCGGCCGAAACGGAAGGAAAATTAAAGTGGCAACTTCGGAATCCGCCGATGCATAATTAATTATTCCAGGTTTAAGCTGGCGGCTCGCATCTTGTCATCCCAGCGCCCGCAGCTTAACCTGGGTCATGGGAACAGGCTTAAGGCGGCTCGCGTTCTTTCCTATCGGCGCCCGCAGCGTAACCCGGGCGTTACTATTCAAGGGAGCAGGTGACATGCCGAAAGCGATGTCCACGAAAGGAAGGAAGGACGCCTCCAGCGCGCTGACACGTGCGCTCCGGTTCGAGAAGCAGGGGAAGCGGTTTTTCTCAGCCGCCGCGGTGAAGAGCACGGACGGGTTTGCAAAGCGGGTGTTCGAGCTGCTCGCCGTCCTGGAGGACAGGCATTGCCAGGACATCCTTGCGATTTCCGCGAAGCTGGAAAAGGATGGAAAGTTCCCGGCCGTGTCCACCGCGTCCAGCGAGGCGAGAATGCGGATGTTCAAGCGGGAGACCAGCAAGCTCCGCAAGGAGAAGACGGTCACGGGGGACGCGGCGGCCGCCATGAGGAAGGCCCTGGGTTTCGAGGCGGAAGGCCGGGAGATGTACCGGCGGATGGCCGAAAAAGCGGGGAATCCCATGGAGAAGAAGTTCTTCCGGCTTCTTTCGGCGGAGGAGGCGGGGCATTTCGAAGTGGTTTACGAATACCTGGATTACCTGGAGGCCACGGGCCTCCGGATGGGGGAGTAGCGGGCGATCGGGGATCGGGGGGCGGTTCCCTTTTGTCTTAGTTCCTTTTTTTTTACCTTTTCATCGGGGGACCCATGAGCAATCGACGCTGGAGTTATTTTTTCCTCCTCGCGCGGATCGCGGCGTTTTTCCTTCCTGACGCCGCGGCCCTGGCCGGGCACCAGGCGGAGGAGCCGAAAACCCGGAAGGAAGAGGGAGCGGCCCTGCAGTTTCCCGTTCCCCCTCCGCCGTTCACGCCGGGGATCTTCCCTTGCTCCGAGTGCCACAAGGAGATCAAGCCGAATCCGAAACGCAGGGTTCTCAAGGACGAGCACACGAACATCGTCCTGAACCATGCCCAGGGGCAGCGCTGGTGCCTGGACTGCCACGACGCCGCCAACCGCGACAAGCTCCGGCTGGTCTCCGGGGAGAAGATCGACTTCTCGGAGTCGTACCGGCTGTGCGGGCAGTGCCACGGCGACAAGTTCCGCGACTGGAAGGTGGGCGTCCACGGGAAGCGGTCCGGCGAGTGGAACGGGAAGAAGGAGTATCTTCTGTGCGCCCACTGCCACAACCCGCACGATCCGAGGTACAAGCCGATCCAGCCGCTGCCGCCGCCGGTACGCCCGGAGACGATCCGCTGACCTTGCTTTTCGGCGCTGCATGACGTGATGCCATAGGAGAACACGCGATGTCGGACAAGGAAACGCGCGAACGGAAAATCTTCCGGCTTTCCCGCCGGAAGGCGCTGAAAGGGCTTGCCGCCGGGGTCGGCGCGCTTGCCCTTCCCGGGAAGGACGCGTCCGCTTCCTTCTGGGAGGCCTTTTTCCAGAAGAACTTCCGGGAGCTCGGCAAGGACGATCTTCGGAAGGTCCTCGCCCGGATGGAAAAGGAATACGGCGCGCAATACGGCAGGGCGGTCAAGGTGAAGGCGACTCCCCCCATCGAAGGCGTCCAGTACGGGTACGCGCTCGATCTTTCCCGCTGCATCGGCTGCCGCCGCTGCGTCTACGGCTGCGTCCGGGAAAACAACCAGTCCCGCGATCCGCAGATCCACTGGATCCGGGTCCTTCAGATGAACAAGGAAAAGGGCGTGTACCTGGAGGAGGCGGAGCAGTACTACAACCCCGCCAAGGTCCCCGAGCCGGGGTACTTCTACATGCCGGTCCAGTGCCACATGTGCAAGAGCCCGCCGTGCACCAAGGTGTGTCCGGTCCAGGCCACCTGGACGGAGAAGGACGGGCTGGTGGTCGTGGACTACAACTGGTGCATCGGATGCCGCTACTGCATGGCGGCCTGCCCGTACGGCGCCCGCCACTTCAACTGGAAGAAGCCCGGGCTGCCGGCGGCCGAGCTCAACCCGGACACGCACATCCTGGGGAACCGTCCCCGGCCCGTCGGGGTGGTCGAGAAGTGCACCTTCTGCATCCAGCGGACCCGGGAGAACCCGGGGCGCTACCCGGCGTGCGTCGAGGCGTGCCCGGTGGGGGCCCGCAAGTTCGGGAACCTGCTGGATCCCGAGAGCGAGATCCGCTACATCATCGAAAACAAGCGGGTGTTCATCTTCAAGGAAGACCTGAACACGCAGCCGAAGTTCTTCTACTTCTACGCGACGTAGCCGGCGGGGGAAAGAAGATGAAAATGATCTGGGAATTCTTCAAGGGGACGCTCGTCCTCGTATTCCGGGGGAGCAAGGCGTATTACGCCTGGGTGTTCTCCCTCCTGGTCCTGATGGCGGTCGGGGTGTTCGCCTACGCCCACCAGCTCCAGGCCGGCCTGATCGTCACCGCGATGCGGGACCAGGTATCCTGGGGGTTCTACATCTCCAACTTCACCTTCCTCGTCGGCGTCGCGGCGGCCGCCGTCCTGCTCGTCATCCCCGCGTACGTGTACCACTGGAAGCCGATCAAGGAGATCGCGGTCCTGGGGGAGATGCTGGCGGTCTCCGCCATGGTGATGTGCCTTCTCTTCGTCACGGTCGACATCGGGAGGCCCGAGCGGTTCTGGCACCTGATCCCGAAGATCGGGATCCTCAACTTCCCGCAGTCGCTCCTCGCCTGGGACGTGGTGGTCCTGAACACCTACCTCGTCCTGAACCTGATGATCGCGGTCTTCATCCTCTACAACCTGTACCACCGCCGGGAGCCGAACAAGTCCTTCACGACGCCGCTGATCCTGTTCTCCATCCCCGCGGCCATATCGATCCACACGGTGACGGCGTTCCTCTACAACGGGCTGGGGGCAAGACCCTTCTGGAACGCTTCGATCCTGGCCCCGCGGTTCCTGGCGTCGGCGTTCTGCTCCGGGCCGGCCTTCATGATCATGCTCTTCCAGGTGATCCGGAAATACACGAAGACCGACATCAAGGACGAGGCGATCTTCAAGGTCGCCGAGCTCATCGCCTACTCGATGTTCCTCAACCTGTTTCTCCTGGGCGCCGAGGTGTTCAAGGAGTACTACTCGGACACGATCCACCTTGCCCCGATGCAGTACCTCTTCCAGGGGCTGCACGGGCACACGAGCCTGGTGCCGTACATCTGGACCGCGATGCTCTTCAACGTGACCGCGTTCGTGCTCTTCCTCGTCCCGAAAACCCGGGAGAACTACGTCACGCTGAACATCGGGTGCATCCTCATCTTCATCGGCGTCTACATCGAAAAGGGGATGGGGCTCGTGATCCCGGGGTTGGCGCCCGACGTGCTGGGGGAGATCTACGACTATTCCCCCACCGGGATCGAGTTCCTCGTGTCGATGGGGATCTGGGCCACCGGGCTGTTCGTGTACACGATGCTCCTCCGGGTCGCGATCCCGATCCTCAACGGGGATTTCCACGTCGGGGAAGACGGCGTGACGCCGGTCATCGCCGACGAGAGGTTCATCGTCCGGCGGCAGGGTCTGGTTTCCCGGACGCCCGAGGCGGAGGCGTAACACGCAGCCAGGGCGGCAACATTTCCGTTGATCCGTCGGGAATCTCCCGGTTCCCCGAACCGGGAGATTCCCGTTCTTTTCTTTCCTCCCCGAGCGAAGTCGGCGCAACCCCTGAATCGCGACGGTCCATCGAGAAAGGTTTGGGGGAGGGGAAAACTGCACTCACTACGAAATCAACCCCTGGATTGCTGCATCAAAACCACTGAAATGGGAATTTTCGGCGGACCGTGGGGGATTTGGAGGCTTCCCGAATACGTTCCAGGAAGCGAGGAATCGTGAGCACCCGTCCCGCTGGCATAGGAAAAACGATCGCAGGAAGGCTCGAAACGGTCTTTGGGGGAATCTTCGAAGAGAAGAGAATCCCCTTGAAAATCACATTGCTCTATCTTCTGATGGGGATCGCCTGGACGTTCTACCTCTCGGATATTTTCCATGCCAGCGAGAAGATGAAGGATCTGTATTTCCTCTCGGGCACGACATTGCTGATCTACGGGCTCATTAACCATTCCGTGAAGACCGTCCGTCGCTCCGAGGAGGCATTGAAGGGGAACGAGAAGCGCCTGAACGAAATCCTGGAGACCAATCCCTGCGGCGTCGTTCTCCTCGATAAAGAGGAGGTCATCGCGTACGCAAACCCCGCCGCGTCGGGCATCCTGGGCGTGAAACGCAGTCAAATGATCGGACGGCATTACAAGGAAATCGGATGGGAAATCACCCAGGCGGACGGGAAGCCTTTTTCCGAGGAAGACCACCCGGGCAATCGGGTTCTTCGGGAGGAGCGGAATTTCTACGACGTGGAGTGCGCCGTGGCCCTCCCCGGCAGGAAACCGGTGATCCTTTCGTTCAATTCCGCTCCGCTCCGGGACGCGGGAGGGGGGAGGCCCGGAACGGTTGTCGCGTTCATCGACATCACGGAACGCAGGAAGGC